>CAMPGR010000016.1 GCA_946885605.1 uncultured Pseudomonadota bacterium
CGCCGCGCGAAGAGCCCGTTCGTTACGACACCCGTGATCTGGTTGAGCGCCGCTTCGAGCTCCAGCGGTTGCAGGATCTCGAAGTGGTGAATGTCGAGGATGACGTTGCCATTGTCAGTGATGAACCCCTGCCGCCACACCGGTGTGCCGCCGAGTTTCACGATCTCCCGCGCGACGTACGAGCGCGCCATCGGAATCACCTCGACCGGGAGCGGAAACTTGCCCAGCACATCGACCCATTTCGATTCATCGGCGATGCAGATGAACTTGCGCGCGACAGCCGCCACGATTTTTTCGCGCGTGAGCGCGCCCCCGCCGCCCTTCACCATCACGAGCCGCCGGTTGATTTCGTCCGCTCCATCGATGTAAACGGCGAGTTCCGCGACGCTGTTCAAGTCGAGCACCGGGATGCCGAGCGCCTTGAGCCGCTGCGCGGTTGCCTCGGAGCTCGCCACGGCGCCTTCGAGCCGGTGCTTCAAACGCGCGAGCTCCGCGATGAAGAAGTTGGCGGTGGAGCCGGTCCCTACGCCAATCACCCCCTCGGCCGGCACGTGATCGAGCGCCGCGCGCCCGGCGGCCCTTTTCATTTCGTCCTGCGTCATGCGTAAATGGTAGACGGGAACGCCGGCGCGGTAAACGGCGAGGGGCGCGCTCCTCCAGCGCTTACTTCGTGCAGCCATTCCTGCTACCCTTAGCCCTGATTTTTTTCGCCTTATGAAGAAGAACGACTACCTCGAACGCATCCTCAACGCCCGCGTATACGATGTCGCGGTGGAAACGCCGCTCGAGCCCGCCCCCAGCCTGTCACGGCGGCTGGCTAACCGCCTGCTCCTCAAGCGGGAAGACATGCAGCCGGTTTTTTCCTTCAAGCTGCGCGGCGCGTACAACAGGATGGCGCAGCTCCCCCTCGCGGCGCTGAAACGCGGCGTCATCGCGGCCTCGGCGGGCAACCATGCGCAGGGCGTTGCGCTTGCCGCGCAGAAGCTCGGCTGTGCCGCGACGATCGTGATGCCGGTCACGACACCGCCGATCAAGATCGAGGCGGTGCGCGCGCGCGGCGCAAAGATCGTGCTCCACGGCGATTCGTACGATGAGGCGTGCGCCCATGCCCGTGTCCTTCAACGTCGGCACCGCCTCACCTTCGTGCATCCGTACGACGACCCGGACGTCATCGCGGGGCAGGGCACCATCGGGATGGAGATCCTCCGCCAGCACACCAAGCCGATCGACGCCATTTTTGCGGCGATTGGCGGCGGGGGGCTCATCGCCGGCATCGCCGCCTATGTGAAGCGGCTGCGACCCGAGATCCGGGTGATCGGCGTCGAGCCGGTGGACGCGGATGCCATGTATCGCTCGCTCAAGGCGGGGCGGCGCGTGAAGCTCGACCAGGTGGGGCTCTTCGCGGACGGGGTGGCGGTGAAGCAGGTGGGCAGGGAGACTTTTCGTCTCTGCCGCGAGCTCGTGGACGATGTGATCCGCGTCGACACCGACGCCATCTGCGCGGCGATCAAGGACGTCTTCGAGGATACGCGCGCGATACTCGAGCCTGCCGGCGCGCTCGCGATCGCCGGCGCAAAAGCGTACGTCGAGCAGACCCGCGTGCGCGGGCGGACGCTTGTCGCCGTGGCGTGCGGAGCCAACATGAACTTCGACCGGCTGCGTTTCGTCGCGGAGGAAGCCGAGCTGGGGGAGGCGCGCGAAGCGATCCTCGCCGTGACGATTCCGGAGCGGCCCGGGAGCTTCAAGGCATTCTGCGCGCTGATCGGGCCGCGCAACATCACGGAATTCAACTATCGCTACGCCGACCCGAGCGAAGCGCAGGTGTTCGTCGGCGTGCAGGTGCAGGATCGCAATGAAACGGCCAGGCTCGTGCGCTCCCTGCGCAAGCACGGGCTCAAGACGCTCGACTTCAGCGACAACGAGCTCGCCAAGCTGCATATCCGGCATCTCGTGGGCGGGCATGCCTCGCGCGTCGACTACGAGATCCTCTACCGCTTCGAGTTTCCGGAGCGGCCCGGCGCGCTCATGCGCTTTCTCACGGCCATGAGCCGGGGCTGGAATATCAGCCTCTTTCACTACCGCAATCACGGCGCGGATTACGGCCGGGTGCTCGTCGGCATGCAGGTCCCCGCGCGGGACGAGAAGAAATTCCAGGCCTTTCTCGCCGAGCTCGGCTATCCCTATTGCGACGAAAGCCGCAATCCCGCTTACAAGCTCTTCCTTAGTTAGAAGCTGTAACAGGCCGGTGTACGACGCTGAGATAGGTTCTAA
Source organism: uncultured Pseudomonadota bacterium (assembly GCA_946885605.1). The sequence continues at coordinate 2,272 of CAMPGR010000016.1, forward strand.
AATGGGCGGATGCTGAAAGGTTCACGAACGATGCAGGAATTCGCGCTCGGGGTCGTGCTCGCGCTCGCCTGCGCGACCGGCATTGCGGCGAGCGAGGACGAGGATTTTCTCGCCGCCCGGGAAGCGTTCCGCACCGGGGATGCGCCCAGGCTCGAACGGCACGCCGCGCGTCTCAAGGGCTACGTGCTGGAGCCGTATGTCACGTATTGGCGGCTGCGCATGCGGCTCGAGGATGCCGAACCGCGCGAGCTCCGCACGTTCATCGACGCGCACCCCGACAGCACGCTCTCCGAGCGGTTGCGCAACGAATGGCTGAAGATGCTCGGGGACCGCAAGGCGTGGGACCTTTTCGATGCCGAGTACCCGGCGCTCGTGAGGGACGATATCGAAATCGCCTGCTATGCGCTGCAGTCGCAGATGCGGAGCTCCGAATCGGAAGCGCTCGCCGCTGCGCGAGCACTGTGGTTCGTGGGGCGCGAGTCGCCGGAGAGCTGCACGCCGTTGTTCAGCGCGCTCGTGGCCGCAAAGCAGTTGACGGCCGACGATATCTGGATGCGGATCCGCCTCGCGCTCGAGGCGGGCCAGGTCGGCATCGCACGGCGCGCCGCCGATTTCCTGCCGCGCAAGCAGGAGCCGGATCACCGCACGCTCGTGTCGATCGCGAGCAATCCCCGCCGCTATCTAGAGAAAAAGAAGCTCGACTTCAAGACCCGCACCGGACGGGAAACGGCGATGTTCGCAGTGCACCGGCTCGCGCGCAGCTCGGCGCAGCAGGCGGCCGCGCACTGGACGCGCCTCGAGGAGCGGTTCGGCGTCGAGGAGCGCGGCTACGTCTGGGGGCTCATCGCGCAGTACGCGGCGATGCAGCACGACCCCAATGCGCTGGCATGGTATGAGCGGGCCGGCGATCTGTCGGATCTGCAGCTTGCGTGGAAGGCGCGCGCCGCCCTGCGCGCGCGAAATTGGGAAGCCGTGCTCGCGGCGATCGACGCGATGACGGAGAAGGCGAAGGGCGAGCCGGGGTGGCGCTACTGGCGGGGGCGGGCGCTCGCCGTGCTCGGCCAGCCCGAGGAGGCCGAAGCGGTCTACCGTGCGCTTTCCACCGAGTTCGGCTTCTATGGGCAGCTTGCGGCCGAGGAGCTGGGGCGGCAAATCGCAAGCCCCCCATCGGTCTTCACGCCGGGACCCGCGGACTTGCGCGCGGTGAGCGAGATGCCCGGCATCCGGCGCGCCCTCGAGCTCTACCGGCTGGGATTGCGCGTGGAGGCGACGCGCGAATGGCTGTGGGCGATCCGCAAGTTGGACGACCGGCAGCTTCTCGCCGCCGCGGAGGTCGCGCGGCGGCAGGAACTGTACGACCGCACCATCAATACCGCGGAACGCACGGTGGCCTTGCACGACTTCGCGCTGCGCTATGTTGCGCCGTATCGGGACGTGCTCGGCTCCCGGGCGAACGAGCTGGGGTTGGAGGAAGCTTGGGTGTACGGGCTCATCCGGCAGGAAAGCCGTTTTGTAAGCACCGCCCGTTCCAGCTCCGGCGCGGGCGGGCTCATGCAACTCATGCCGAACACGGCGCGCTGGGTCGCGCGCAAACTCGGGCTCAAGGACTGGCGCTGGACACAGGTGACCGACCTCGACACGAACGTGAGCCTGGGCACTTACTACCTGCGACACGTGCTCGAAGTGCTCGACGGCCATGCGGTGCTCGCTTCGGCCGCCTACAACGCGGGGCCGGGTCGCGCCCGTGCGTGGCGCCCCGATGCCGCGATGGAAGGGGCGGTCTATGCCGAGACCATACCGTTCACTGAAACGCGCGAGTATGTCAAGCACGTGATGGCGAACACGAGCTACTATGCGCATGCCTTCAGTCAGGAATTGCAGTCGCTCAAAAGGCGGCTCGGCATCATCGGCCCCCGCCAGTTCGACGGCGAGGCGGCGCTCGGCGAAATGCCGTAGCAACGGGGTCGGACAAACGCGATGCAGGTCAGGACGGTCTGTGTATTCGGCGGCAGCGGCTTCGTCGGGCGCCACATCTGCCACCGGCTCACCGCGCAGGGCTACGGCGTGCGCGTGCCCACGCGCAATCGCGAGCGCGCAAAGGAGTTGCTGCTGCTGCCCACCGTCGAGGTGGTGGAGGCGAACGTGCACGATCGCAGAGAGATCCTGCGCCTCATCGACGACACCGAAGCCGTCATCAACCTGATAGGGGTGCTGCACGGCGGACGCGGGCCGGAAAGCTTTCATGAGACGCACGTGGAGCTCGCGCGCAAGCTCGTGGACGCGTGCCGGGAGGCGGGTTTGCGGCGCTACTTGCACATGAGCGCGCTCAACGCCGATCGCAACGGGCCGAGCGCGTACCTTCGCTCCAAGGGTGAGGCGGAGGAAATCGTGCGCAGCGCGGGCCTCGACGCGACGGTATTCCGCCCCTCGGTCATCTTCGGCCCCGGCGACCGGTTCCTCAACCTCTTCGCGAGACTTCAGCGGTGGCTGCCGATCGTCGTGCTCGGGAGTCCGAATGCGCGCTTTCAGCCGGTCTTCGTGGAAGACGTTGCGGAGGCCTTTGTTAGGAGCCTGGAAGACGTAAAGAGTTTCGGACGGACCTATGAGCTGTGCGGGCCGAAAGTCTACACGCTGCGCGAGCTGGTGGAATACGCTGGCCGCACCGCCGGACACGCGCGCCCGGTGATCGGGCTCGGCGACCGGTTGTCCTACTGGCAGGCGTACGCGATGGAGTGGTTGCCGGTCAAGCTGCTCACGCGCGATAACTACTACTCGATGAAGGTGGACAGCGTGTGTCGGTGCGACTTTCCTTTCGGCATCCGGCCAACGCCGCTGGAAGCGGTTGCCCCCATTTGGCTCGGCCAGCGCACGCCGCGCGCGCGCTATTACCGTTACCGCAATCAGGCCGGCCGCTGAAGGCGAGCCCTCGTGAAAATCTACACGGTGGGTGGCGCGGTACGCGACGAGCTTCTCGGCCTGCCGGTCAAGGATCGGGATCACGTGGTGGTCGGCGCAACGCCGGAAGAGATGGTGAAGCTCGGCTTCAAGCCGGTCGGCCGCGAGTTCCCGGTGTTCCTGCACCCGCACACGCGCGAGGAGTACGCGCTTGCGCGCACCGAGCGCAAGGTGGGACGCGGCTATCACGGGTTCGAGTTCTACACCGCCCCGGACGTCACGCTCGAGCAGGATCTCGAGCGCCGCGATCTCACCATCAACGCGATGGCGAGGGACGAGTCCGGCACGCTGATCGACCCGTTCAACGGGCGCGCGGATCTCGAAGCCGGCCTGCTGCGGCATGTGAGCCCGGCGTTTGCCGAGGATCCGGTTCGCATCCTGCGTGTCGCCCGGTTTTCTGCGCGTTACGGGTTCAGCCTCGCCCCGGAAACACTGGAGCTTATGCGCAAGATGGTCGCGCGCGGCGAAGCCGATGCGCTGGTGCCGGAACGGGTGTGGCAGGAATTCGCCCGCGGGCTCATGGAACGGACGCCGGGCCGGATGTTCGACGTATTACGCGATTGTGGCGCGCTCGCGCGTATCGCGCCCGAGCTTGACGCGCTGCTCGCTGCGCGCGGCGATGCGGCGCTCGCCGGTCTCGCCGCCGCAGCCGCTCAGGGTGAAACGCTGGAAACTCGCTTTGCCGCACTGGCCCGCGCCATGGATCCGCTGGCAGTCGAAGCGTTCTGCGCCCGGCTGAAAGTGCCCGCCGCGTGTCGCGATCTCGCGCTGCTCGCGGCGCGCCACGCCAACGTCATCGTCGACGCGGTGGAACTCGAGGCGCCGGGGCTGCTCGATCTTTTGACCGAGACCGACGCGTGGCGCCGGCCGGAGCGCTTTTCGGAGCTCGTCACCGCCGCTCTTGCCGCCGAACCGGATGCGGAAACGGCGCGCGCAAGGCTCGAGCGCGCGCGCCGGGCCGGCGCCGCGCTGGATGCGGGCGCCATCGCCCGTGATGCCGCGAATCCCGCGGAAATCCGGCAACGCCTGCACGAAGCGCGGCTGGAAGCGATCGCGCAATCGATCACACAACCGGAAGGAAGGTGATGATAGATCTTTACACGTGGACTACGCCCAACGGGCGCAAGGTTTCGATCATGCTGGAAGAACTCGGCCTGCCGTATCGGGTACACCCGATCGATATCGGCAAAGGCGACCAGTTCAGGCCGGAATATGTCGCGACCAACCCCAACAGCAAGATCCCGGCGATTGTCGACAGCGACGGTCCGGAGGGCTCGCCGCTGCGCATGATGGAATCGGGGGCGATACTGATCTATCTTGCCGACAAGACCGGACGGCTCCTGCCCCCATCGGGAAGCGGGCGCTACGCCGCGCTCGAGTGGCTCATGTTCCAGATGGGCGGCGTGGGCCCGATGTTCGGCCAGGTGCACCATTTCCTGCGCGCGGCGAAGGAGCCCGTTCCCTACGCGATCGAGCGCTACACCAGGGAGACGCGCCGGCTCTACGGCGTGCTGAACGCGCGTCTCCAGCACACCCCCTATCTCGTCGGCGACTATTCCATCGCCGACATCGCGACCTTTCCCTGGGTCGCCCGCCACGAATGGCACAAGACGGATCTCAACGATTTTCCCCATGTCAAACGTTGGTTCGATGACGTTTCGGCGCGGCCAGCCGTGCAGCGCGGGATGAACGTGCCGCAAGTCGCGAAGTGATTCCAATGACGCGGAGAAACCTACTCGGCGCCGGGCTGACCCTCGTCTTTGCGCCGGGGATCGCGCGCGCGGCCGCGTGCCGCGCCACGCCGAGGGATGCGCTCGGGCCGTTCTACAAGCGCGATGCCCCAGCGCAGGAAGACTTGTGCGCGGGCGGCTCCGGCGGCGAGCGCAAGCTCTCCGTAACGGGACGCGTGCTCGGCATGCCGGATTGCGCGCCGCTTGCCGGCGCAGTGGTGGAAGTGTGGCAGGCGGACGAAAAGGGCCATTACTCCGACGTCGGGTCCAAGCCGGACGATCCGCGGTGCCTGCTACGCGCGCGGGTCACGTCGGACCGCGAGGGTCGTTACCGCTACACGACCGTGTTCCCAGGAGATTATCCGGGGCGTCCGCGCCATATCCACTACCGGGTGAGCTGCGACGGTTATGCGACGCTCGTCACCCAGTTATATTTCGACCGCCGGGGACGTGTGCCGGAGGCGCAAATCGTGTCGATTGCGCGCGACGCCGAGGGAGTCGCGCAGGCGCAGTTCGATATCACGCTCGCCGCCGCTTCCTGAACGCGCCGCACTTCGCCTACGGCGTCAGCACCGCCGCGCCGGTGATGCGGCCTTCGCGCAGACGCGAAAGCGCCTCGTTCGCCTGATCGAGCGGCAACGCTTCCACTCGCGTGCGCACCGGTACGCGCGGCGCGAGGGCGAGAAACTCCTCCCCGTCGCGCCGCGTCAGGTTCGCAACCGAGCGCACGACGCGCTCGCCCCATAAGAGCTCGTAGGGGAATGCTGGGATCTCGCTCATGTGTATTCCGGCGCAAACCACGGTCCCGCCTTTCGCTGTGACTCTCAGTGCGGACACGACGAGCGTGCCGACCGGCGCATAGATGATCGCCGCATCGAGCGGTTCGGGCGGCGCGCTCCCCGAGTCGCCCGCCCACGCGGCGCCCAGCTCCCGCGCAAAGCGCTGCGCCGCGACGTCCCCCGGCCGCGTGAACGCGTAAACCGTGCGCCCCTGATGCCGCGCGACCTGCGCCACGATGTGCGCCGCGGCGCCGAACCCGTAGATTCCCAGGCGTTCCGCATCGCCCGCCATCACGAGCGAGCGATAGCCGATCAACCCGGCACAGAGTAGCGGCGCGGCTGCCAGATCGTCGTACTCGCCGGGGAGCGGGAAACAGTAGCGCTGGTCTGCGAGCGTATATTCGGCGTAGCCGCCATCGATGTGGTAGCCCGTGAAACGTGCGTTGTCGCAGAGATTCTCGCGCGCGAGCCGGCAATAGCGGCATGCGCCGCAGGTATAGCCGAGCCACGGCACGCCCACGCGTTCGCCGCGCGCGAAGCGCTCCACGCCGGCGCCGCGTTCCACCACCGTGCCGACGATCTCATGGCCCGGAACGAGAGGCCGCTTCGGGGGCGGAAGCTCGCCGTCCACGACGTGGAGGTCGGTGCGGCACACCCCGCACGCATGGACGCGGATCAGGAGCTGCCCGGCCGCCAGACGCGGGACGGGAACGTCGGCGAGCCGTAACGGCTGCTTTGGCGCATCGAGCAGCATGGCTTTCATCGGCGGGCTCCTTTGCGCGCATGGCGTTGCAGAAAGCGCACGATCTCTTCGGTTCTGAGCTCCGGCACGGTGCGCAGTTCGCGCGCGCCCACCACGACGTTCGCCCATGCCATGTGACGCTTCATGCGCTCCACGATAGCGGGCCACTCGCGGCTCGTGTGCTGTAGCGGATCCGGCGCGGCGTGGCACTGCGAGCAGGCAATGCTGAACATCTTCCCGGCTTCGGTTTTGAGACCCGGATGCGCGGGATCGATTTCCTTCTGACTGTGCTGCGCTAGATAGCGCGTCACGGTCGCGACTTCGTCCCCCGTCGGCGCCTCGATTCCGGCCATCATTTCCTTCATCAGGCGGCCCATGTTCCCCTGGCCCCGCATGCGCCACACCATGCGCTCCACGATGTCCGCCCACTTTTCAGCGGTGTGCATCCGGGGGTTGGGCAGGTGATGGCACTGGACGCAATAGCGCGTGACAAGGCGCGCGCCTTCGGATTGCGGCTCCGGAAGCTCGGCGGGCGTGACGGCAGGAGGGAGGATGCGCTCGAGCATCGGTCCATGTGCGCTCTTGCGCCACAACTGTTGCGCCCGCGTGATCTCGGGCGCCACCCCGGTCGCCGGATCGGCCGCCGGCGCCGGCACGCTGAGCGCCGCAACGGCGCACGCGAGCGCGACGCGGCACCGAGCTGTATAAGGGCGGCGTATGGATTCCGGGATCCCGCGCATGGCTCTGTGCTTCAGCGAAAGAAATAACGCCCGCCCTGCCACACCAGCATCAGAGCGATCGCGAAGAGGATGACGCGTAGCGCCCGGTTGTAGGCCTGGGGGCTGAAGCGCTTCTGCAGGCGCGTGCCGGCGTACATCCCGATGAGCCCGATCAGGGTCAGCGGAATGTTGGCGAGCGCCGCCGTGACATCGATCTCGCCGGAAAAGCCGAGTGTGGCCGCCTGCACCACCTTGCCGCCGAGGAAGCACAGATTGAGGATCTGCGTCATGACCGCTACCTCGACGCCGAGCAGGATGAAGTAGATGAGGAGCGGCGGGAGCGAGTTGTTGACGCTTCCCGAGAAGAAGCCGCCCGTCATGCCGAATGCGCATTGCGAGATGCGGCGGTAGCGCGTGAGCCAGCTCCAGTCGAGCCGCGCGAGCTTCTGCTGGAAAAGATAGGCGAAGATGATGAGCGCGAGCAGCAGCCGTATGGGTTCCTGCGGCGCGACGATCAGAAAGCGCGCTCCGAGATACGAGCCGATGAGCACGTATATGGCCACCGGCCAGTAGCGCCCGAGGCTCGCCCCCCAGTTGCCGCCGCGCACGACGCTGATCACGTTCACGACGAAGTTCGGCATCAGGTTGAGGATGATGGCGGTCTTGACGTCGGTCACGAGCACGAGCACCGGCGTCGAGATGGTGGGAAATCCAAAGCCCAGCGCGCCTTGCGTCACGCCGGCCGCGAGTATCGCGACGCCGGCCGCAAGCCAGACGCTTGTGGTCAGAGCGATCTCCGATTCCATGTGTCGTTACAGCGTGTGCCGCTTGTCGCCGCTCGCAAAGCCAAGGAGCGGCGCGGAGACGCCCTTGCCCAGCGCGATCACCTTGAAGAGCTCGCCCATCTCGGCGGGGCTGGTCAGCTTCTGCACCTGCGATGCGAGCGGCAGGTACGCGCGCACGTCCTCGGGCGGCGTACGGGCGACGAGGTCCGTGAGGCCGCAGTTGATGAGAAACTGGGCCTGGTTCGCATAACCCATCACTTCCAGTCCGCCTTCCGCCGCGGCTTCGGCTATCGCGGTGAAGTCGACGTGGCTCGTGATGTCCTGCAGGCCGGGCAGAAAGAACGGATCGTCGTGCGCCCGGTGCCGGTAATGGCAGCGCAGCGTCCCCTGCGCACGCTCGGGATGATAGTACTCGCGCCGCGGGAAACCGTAATCGACGAAAAGCGCAACACCGCGCTCGAGAATGCCACCCAGCGTCCTGACGAAGGCCTGCGCGTGAAGCTGCACTTCGGATGAGTAACCGTCGACCGGAAACCACGAGGGGTCGAGGCGCGCGCGGGCGCTTTCCCTCCGGGAACGCGATTGCCAGACGAAGCGCTCGCCTTCTATCGCGACGCCGCGCTCGTGCAGCGCCTCGCCTTCCCGGCAGACCACCGTCACGGGCATCGCGTCCAGCACTTCGTTCCCCAGCACGCAACCGCTGAACGCGGGCGGGAGCCGGTTGAGCCACGCAATGCGTTCCATGAGGTGCGGCAGGCGCGCGGCAAGCGTGTCGCGGCTGCGACGCCGGAGATCGGGCGAGAGCTCGAGTATCAGATAACGCGCGGGGAGCGCATCGAGCCGCTCGAGCTCGGCGAGGAGTGTGGCGGCAAGCGCGCCGGAGCCCGCCCCGACTTCGAGCACTTCGCCTCCCGCCGCAGCAAGCACTTCCCGCACCTGGTGCGCCAGCGTTTCGCCGAAAAGTGGGGAGATCTCCGGCGCCGTGACAAAATCGCCTTCGGCGCCGAGCTTGCGTGCGCCCGCCATGTAATAACCAAGGCCGGGCGCATAGAGCGCAAGCTCCATGTAGCGCGAGAACGGAATCCAGCCGCCCGCCGTGGCGATCTCCTGCCGGATGTGCGCGGCAACGCGTGAACTGTGCTCGCGCGCTTGCGGGGAGGGTGGAGGCAGGCTCATCGGGTGTTATGGTGGGTTAATCCAGTAAAATCCGCAAACCCCGGATAATTTGCGCTTCGTCGTTCAACTTCCGTTCACATGCCTTCTCCGCTGCAGGGCAAGGTTATCCTCATTACCGGCGGCGCCCGGCGCGTCGGCGCGGCCATCTGCCGGCGGCTGCACGGGGCGGGGGCGGATCTCGCGGTTCATTACCGCTCGTCCGCCGCCGAGGCGCGCGCGCTCGAGAGGGAGCTCAATGCAAGGCGTCCCCGCTCGGTCGCGCTCGCGCAGGGCGACTTGCTCAAGATCGCGACGCTCAATCAGCTCGTGAAGGAGGCCGTGCGACTATACGGCCGCCTTGACGCGCTGGTGAACAACGCGTCGAGCTTCTATCCCACCCCGGTGGGGGAAGTGACCGAAGAGGCGTGGGAAGACCTCGTGGGGACCAACCTCAAGGCGCCGCTCTTTCTCGCGCAGGCGGCCGCGCGCGAGCTGCGCAAGTCGCATGGCTGCATCGTGAACATCGTGGACATCCACGCCGAGGTGCCGATGCGCAATCACGTCGTCTACAATGCCGCGAAAGGCGGGCTCCTCGCGCTGACGCGCTCGCTCGCGCGGGAGCTCGGTCCCGAAGTGCGCGTGAACGGGATCGCGCCCGGCACCATCCTGTGGCCGGAGAACGAGACGTGGCAGGACGAGGTGGCGCGCCAGCGCATCATCAACCAGACCGCGTTGAAGCGCATCGGCGAGCCGGACGATATCGCGAAGGCGGTCGAGTTCCTGATCGCGGACGCGCCGTACGTGACGGGGCAGGTCATCGCGGTCGATGGCGGCCGCAGCGTGAATCTCTGAAGCCCCGAACACCCATAGCGTAACAGGGCTTTTGGCGCACTGATGCGCCAGCCGATCAATAGTGGGCACCGACATGGAAACCTACGCAACGCGCGCTGAACCCCATAGCCTCCGGGAGCGCAAAGCGTCTTACGAAGCGAACAAGCTCGCCAAGCGCTTGCGGCGGCTCGCCGGGCAGGCCATAGCCGATTTCGGCATGATCGGCGCGGGCGACAAAGTAATGGTCTGCCTCTCCGGAGGTAAAGACAGCTACGCGCTGCTCGACATCCTCCTCTATCTCCGACAGCACGCGCCGGTGCGCTTCGAAATCGTCGCGGTGAACCTCGATCAGAAGCAGCCCGGCTTTCCGGCGCATGTGCTGCCCGACTACCTGGCGCGCATCGGCGTGCCCTATCGCATCGTCGAGCAGGATACCTACAGCGTGGTGAAGCGGGTGATCCCCGAGGGGAAAACGATGTGCTCGCTGTGCTCGCGGCTGCGCCGCGGCGTGCTCTATCGCGTGGCCGACGAACTGGGCGCCACACGCATCGCGCTCGGACACCATCGGGACGACATCCTCGAAACGTTTCTCCTGAACCTGTTCTACGGCGGGACGCTGAAGGCGATGCCGCCGAAGCTCCGGTCGGACGACGGGCGGCACGTCGTCATCCGCCCGCTCGCTTATTGCGAGGAGCGGGACCTCGCGCAGTACGCGATGGCGAAGGCCTTTCCGATCATCCCGTGCAATCTCTGCGGCGCTCAGGAGAATCTGAAGCGCAGGGAGGTCAAAGCGCTGCTGCGCGAGTGGGAAAAGCGCCACCCGGGGCGGGTCAGCACCATGCTGACGGCGCTGCAGAACGTGCGGCCCTCGCACCTCCTCGACCGCGAAGCTTTCGACTTCTCCGGCTTTCGAGGCAGAGGCGCTGAGGTTCAGGGCGCTACACAACCTCCTGAAGATCCTGAATTTTCTTTATTCTGAGCAAGCGCTAACTCACAAAATGGCGCGCCGTACGGATCACGCCGGCCGGGGAGCGCAGGTTGTCAAATTCATTTTGACATGCTAGTCTCGCGGCGCAATGAATTGCGCTGAACGCCTCGTCCACCTTTTCGGCACCCAGGCCGAAGTCGCCCGTCGCTTTCGCCTGGATCGGGCCGTGGTGAGCAACTGGGTCAAATCGGGCTACGTGCCAGCCCGGTGGGCGATGGAAGTGGACCACGTTTCCGGCGGCGAGATCAGCGCGCTCGACGTACTCAACGAAGCGAACGCCAGAAAGCCGATCCGGCTCAAGTCGCGGCCGGACGGCGAGACTTTTTTCGGTTCCCCACTTTCCGGGAGTGACACCATGAACAGCTACGCGCCGGCCAAACGTATCAGCTCTTTCCATCCCCCGCAGCGCACACTGATGGGGCCCGGGCCGACCGAGATCCATCCCCGCGTGCTGACGACCATGAGCCAGCCGGCGATCGGCTATCTCGACCCGATCTTCGTCGAGATGATGGAGGAGCTGAAGGCGCTCCTGCGCTATGCCTACCAGACGAAAAACGCGCTCACGTTCCCCATCTCCGGGCCCGGCTCGGTGGGGATGGAATACTGCTTCGTCAACATGGTGAGCCCGGGCGACAAGGTGATCGTGTGCCGCAACGGCGTCTTCGGCGGGCGCATGATCGAGAACGTCGAGCGCTGCGGCGGCGTGCCGATCGTCGTCGAGGACACGTGGGGTGAACCCGTCGATCCGCAAAAGCTCGAGGACGCCCTTAAAAAGAATCCCGACGTGCGGATCGTGGCGTTCGTGCACGCGGAGACTTCAACCGGCGTCCTTTCCGATGCAAAGGCTCTGGTGGATGTCGCCCACCGCCACGACGCGCTCGCGATCGTGGACGCGGTGACTTCCCTCGGCGGCTCGCCAGTGCTCGTCGACGAGTGGGGGGTGGATGCGATCTATTCCGCGAGCCAGAAGTGCCTCTCGTGCACGCCCGGGCTTTCACCGGTTTCGTTCAGCGACCGCGTCGTCGATTACGTGAAATCGCGCAAGGACAAGATCCACAGCTGGTTCATGGACATGAACCTGCTCCTCGGCTATTGGGGCGCGACGACCCGCACCTACCATCACACCGCCCCGACGAATTCGCTCTTCGCGCTGCACGAAGCGCTGCTCCTCATCCGCGAAGAGGGGCTGGAGAACTGCTGGGCGCGCCACCAGCGCCACCATACCGCGCTCAAGGCGGGGCTCGAAGCGATGGGGCTCGAGTTCCTGGTGAAGGAACAGCACCAGATTCCGCAGATGAACGCGGTGCTATGCGCGGACGGCGTGAACGAGGCGGAGGTGCGCAAGACCCTCCTCACCGAGTTCGGTCTCGAGATCGGCGCGGGACTCGGGCCGCTGGCCGGCAAGATCTGGCGCTTCGGCCTGATGGGTTACTCGTGCCGCCCGGACAACGTCATGCTGTGCCTGTCGGCCCTCGGTTCGGTGCTGGATGACATGGGCTACCCCGTGCATGTCGGGGATGCCGAAGCCGCTGCGCACGGCGCGTATGCGTCCATGCACGCCAAGGCCGCGCAGGCGAAGAAGAAAGGCGCGCCCGCCAAGGCGGCGGCATGATTCAGTCGGGCACTACCGCCACGCACTGGATTTCGACCATCATCGTGGGCCGCGCGGAGCCTGCGACGGTGATGAGCGCGCTCGCAGGGTAGTCTGCGGCCGGAAAGGCTTCCTTCCGGATCTCGATGAACCGGTCGCCGTAACGGGCGTCGATGATGAAGACCGTCATCGTTACGATGTCGGAAAGCGTACCGCCCGCTTGTGCCAGTGTCGCGGCGAGGTTCTTGAACGCCTGCCGGGCTTGACCGTCGAAGTCGCCCTCCAGCGGCTGGTCGCTGCCGTGCAGCCCGCCGTGGCCCGCAACCCACAGCATCCGCCCGCCGCGTGTGGTGACGAGCGGTGAAAAAGCGCGCTGCTGCTGCCACGTCCCCGGAAAGTAGACCTTCTCCATCTCTTCCTCCTTGGCGGCCCTGGCGGTAAGGCGCTAAATGGCGTTCACGTCGGTGCGCTGCCAGAAGATGGCGCGCTTCCGCACGAAAGTGATCAGCACATTCAGCGCGACGCCCATGACGCCCAGGATGAAGAGCACCGCGAACATTCCCGCGACGTCCATCGTGTAGTTCATCTGGATGATGAGATAGCCCAGCCCCGCCTTGGCGCCCACGAATTCCCCCACGATGGCGCCGAGCACCGCGAGCACGATGCCGATCTGCAGCCCGGCGAAGATATACGGCAGCGCCTCGGGAAGCTTTACCAGGAAAAAGGTCTTGGGCCGCGAGGCGGTGAGCGCGTGCATGAGCTCGAGCTTGTCCGCCGACGCAGACTTGAGGCCGACGATGGTGTTGACGAGCATCGGGAAGAAGGAGACGAGCGCCGCGATGATGATCTTGCTCTCGATGCCGAGACCCACCCATACCAGGATGAGCGGCGCGATCGCGATCTTGGGCAGCGTCTGCAGTGCGACGACGTAGGGGTAGATCGTCGCTTCGAGCAGCCGGACCTGGCTGATGAGCGTACCGAGGACGAACGCGACCGATGCGGAAAGAAGAAAGCCCAGCACGATCGCCTGCAGCGTGACGGCGAGCGCCTTGAGATACACACCGCTTGCCAGCCCGGAATAAAGCGCGCGCACGATCTGCGAGGGCGGGGGCAGGATGACGACGCTCACCTGATACGCTTTGACGTACCATTCCCAGCCGGCGATCGCGATAACGAGTGTAAGCGGCACGCATATCCATTCCGGACGGTTGCGGATGTGCGCGAGCAGCCTTTGCATTGCGCTGCGCGCGACCGTCACGGAGCCGGGTGCAGCGGGTGCGAGCGCTTCGGCCGACGCTTTCTCCATCAGAGCTTGAACCCCTTCGCCTGCCTGATCACGGCGGCTTCGTCGAACTTGTTGATCTCGTCGATGAAATCGTTGGTGTAGTAGTTGCCGACGTCGATCGCTTTGGGCACGACTTCGGTCTCCACCAGGTAGGTTTGGAATTTCTCCATGACCTCCCGCGGCACGTCGCCCCACTTGTTGGTGTTCATCGCGTTCTTCGAGATGAGCTTGGTGCGTACCGCGAGCACGTTCAATTCCCGCTTCACCGCCGCGTCAGTGATGCCCTCTCGCGGCGCGGTCTGCGGATACAGCTTCCAGTGGATGCGGATCGCGGCTTCGGGGTTGGTGTACTGGAAGAGCTGGGCCTTGGCGATGGCGCGCGCTACGCCGATCAAAGTCTTGCGCCGCGCCGTGTAGTCACTGCTCTTCGCGAGGATCGAGCCGACCGCGTGACCGTCGGCGCGCGGGTCGCGGATGATATTCGAGAACGGAATGCCGTTCTGCTGCAGAGTGACGTAGGCTTCGTCCCACAACGAGAAGGCGTCGATCTGCTTGGAGCGATACGCCCCGGCAGCGCGCGCGCCTACGCCCACTTCGACGAGGTTGTAGTCCTTGCCGGACTCGAGCCCGATCGTCTTCATGAGCCCCTTCACGTAATTGGTGCCGCCGCTTGCGAAGCTCGATACGCCTATGGTCTTGCCCTTGAGATCGGCAAGCGTCTTCATCCCCGTCTCCTTGGGCAGCGCCACGCCGAAGATGTCACCCCGAATCGAGGTGTAGTAGAACTTGACGTCCGCGCCCTTCTGGATCGCGATCATGGCGCCGGAGGGATTCCCGATCGCGAAGTCAGCGCGGCCGCCGACGACGAGCTGCATCGCCGCCGCCGCGCCCGCCATGGGGTTCACCTCGACCTCGAGCCCTTCTTCCTTGAAGTAACCGAGATAGACCGGGAGCGAGCTCGAGTAGGCAAAGGCCGCCGTGATCTGAGGCTGCGAGTGGAGCAGCGTGATCTTCTGCAGCGCCTGCGCGTGCACCGTTCCGAGGGACGCCGAGAAGGCTGCGATCAGCGCGAATGAGGCACTCAACCATTTCATCTCCGATCTCCTTTTAGTGGGTGTGATGAGGTTCCCTTCAATCGAGCGCGCCGCTCGCCGCGAGGTGATGCCGGATCTCGGTCACGAGCCGGCCGAATTCCGGCGTGCCCATGACGTCCAGCGTGCGCGGCCGCGGAAAAGCGATCTTCAGTTCCGCGATGATACGCCCGGGCCGCGCCGACATGACGATCACCCGATCGGCGAGGAACACCGCTTCGCTGATGCTGTGCGTGATGAGGAAAACCGTCTTGCCGGCGGCTGCCCAGATGCGTTGCAGGTCGAGGTTCATCTGCTCGCGCGTGAGCGCGTCGAGCGCCCCGAAGGGCTCGTCCATGAGCAGCACCGCGGGGTCGTGGACGAGGGCGCGCGTGATCGAGACGCGCTGCTGCATGCCGCCCGAAAGCTCGAACGGGTACTTACGCTCGAAGCCCGCGAGGCCCACCATCTTGAGCAGCTCGTGCGCCCGCTCGGTGTAGGTCTTGCGGTCGAGCCCCTGGACGTCCACCGGAAGGAGCGTGTTCTGCAACACGTTACGCCACGGCAGGAGCGTCGCCGTCTGGAACACGATGCCGATGTCGCGCCGCGGCCCGAGGACCGGCGAGCCGCGAAGAAGTATTTCACCGGTGGTTTTCGGCAGTGTGCCGGCGAGCAGGCGGAGCAGCGTGCTCTTTCCGCATCCGCTGGGTCCGACGACGGAGAGAAATTCCCCTTCGTGAACGGCGAGGCCGATATCCGCAAGCGCATGGATGCGCTCGCCCTCGAGTGTCTGGTAGACCTTCGTGACGTCGCGACAGACGATGGTGAACGCGCCATCCGCATGCGGTTCCGCGTGGCCGTGGCTCGCCGTCTTGCCCATTGTGGCTGTCATTGCCTTAGCGGACGCGCTCGTCGTCGGCGGGTTATTCGCGTTTCATTATTTGTCGCGCGCGACGCGCGGTCAATCGCATCATTTTGGCGCGTCCCTGCTGCAGAGGTCGAGCGCGGTGTCGAGATAGACTTTTGCCGCGGTGACCAGGTTTTCCACCGGGACGTGCTCGCCCACGGCGTGCATCAAGCCCTTCGCGTCCGGATGGCTGCGCCCGCCCGGGCCGTAGCAGATGCACGGCACATCGTAGCGGTTCAAATGCGTGGAATCCGCGCCGGGGCGGCGGATGATGAGTTGCGCGTCGTTGCCCGTCACGCGGCGGTGCGAGGTCCGCATGACTTCGGTGATGAACTCGCCCTCGCCGATCACCGTCGGCGGGTCGTTTACGAAGAACTCGAGCGTGGGCTCCGCCCGGCCCCGCGCCGCGGCGAACTCGCGCAGCACGCGGCGGAGCGAGCGCTTCACCTGCTCCGCCGTCTGCCCGGGAACGGTGCGGATGTCGAGATAGAGGCTGCATTCGAAGGGGTTGCGCGCGAGCCGCCACGGCAAGCCGCCGCGGATGGCCGCGATCGTGACGTTCGGGTGCTCGCCCATGTAGACGTGCGTCTTCTCGTACTCCGCGATCCACTTTTCAAGCAGGGTTTGCAGCGCGTGCACCTCGCGTATGGCATTCACGACACTCGGGTCGCGCGCGAGGGCGGCGTGGCTCACCGTCCCGCCGACCGTGATCTTCGCCCAGAGCGCGCCCATGTTCGCGGTGCACACCTTGAGCGACGTCGGCTCGCAGAGGATGGAATAGTCGCCGGTGATGCCGTGCAGCACCATGTGGCGGGTGCCGACGCCGTAACCCGCCACCGACCCACCCTTGAATTCGTCCACCGCCGCTTTTTCCGTTTCGCCCACCACTCCGCCATAGAGCAGATCGCCCTTGAGCTGGATACCTTCGCGGCATATCGCTTCCATGGCGACGAGCGCGGAGGCGAGGCCGCTCTTCATGTTGTTCGCGCCGAGCCCCCAGATCCAGCCATCGCGCAGGACCGCCTTCGCTTTGAATCCTTCGCCCTTGAGGTACTCTTCGTCTCCGTCATAGGAAGTGTCCATGTGCCCGGTGAAGAGCAAATTGATCCCGTTGCCCGTTCCCGGGCGCACGCCGACCGCATTCGGGCGGTTTTCGCTCACTTCCTGGAGATACGCGGTGAAGCCGGCCTTGGCGAGGCGCGCCACGATGTACTTTGCGAGCTCGCCTTCACGCCCCGTGGGGCTCGCGATGTCGACCATTTCCATGAGGGTTTTCGTTACGGCTTCGGGCGTGATGTGACGCGCGGCGGCGCGTGCGTAGTCGGGGTGGGTCATTGGCTTCGCTCTCTCCTGGTTATTGTGATGCCGGACGAAACACTGCGTGTTGTATCGTACGCACGTGCAGTGTGAATCGAACCGTAGCAAATTTTCGCCGCGCCTGCCATATCGCCGCGCGCCCGGCAGCCCTTGCCGCGCGTGCTAATATGCGCGCACCCGCAGGCAAGGCCCGTGCGGGATCGTGCGAGGAGACTGCGATGCAACTCACGATACGCCTACCCCATCCGCTCGCTGCGCTCATCCGGCGGCTGTGCGCGCCCGCAACCGCCCGGCCGTTGCAGATGGCGCCCGCGCCCGATTTCATGCTGCGGCGTAGCAATCCGCCGGGATTGTGGACTTCGCCGCGTCTCACCCAGATGGTGGAGGTCCAGGGCGCACGCATGATCTATCTTTCGGGTCAGACGCCTGCGGACGAGAACTACAAAGTGCGCGGGACGGACATCCGTGCCCAGGCGAACGCGGTCTACGACAATATCGAGATCGCGCTGAAAGCCGCCGGCGCGGGATGGGACAATGTGGTCAAGACGACGACTTATCTCGTCGATGCCCGCCTCATCAGCGATTTTCGCGAAGCACGGATGGCGCGATTCAGGCATCTCAAGGCGACGCCTGCCAACACGCTGCTCGTCGTGAGCCGCCTCGCCGAGCCGGAATTCCTGATCGAGATCGACGTGGTCGCCGCGGTGCCCCCGGCGTGAGGCGTGCCTAGAGCTTGAGCCGTTGCCAGATGGTGATGGTCAGGCTCGCCTGGTTGAGCGTGTAAAAGTGCAGCCCCGGCGCGCCATTGCGCAGAAGCTCGTCGCACAGCGCGGTGACGACGTCGAGCCCGAAGGCGCGGATGGAAGCGGAGTCGTCGCCGTAGCCCTCCAGCTTCTTCCTGATCCAGCGGGGGATCTCTGCGCCGCACGCGTCTGAAAAGCGCGCGAGCTGCGAGAAACGTCCGATCGGCATGATGCCGGGCACGATCGGGATCCTGAGGCCCATCGCCTGACACTGGTCCACGAAGTGGTAGTAGCTCGCGGGATTGTAGAAATACTGCGTGATCGCCGAATTCGCGCCGGCCTCCACCTTGCGCCTGAAATTGAGCAGATCCTCCTGCGGCGTGCGCGCCTGAGGGTGGTACTCGGGATAAGCGGCGACCTCTATCACGAAGTGGTCGCCGAATTCCTTGCGGATGAACGCCACCAGCTCGTTGGCGTAGCGAAACTCTCCCGGGGCCGCGAGGCCGGACGGGAGATCACCCCGCAACGCGACGAGGTGCCGGATGCCGTTGTCCTTGTACCGCTGCAGCATCTCGCGCACCGACGCAGTGGTGGACGCGATGCACGAGATGTGCGGCGCGGCGGCGTAGCCCTGCGCGCGGATGCCGAGCACCGCGCCGAGCGTGCGCTCGCGCGTGGACCCGCCCGCGCCGAAGGTCACCGAGAAGAATTCGGGCTTCAGCTGCGCGAGCTGTCGCGTGGTCTCCCGCAGCTTCTCCTGTCCCTCCGGCGTATTGGGCGGGAAGAACTCGAAGCTGAAGGTGCGCCGGTATTCTTTCTGCGAGCGCATTATCGAGCCTCGTGCAAACGGCTGGCAACCATCTGCACCATGAATCTCCCCTCGCCCGCAACGCGGAAGAGGGGCGGGGATGAGGGTGGAGCAGCGCGAGTCATTTTGCCACGCTCGTCAGTAGCGGTAGTGCTCGGGCTTGAACGGGCCGCTCATATCGACTCCGAGGTAGCGGCTCTGCGACTCCGTGAGCGTCGTCAGCTGCGCGCCGAGCTTCTTGAGATGCAGCCGGGCGACCTTCTCGTCGAGACGCTTGGGGAGCACGTACACCTTGTTCTCGTACTTGCCGGCATTGTTATGCAGCTCGATCTGGGCGAGCACCTGGTTGGTGAACGAGTTCGACATGACGAAGCTCGGGTGACCGGTGCCGCAGCCCAGGTTCACGAGCCGCCCCTGCGCCAGCACGATCAGCCGCTTGCCGCTTGGGAAGATCACGTGATCCACCTGCGGCTTGATGTTCTCCCACGGGTACTGGCGCAGGCTCGCGATGTCGATTTCGGAGTCGAAGTGCCCGATGTTGCACACGATCGCATTGTGCTTCATCTTGAGCATGTGCTCGTGTGTGATGACGTTGATGTTGCCCGTGGCGGTGACGAAAATGTCGGCTTTGTCCGCCGCTTCGTCCATCGTGACGACGCGAAAGCCTTCCATGGCGGCCTGAAGCGCGCAGATGGGATCGATCTCGGTGACCCACACGATTGCCCCGAGCCCGCGCAGGCTTTGCGCGCAGCCCTTGCCGACGTCGCCGTAACCGGCGATGACGGCGAGTTTGCCGGCGATCATGACGTCGGTCGCGCGCTTGATGCCGTCCACCAGCGATTCGCGGCAGCCGTAGAGATTGTCGAACTTCGACTTGGTGACCGAATCGTTGACGTTGATCGCGGGAAACGGCAGGCGCCCTTCATTCTCCATCTGGTAGAGACGGTGCACGCCGGTGGTCGTCTCTTCCGTGACGCCGCGGATGCCCGCGAGCTTTTTCGAATACCAGCCGGGTGCGGCCTGCAGCCGTTTGTTGATCGCCGCGTAGAGGACGCGTTCTTCCTCGTTGGTCGGCCGGGCGATGAGCGATGGGTCCTTCTCGGCTTTCGCGCCCAGCGTGGCGAGCAGCGTCGCGTCTCCGCCGTCGTCGAGAATCATGTTCGGGCCCCCGCCATCGTGCCACTCGAAGATGCGGTGGGTGAACTCCCAGTATTCCTCGAGGCTTTCGCCCTTGTAGGCGAACACGGGGATGCCGGCGGCGGCGATTGCCGCTGCCGCATGATCCTGGGTGGAAAAGATGTTGCACGAAGCCCAGCGCACCTCGGCGCCGAGCTTGACGAGCGTCTCGATCAGCACCGCGGTCTGGATCGTCATGTGGAGCGAGCCCGCGATGCGCGCGCCCTTGAGCGGCTGCTGCCCCTTGTACTCTTCGCGCACCGCCATGAGGCCCGGCATTTCGGTCTCGGCGATGGCGATTTCCTTGCGGCCGAAGTCGGCCTGGTTGATATCGGCGACGCGATAGTCCGCCGTGTCGTGACGCACGACTGCGTTCATGGAGAGCTCCTCATGACAAGCGGGCGCCGTTCCATGCACAAGAGAGTTTCCGAGCCTGGCCGGGAGTTCCCGGTCGCAGCGCCCCTCGGAAAACGAATCCGGAAAAGCAAGGCGCCCGCACCGTTTCCGATGCGAGCGCCGTTTGATTTTGCTGAGCCTGGCCGGATCTACCGGTTGCAACGCTCCTCAGCAGGTTCGAGTATACATCAGCCGGTGCGCCGCCAGTAGCGTCGCGCTACAGCCCCGCGTCCGCCCGCAGCGCGGGCGCCTTGTCCACGGCCTCCCACGAAAACTCCGGTTCGTCGCGGCCGAAGTGCCCGTAGGCCGCGGTCTTGCTGTAGATCGGCCGCAACATGTCGAGCGACTGGATGATGCCTTTCGGCCTGAGGTCGAAATGCTTCTCGACGAGCTTCGCGATCCTGTCATCGCCGATCCTGCCCGTGCCGAACGTGTCCACGAGGACGCTCACCGGACGCGCAACGCCGATCGCATACGCGACCTGGATTTCGCATTTGCGCGCGAGGCCTGCGGCGACGATGTTCTTCGCGACGTAGCGAGCGGCATAGGCGGCAGAACGGTCAACTTTGGACGGATCCTTGCCCGAAAAGGCTCCGCCGCCGTGGCGCGAGTAGCCGCCGTAGGTGTCGACGATGATCTTGCGGCCGGTCAAGCCGGTGTCACCCATCGGCCCGCCGATCACGAAACGCCCCGTCGGATTGATGAGAAAGCGCGTGTCTTTCGTGATCATGTTCTTCGGCAGCACCGGCTTCACGATCTCCTCGATCACCGCCTCGGTCAACGGCTCATGCGAGACATCCGGACTGTGCTGGGTCGAAATGACGATAGTATCGACATGGTGCGGCTTGTCATCGACGTAGCGCACGCTCACCTGCGACTTGGCATCGGGCCGCAGCCACGGGAGCCGCCCGTCCTTGCGCAGCTCGCTGTGGCGTTCCATCAGGCGGTGCGCATAGTAAATCGGCATCGGCATGTACTGCGGCGTCTCGTCGCACGCAAACCCGTACATCAGCCCCTGATCCCCTGCCCCCTGCTCGAGGTCGAGGCCCTTGCCTTCGTCCACGCCCTGCGCGATATCGGGCGACTGCTTGTCGAATGCTGTGAGGACGGCGCAGGTGCGATAGTCGAAACCCACCTCCGAGCTGTCATAGCCGATGCGCTTCACCACCTCGCGCGCGAGCGCACCATAGTCCACCACCGCGCGCGTCGTGATCTGTCCCGCCATGACGATGAGACCGGTCGCGACGAGCGTCTCCGCGGCGACACGGCCGTGCTTGTCCTGCGCAAGCACGGCATCGAGCACGGCGTCGGAA
Source organism: uncultured Pseudomonadota bacterium (assembly GCA_946885605.1). The sequence goes on from CAMPGR010000016.1 coordinate 23,562, forward strand.
ATCTGGTCCGCCACCTTGTCGGGATGGCCTTCGGATACCGACTCCGATGTAAAAAGGAATTCGCTCATTATTCTGGTTTCTGAAATTCACAGAAGCCGCCTACAATATCACACAACCCCTGCCTCATAAATCGCATACATGCTGGTCCCGGTGTTGCGGCTGGCCGCCCGGCTGCCGCTGAGATGGTTGCACTGCGCGGGCGCGGCCCTCGGCTGGCTGGTGTACTGGCTGTCGCCCGCTTACGCCGCGCACGTGAGAGAAAACCTCCACGCGAGCGGCGTGTGCCGCGACACCGCGGCACGCCGCGCGCTGTTGCGACGCGTTGTCGCCGAAACGGGAAAAGGTGTGACGGAGTTGATCGCGATATGGTTCGGCCGCGAAGAAGCGATATCCCCGCTCGTCGCATGCAATGCCTGGCATGTCGCGGAGCAGGCGCACCGCGAAGGCCGGGGCGTCATTTTTCTTACACCCCACCTCGGTTGCTTCGAGGCCGCGGCGCTTTACACCGCGCAGCGCATGGCCATCACGATCATGTACCGGCCGCCCAAGCTCAAATGGCTCGAGCCGCTCATGCTCGCCGGGCGACAACGCTGGCATGCGAAGCTCGTGCCCGCGAATCTGCGCGGCGTGCGCCTGCTCTACAAGGCGCTCAAGAATGGCGAGGCGGTTGGATTGCTGCCGGACCAGACGCCGGGCGTGGGAGAAGGGGTGTGGGCCGGCTTTTTTGGGCGGCCGGCGTATACCATGACATTGGTGAGCCGGCTGCAGAAGGCAACCGGAGCGGCGATCATGTTGGCGTTCGCCGAGCGCAGGCCCGGGGGCCAGGGCTATGATTTTCATCTTCAGCGGATGCAGACGGCGGGACTGAATGAAGCGCGCTTGAACCGCGCGATCGAGTCCCTGGTGCGGCACTGCCCCGCGCAGTACCTGTGGGGTTACAACCGGTACAAGGTGCCCGCCGGCGTCCAGGGCCCCGAGATGAGCACGGAGGAACGCTAGTTGGGATTGCGCGCTCGCAGGCGCGCGTGCCAAAGTGCGCGCCGATGCTGATATTGAACGGAACGGGCGAACGGTGAAGCGGCTGAGCGCTGCCGTGATCGGGGTCGGGTACCTGGGAAAGTTCCATGCCCAGAAGTACGCCGCGCTCCCCGACGTGGATCTCATCGCGGTAGCGGACGAGAACCTGAGCCGTGCCGAGGAGGTCGCGCGGGCGTGTGGATGCCAAGCGCTCGCCGACTTTCGCTCTGTGCTCGGTGAAGTGGATCTCGTCTCGATCGTTGTCCCGACGGAGGCGCATTACAGCGTGGCGCGGGCATGCCTCGAGGCGGGCGCGCATATCCTCGTCGAAAAACCGGTAACGCGAACGCTGGAGGAAGCCGACGAGCTCATCCGGCTCGCGGCAGCCAAGGCGCGCGTTTTCCAGGTCGGGCACGTGGAGCGGTTCAACCCCGCCGTGCTTGCCCTGCGCCAGGTGCTCGAAAAGCCGCTTTTCGTCGAGTCCTATCGCCTCGCGTCCTTCAAGCCGCGCGGGACGGACGTGGACGTCGTCCTCGATCTCATGATTCATGACATCGATATCATCCTGAACCTCGTGCAGAGCGAGATTGCCGACGTGCGCCCGATCGGTTTTCCCGTCCTGACCGACGAAGTCGATATAGGCCATGCGCGCCTCGAGTTCGCAAACGGCTGTGTTGCGAACGTGACCGCAAGCCGTGTGAGCGACAAGGCGATGCGCAAGGTGCGGGTGTTTCAGCAGGACGCTTACCTGTCCATCGACCTGCATAACCCCAAATTCGTGTGCTGGCGGCGGCTTCGGGACGGGGGCGGCGCGCCGCGACTTGCATCGGAGGAAAAAACGTTCCCGCCGGCGGACCTTCTGCTTGAAGAGGTGCGCGCGTTCGTCACCGCGGTGCGCGAGGGCGCACCGCCGGTCGTGAGCGGCGCCGACGGAAAGCGCGCCCTCGAAGTGGCGCTGCGCATCAGCGCCGGAATGGGCGGTGCGTGGCCGCCGCTGGAGCGTGGCGCATGAAGATACCCATGGTCGACCTCAAGGCGCAGTACCGCGACCTTCAGGAGGAGATCGACGCCGCGTTACAGTCGGTCGTGCACTCAGGGCAGTTCGTGCTCGGGCCGCAAGTGCTCGCTTTCGAGCGCGAGGTCGCCGCCTACTGCGATGTGCGGCACGCGGTGTCGGTCGCTTCGGGTACGGATGCGCTGCATCTCGCGCTGCGCGCCGCCGGTGTGGGTCCCGGGGCCGAAGTCATCACGACGCCTTTCACGTTCATCGCGACGGCGGGCGCGATTTCCCAGACCGGCGCACGGCCCGTCTTTGCGGACATCGATCCCGCCACCTTCAACATTGATCCCGCGCGGGTGGCAAAGGCGCTGACTTCGCGCACGCGGGCGGTGTTGCCGGTGCATCTCTATGGGCAGCCGGCCGATCTGGCACCGATTCGCGAAATCTGCCTGCGGCATCGACTGGCGCTGATCGAGGACTGCGCGCAATCCTTCGGGGCGGAGTACGGCGGACGCAAATCCGGCGCGTATGGCGACATGGGCTGTTTCTCCTTTTATCCCAGCAAGAATCTCGGCGCCTACGGCGACGGCGGCATGGTGATCACCAACGACGATGCGGCGGCTGAGCGGCTGCGCCGGCTCCGCGATCACGGGCGCATCGAGGGGTACCGTCACGGCATGGTGGGCTACAACAGCCGGCTCGACGAATTGCAGGCTGCGGTGCTGCGGGTGAAGCTCGCGCGGCTGGACGATTACAACCGGCGCCGGCGCGAGAACGCCAGGCGCTATGGCGAGCGCCTTGCCGGCAGTGGCGTGACGCCGCCCGTTGAAGACGGCAAGGGCGTGCACGTCTACCACCAGTACACGGTGCGCGCGCGCCACCGTGACACGGTACGCAACGCGCTTACGGCGGCGGGCATCGCGAGCGCCGTTTACTATCCCATCCCGCTGCATCGACAGGAGGTCTACGCGGCAGACTATGGCGGCACGCGTTTTCCCGGGGCCGAGGCTGCGGCCGAAGAAGTGCTGTCGCTTCCCATGTATCCCGAGTTGTCCGAGCTTGAGATCGACGAAATTGCGCGGGTGGTGCGGCAGGCGCGAGCATGACCCGGCTCGCCATCTTCCTCCTCTGGCTCCTCCACTTCTTCCCCTTGACGCTCCTCGCTCCCCTGGGGCGCGGATTGGGCCTGCTCATCTACGCGTTGGTGCGCGAGCGACGCGAGGTCGCGCTCACCAACTTGCGGTTGTGCTTTCCGGAGTGGGATGAAGCGAAGCGCAAGCACACGGCCCGGCGGCACTTCCAGGCTTTCGGCCGGGCCTTCGTCGAGCACGGGCTCCTCTGGTGGTCGAGCAAGGAACGGCTGCAGCGCCTGATCCGCATCGAAGGTCTCGAACACTGGCAGGCGGTCGACGGGCGGCCGGTCATCTGGCTCGCGCCGCATTTTGTCGGCCTCGACATGGGGGGCACGCGCATCATTACCGAATGGCGGGGTGTTTCCGTGTATAGCCGCCAGAAAGACCCAGTGCTCAACCGCGTGCTGCTGCGTGGGCGCCAGCGCTTCATCGAACCGGTGCTGTTCTCCCGGCAGGAGGGCATACGTCCGGTCGTACGCGCGGTGCGCAAGGGCTTGCCGCTCTACTATCTGCCCGACATGGATCTCGGCAGCCGCGACTCGATCTTCGTCCCGTTTTTCGGTGTGCAGGCGGCGACGGTGACCGCGCTTTCGCGTATTGCCCGCCTCGCCGGGGCGGTGGTCGTGCCGGCCGTCACGCGGCAATTGCCCGGGGGGCAGGGATACGTGCTCAGGTTTTACCCGGCATGGAACGGGTTTCCGACCGAAGACCTCGCCGCGGACGTGCGCCGCATGAACGCGTTCATCGAGGAACGGGTGCGCGAAATGCCGGAACAGTACTTCTGGCTCCACAAGCGCTACAAGACGCGCCCGCCTGGAGAAGCCAAATTCTACTGAGCGATGACGCGACCGTCGAATGCCTCCATCCTTCCGGTCGGGCCGGATGAAGCCGAGGAAATCGCCCGGCTCGCCGGCGATATCTGGCGCCATCATTATCCGGGCATCATCAGCACTGCGCAGATAGAATACATGCTGAAGCAGCGCTACGATCCCGCGCTCATACGCAACGAGCTCGCGCGCAGCGACGTGTGGTGGGACAAGCTCGTCATAAGCGGCACGGTTGCGGGTTTCGATTCCTGCCTTCTTTCGGACGAGCCAGGAGAAATGAAGCTCGACAAGCTCTACGTCCATCCTGACCATCAGCGCATGGGACACGGCGGCCGGATGATCGCGCACGTTTGCGAGCGTGCGCGCGCTCTCGGCTGCGCGCGGCTCGTGCTTGCGGTGAACCGGCACAATGCGCGGGCGATCGCCGCTTATCGCAAGCACGGCTTTTCGGTGCGCGGCACGCGCGTGAAGCCTATCGGTGGCGGCTTCGTGATGGACGACTACGTGATGGGGCGGGAGATCTAGTGTCTCGGAATCCGGACGAGAACGCGCGCTGCGCGCTTTTGCGGCGTGTGAGGGCCATAGCGGTGGTCGGGCTTTCGCCCAACCCGGCGCGGCCCAGTCACGAGGTCGCGCGAGCAATGCGCGGATTCGGATTCGAGATCATCCCCGTCCATCCCGCCGTGCCCGAGGTGCTCGGTGCGCGCGCCTACCGCAGCCTGGAGGAAGTGCCCGGCACGATCGACCTCGTCAACGTGTTCCGGCGCGCCGAGTATATCGACGGCATTGTCGACCAGTGCGTCGCTCTGAACCTCAAAGCCCTTTGGATACAGGAAGGTATCGTCAACGAGCCCGCCGCCGAACGGGCGCGCGCGGCCGGCATGACGGTGGTGATGGATCGCTGCATCTGCCGCGATTACAAGGCGTACTGCATCTAAATGCGCCTAAAATTCACAAAAATGCACGGCTTGGGGAATGATTTCGTTGTCCTCGATGCGACGCGGCGACCGATCGTGCTTTCCGAGGCGCAATTGCGCTTCATCGCCGACCGCCACATGGGCGTAGGGTGCGACCAGATCCTGCAGGTGGAGCCGCCGCGCGAGAGCGGCACCGATTTCTATTACCGCATATTCAATGCGGACGGCCGCGAAGTGGAGCAATGCGGTAACGGCGCCCGCTGCTTTGTGCGCTACGTGCATGAAAAGGGGCTCACCACGAAAACCCGGATACGGGTCGGCACGCGTGCCGGCTTGATCATCCCTTCGCTCGAGGCGGACGGGCAGGTCACCGTCGAGATGGGCGTGGCGGATTTCGAGCCGGCATCGATCCCCTTCGTTGCGCCGAAGCGGGCGCTTACCTACGCGCTCGAGCTTGATGGAAAAGAGATAACGGTCAGTGCCTTGTCCATCGGCAACCCGCATGCGGTACAAGTCGTCGACGATGTCGAGGCCGCGCCCGTTGCGAGCGAAGGGCCACTCATCGAGCGCCATGCCCGCTTTCCACAGCGGGTGAACGCGGGCTACATGCAGATCCTCGATCGCCGCCATATCCGCCTGCGCGTCTACGAGCGGGGTGCCGGCGAGACGCTGGCATGCGGCACCGGCGCCTGCGCCGCTGTCGTTGCGGGAATCCTGCGCGGATTTCTCGACGACCGCGTACGCGTGACGATGCGCGGCGGCGACTTGCACGTTTCCTGGGCCGGCGAGGGCGAGCCGGTCCGGATGACGGGGCCGGCGGCAACGGTGTTCGAGGGCGAACTCGAGCTTCTAGACCAGGGAGAAAAATGAAATCCGAAGACGTGGCGGAGTATTTGAAGAGCCATCCCGAATTTTTCGAGCAGTATGCCGACATGCTCGCGGAGATCCACATCCCGCACCCGCATGGCGGGCGTACCATCTCCATCAGCGAAAGGCAGATCGTGACGCTCAGGGAGAAGAGCAAACAGCTCGAAACCAAGCTGCGCGAGATCATCGAGTTCGGGGAAGAGAACGATGCCATCGGCGAGAAGATCCACCGCCTCACGCTCGCCCTGCTGCGCGCGCGCGACGTCGCGGGCACTCTGAGCGCCGTGTACTTGAGTCTGCGCGAGGACTTCGCGGTGCCGCACGTGGTGTTGCGCACCTGGCATCCGGCGCAGGGCGGCGAGCGGCCGGAGTTCGAGACTGTCACTACCGCGATACGCGACTTCTCGGCGAGCCTCGCTCAGCCGTATTGCAGTCCGCATGCCATGGTCGAGACCGGAGCGCTCTTCGGCGAGACGGCGCCCCATCTGCGGTCTTTCTCCTACGTGCCGCTGCGCGACGGGGAAGTCTTTGGCGTGCTCGCCCTCGCGAGTGAAGACCCGCAGCGCTTCTATCCCGACATGGGGACGCTCTATTTGCGCCGCTTGGGTGAGCTCATCTCCGCCGGACTGCTCGCTCGCATCCTCGCATGAAACCCGCCGCGGCAAGTCGGCACGCGAGCGCGGCGCGTCGCCTGCTGGAGCACTACGTTGCCCATCTCGCGAACGAGCGCCGGTTCAGCGCGCATACCGCGCGCGGCTACGCGCGCGATGTCGCGGCCCTGATCGAGCTCGCGGGCGCAACGCCGCTCGAGCGCTTGCAGGTGCACGAAGTGCGCCGCTTCGTGGGGCAGCTGCATGCCCACGGCCTCGGCGGAAAGTCGCTTGCGCGCGCGCTCTCGGCGTGGCGCGGGTTCTTTCGCTATCTCGCCCGCGACCACGGTTTCCAGCACAACCCATGTGCCGGCATACGCGCGCCCAAGTCGGCGAAGAAGCTTCCGGGTGCGCTGTCGCCCGACGAGGCGCAGCGGCTGCTGGACAAGCGCGCCGAGGGCGCGCTCGCACTGCGCGACAAGGCGGCATTCGAGTTGTTCTATTCGTCGGGGCTCCGGCTTTCGGAGCTGACGGGCCTCGATCTCGGCGATATAAATTTTGACGAGGCGTTGGTGCGCGTGACCGGTAAAGGCGCGAAGACGCGCATCGTTCCGGTGGGCGGCCCCGCCCTCGAAGCCTTGAAGGCGTGGCTTGGCGTGCGCGGCACGCTTGCCCGCGAAGACGAGAGGGCGCTCTTCGTCAACCGCAACGGCGGAAGGCTGGGCGCGCGGGCGGTGCAACTGCGGCTCGAAGCGTGGGCGGCCCAGCAGGGGCTCGGCCGGCGGGTGCACCCGCACGCATTGCGGCATTCGTTCGCCTCGCACGTGCTGCAGTCGAGCGGCGACCTGCGCGCGGTGCAGGAAATGCTCGGCCACGCGAGCATTTCCACGACCCAGGTCTACACGCAGCTCGATTTTCAGCACCTCGCCAAGGTGTACGACGCCGCGCACCCGCGCGCGAGGAAGCGCGGCTGAACTCGAAAATGGACAAATTGATCCTGAGGCCCGGCCGCGAGAAGGCCCTCAAACGCCGGCATCCCTGGATATTTTCCGGCGCTGTGGCGCGCGTGGAGGGGGAGCCCGCGTCCGGCGATACGGTGGAGGCGTGGTCGAGCGCCGGCGAGTTCCTGGCCGTTACGGCCTACAGCCCGCATTCTCAGATTCGCGCCCGCGTCTGGGACTGGAAAGAGCGGACAATCGACCGCCAGTTCTTTTTCGAGCGGGTGCGGCGCGCGGTCAACGAACGCTCGCATCTGCTCGAGGCGGCGACGACCGATGCCGTGCGGCTCGTCAACGGGGAAGCCGACGGCCTGCCGGGTGTGATCGCGGACCGCTATGGCGAGAGCATCGTGCTCCAGATCACGAGCGCGGGCGCGGAGCGCTGGCGTGAAGAGATTGCAGACGCTCTGCTCGATGCAACGGGTGCGGCGCGCGTATGGGAGCGTTCGGATGCCGACGTGCGGTCGCTGGAAGGCCTCGTGCCGCGCTGGGGAGCGGTGCGCGGCACGCCGCCGCCGGCGAAGCTCGTGATACGCGAGCACGGCCTCGATTTAGAGGTCGATCTCGAGCGCGGCCACAAGACCGGGTTCTACCTCGATCAGCGCGACAACCGGCAGCGTCTGCGCCGGCTCGCATCCGGGTGCGAGGTCCTCGACTGTTTCAGCTATACCGGCGGTTTCGCGGTGAGCGCGCTGGCGGGCGGGGCGCGATCGGTGACCGCGGTGGAGAGCTCAGGCGCGGCGCTCGAGGTTGCGCGCGCCAACGCCGCGCTGAACGGACTTGCCGCAGCGGAATGGATCGAAGACGACGTCTTCCAGCGCCTGCGCCTCTTCCGCGACGAGTCGCGTCAATTCGATATCGTGGTTCTCGATCCGCCCAAATTCGCGCCGACGGCGGCGCACGCCGAGCGTGCGGCGCGCGCGTACAAGGACATCAATCTGCTCGCCTTCAAGCTGCTGCGCCCCGGCGGTGCGCTCATGACCTTCTCATGCTCGGGTGCGGTCTCGGCGGAGCTGTTCCAGAAAATCGTCGCCGGCGCGGCGATCGATGCGGCGGTGAGCGCTCATATCGAGCGTTGGCTGCACGCCGCGCCCGACCACACGGTGGCGCTCAATTTCCCGGAAGGCGAATACCTGAAAGGCCTGCTCTGCCGCGTGAGCGCTGATTAGCTTCCGCGGGACTCCGCTCAGCGTCCCGCTTGCCCGGCGCGCGGCGGCACGTGATCGACGCCGCCCGCGTGCCAGGGATGGCACTTCAGGATGCGCCTGAGGGTGAGCCACGAACCGCGCAAGGCGCCATGCGCATGAATCGCTTCGCGCGCATACGCGGAACACGTCGGGTAGAAGCGGCATTGGGCGCCGAAGTAGGGGCTCAACAGGAGTCGATATCCGTCGATCAGCGCGATCAGGAGAGACTTCATCAATGAATTATAGCGCAGCGCCCTCGCAGCGCGGCGCCACGCGGGCGTCCCGGAGTAGAATGAACCGTCCATCATCTCCGGCGCGCGAATGGGTCACTTTTGTCGTGCAAAGGGCGGGCAACCATGAGCGCCATACCACTCCCCTTGCGCGCAATGCGGGAGAGAAGCCGGCGGTGAGGGCCCGGGTCGCCGGTCATTTCTACGACGCGCGCTGAGTCGTGGCGGCATCCACTACTCCGGTTTCCAACGGGAACCCCGCGGTTCGTTTTCGTCGCCGGTCGCGACGTGCTATTGTCCTTTGCGTCCTGGCGAGCCTCGCGCTGCACGTCGTATTGCTCGGGGTCCTGCCGGGATACAACGTCGAGGAGCGCTTGCCGGACGCCCGGGTGCTTGATGTGGTGCTCGTCGAACCGCCTCCGCCGCCTGACGTTCCTTCCGAGCCGGTACCACCTCCGCCCTCACAGGTCGCGCCGGAGCCTTCGGCCCCGGAACCGGAACGGCGAGTCGAGCCGCGTGCGCGGGCTCCAAAGCGCTCCGTACCGCAGCCGAAAAGCGAGCGCGATCCGCGCGTTCCTGCTCCATCGGGTGTAGAGCAGGGCGTACGCAAGCCGCAGCCCGCGGAAGAGCGCTCAGCGCCGCCGCATGCGCCAGACGAGACGCCGCGCGACTTCGCCGAGCCGTCATCCGCTGTTCCGGCGACGGCGCCGCAGGTGTCGGAAACGAGGCCACCCGCAGTCGCGGAGATGACAGCGCCAGCCTTCAATGCATCGTACCTGCGCAATCCCGCGCCGCGTTACCCGCTCATCGCACGGCGAAACGGCGAGCAGGGTACGGTCACCTTGCGCGTGCTCGTCGCGCGAGACGGTATGCCTTCACGCGTAACGGTGGAGCGGACGAGCGGCTCGCGGCATCTGGACAGCGCCGCGCTCGAGACGGTGAAAACGTGGCGTTTCGTGCCGGCCCGCAAAGGAGGCGAAGCGATCGAGGCGTGGGTGCTCGTTCCCATCGTGTTCCGGCTGGAAGGCGCTTCGTGAAGCGCCGCGCTATAATCGCCGGCTCGTGGCAAACTTTCAGCGGCACGCCGCTGTCCACGAACGATGACAGCTGACGGCGCGCGGGCATGCTATTCCACCGCGCCCTCCACTTAATGAACAACGAGACCTTTCACGGTACTACCATACTTTCGGTGCGGCGCGGCCAGCGCGTGGCGCTCGGCGGCGACGGCCAGGTGACGCTCGGCAACGTCGTCGTCAAGGCGAGCGCGCGCAAGGTGCGGCGGATCTATCAGGACCGGATACTGGCCGGGTTCGCCGGCGGCACCGCGGACGCCTTCACCCTTTTCGAGCGCTTCGAGGCGAAGCTCGACAAGCACCAGGGCAACCTCATGCGCTCGGCGGTCGAGCTCGCGAAGGACTGGCGCACCGACCGCATGCTGCGGCGGCTCGAGGCCATGCTGGTGGTCGCGGATCGCGAGAACTCGCTGATCATCTCGGGGAACGGGGACGTGCTCGAGCCCGAGCTCGGGCTCGTCGCCATCGGCAGCGGCGGCCCGTACGCTCAGGCGGCCGCGCGCGCGCTGCTGGAAAATTCCGATCTTCCGCCGGAGGCCATCGTGAGCAAGGCGCTCGGCATTGCCGCCGACCTCTGCATTTATACCAACCAGCAGCACGTGATCGAGGTGTTGGAGTAAAGCGGCCGAAGCGATGCGCGGAGGCTGCGGCCGCTCGACGCAGCGTCTTGCGCTAACCGCGCCTCCCGCCCCAAGGTGTTTTCCATGTCGCAGATGACCCCGCAGGAAATCGTCCATGAGCTGGACAAGCACATCATCGGGCAGCACGATGCCAAGCGTGCGGTCGCGATTGCGCTACGCAACCGGTGGCGCCGGCAGCAGGTCGAAGAGCCGCTGCGGCATGAGATCACGCCGAAGAACATCCTGATGATCGGCCCGACCGGCGTGGGCAAGACCGAGATCGCGCGGCGGCTTGCGCGGCTCGCGAACGCGCCTTTCATCAAGGTGGAAGCGACCAAGTTCACCGAAGTGGGATACGTCGGGCGCGACGTGGACACGATCGTGCGCGATCTCGTCGAGACCGCCATCAAGGAGATGCGCGAGCAGGAGACGCGCAAGGTTCGCGCCCAGGCGGAGGACCTCGCCGAAGAGCGCATCCTCGACGTGCTGCTGCCCCCGGCGCGCGACGCCTACGGCGCCGAAACCGCCGAGCGCGACAGCGCGACGCGGCAGAAATTCCGCAAGAAGCTGCGCGAAGGCGAGCTCGATGACAAGGAGATCGAAATCGAAGTGGCGGCCGTGCAGACGCAGATGGAAATCTTCGCGCCGCCCGGGATGGAGGATCTCACGTCCCAGATCCAGAGCATGTTCCAGAATCTGGGGACGGGTCGCAAGCGCGTGCGCAAGCTCAAGATCCGCGACGCCATGAAGCTCCTCACCGAGGAAGAGGCGGGCAAGCTCATCAACGACGACGACCTCAAGGCTCGCGCGCTCGCGAACGTCGAGCAGAACGGCATCGTTTTTCTCGATGAAATAGACAAGATCGCGAGCCGTTCGGAGCTCTCCGGGGCCGACGTTTCACGTCAGGGTGTGCAGCGCGACCTGCTTCCGCTCGTCGAGGGCACGACGGTCTCCACCAAGTACGGGATGATCCGGACCGATCACATCCTGTTCATCGCGAGCGGCGCGTTCCATCTCGCCAAGCCGTCGGACCTGATCCCGGAGCTGCAGGGAAGATTCCCGATCCGGGTCGAGCTAACGAGCCTTTCCGTCTCGGACTTCGAGCAGATCCTGACCAATACGGACGCCTGCCTCACGCGCCAGTACCAGGCGCTCCTTGCGACCGAGGAGGTAAAGCTCGAGTTCCAACTGGATGGCATCAAGCGGCTCGCCGAGATCGCGTGGCAGGTGAACGAGCGCACCGAGAACATCGGGGCGCGCCGCCTTTACACCGTCATGGAAAAACTGCTCGAGGACATCTCGTTCAACACCGGCAAGGCGGCCGCGCAGAGCGTCACCATCGACGCCGCTTACGTGGATCGCCGCCTGAAGAATCTCGCGCAGAGCGAGGATCTCGCGCGCTACGTGCTGTAGCGCCTCACCACTTGAGAACGATCGGCCGCGGACCGAACGCGTCGCCGATGCGGTTCGCGATCTCACGCGCTTGCGCCTCGCTCGCGTAAGGGCCCGCGTGCACGCGATAAAGGCCTTCGCGCGGCAGCACCTGCAATCGCTCTGCTAGCCACTCCATCCGGAGCTTGAGGCGGCTCGCCAGGCTCTCCGCGTTTTCGCGCGAGCGAAACGCCCCGAATTGCACGTACACGCCGCTCGCTGCCGGTGATGCCGCTTCGGCCGGCTTCTCGGCGAGAGCGACGGCTTCCGGCGGAGTGGAGGCCGCAGCCGCCGGCGCCGATGCGAGAGGCTCGAGCGGTAGCGCAGCCGGGGCGGGTGGCGCGGGCGCCGCGCGCGACTCCGGCTCGGCGGTGGCCGGCTGAGCGGCAGGGGCAACGGCTGCAACGGCTGGGGGCGGCGGATCGCCCGGCAGTATGCTTTCGACTTCGACGATCCCGCTGCCACCGGTGATGAGACCGAGCTTGTACGCCGCGGTATAGGAGAGGTCGATCAGGCGCTCGCCGATGAACGGCCCGCGGTCGTTCACGCGCACCACGACCGACTTGCCGTTGGCGAGGTTGGTGACGCGCGCGTAGCTGGGGATGGGGAGCGTCGTATGCGCCGCCGTCATGGCGTACATGTCGTAAATCTCGCCCGTAGACGTCGGCTTGCCATGATAGCGGCGTCCGTACCAGGTTGCCTTGCCCCGCGCCTTGTAGCGCGCGAGGTTCGTCATCGGGACATATTGCCGTCCCATGACGGTGTAAGGGCGGCTTGCGGGGCGGTGGATCGGTTCGAGGCGCGGCACTGCATCGGGAATGCTCCCGAGGTTCTTCGGCGGATCGGCGCCCGGGCCATCGTCGAGGTAATAGCCGCCTCCGGCGTCCTTTCCCATCGTCGGCGGCAGCGGCGCCTCGCGCCGCGAGGTGGTGCCGCAGGCCGCAAGCGCAGCGGCGAGCGCAAGACACAGCAGGCAGCGATGCCCGAGGTGAAACGTAAGGGTGACCGGCGAGTAGCGGCCCGCGTTGCGCTTGGCGTTCCCCCACTGCGTGCGCTGCACTCCCCGATCCCTCCCTCAGCTTTGCACGAGCTTGCGGTGCGTCTGGATGCTCATCAGGATACCAAAACCGAGACAGATCGTGACGAGCGAGGTGCCGCCATAGCTCACGAGCGGCAGCGGCACGCCGACCACCGGCAGTATCCCGCTCACCATGCCCATATTGACGAACGCATAGGTGAAGAACGTCAACGTGATCGCGCCCGCGAGGAGCCGCGTATACAGGTTCTGCGCGTTGGCGGTGATGAGCATGCCGCGCCCGATGATGAGCAGAAAGAGCAGCACCAGCAGCATGTTGCCGACGAGCCCGAATTCCTCGGAATAGACGGCAAAGATGAAGTCGGTGGTGCGCTCCGGGATGAAGTCGAGGTGCGTCTGGGTGCCGTTCATCCAGCCCTTGCCGGTCAGCCCGCCGGAGCCGACCGCGATCGTGGACTGGATGGTGTGGTAGCCCGCCCCGAGCGGATCCTGCATCGGGTCGAGCAGCGTGAGCACCCGCTGGCGCTGGTAGTCGTGCAGCACGGACCACACGAAGGGCAGGCTCGCAAGGGCGGCGATCGCCAGGCCGCCGATGATGCGCCACGATAAGCCCGCCAGGAAGAGCACATAGGCGCCGCTCGCGAAGATGAGAACAGCGGTGCCGAGATCGGGCTGGCGCGCGATCAGGCCGACCGGGACCAAGAGCAGCACCGCAGCGAAGAGGTAATCGCCGATCCGCAGCGACGCTTCGTGGCGGTGGAAGTACCACGCAAGCATGAGCGGCACTGCGATCTTCATGATTTCCGAGGGCTGAATGCGCGTCACGCCGACGTTGAGCCAGCGCCGGGCGCCGTTCACCACTTCGCCGAAGAACGCCACGCCGAGCAGCAGCGCGAGCCCGATCACGTAGACGGGCAGCGAAAGCCGCGTGAGGTAATGCGGCGGAATGTTGGCGAACACCCACATGACGCCCAGGGCGACGAGCATGTTGATCAACTGGTTCCCGACCCGCGTGTAGCTGCCGTTCGACGCGCTGAACAGCACCATGAGCCCGGTGGCCATGAGGGCCAATACGAGGGCGAGGAGCAGGCCGTCGAGATGCGCGGTCAGAAGCTTCCAGACGCGGCTAATGGGCAGGCGCATCATCGTCGTCCTTGACCGGCCGCACCTCCTTGCCGAGGAGGTAGTAGTCGAACACTTCGCGCGCGATCGGCGCCGCCGCGCGCGCCCCGAAACCGGAGTTCTCGACGATTACCGCGAGCGCGATCTTCGGCTTCTCCGCAGGCGCGTACGCGATGAAAAGCGCGTGATCCCGGAAACGTTCCGCCACCTTGCTTTCGACGTATTTTTCGCCGGGCTTGATGCCGATAACCTGCGCCGTTCCCGTCTTGCCCCCGGCGACGTACGGCGCGCCGGCGAAGGCGCGCCGCCCGGTGCCTTCCTTGTTGACGCCGATCATCGCTTCCTTGATCACCGCGATGTGCTCGGCCTTGACGTCAAGCTTCCGCAGCGGCTTCGGCTCGATGAACGTACGCTCTCCGGTGCGCACCTCGTCCAGATAGTTCACGATGTGCGGCCTGAACATCAGGCCGTCGTTCGCGAGTGTCGCGGTTGCCGCCGCGAGCTGTAGCGGCGTGTACGAGTTGTAGCCTTGCCCGATTCCGATGCTGATCGTCTCCCCGGCATACCACTTCTGCTGCTCGCGCTTGCGGAAACGCTTTTTTTTCCAGGCCTGCGACGGCAGCACGCCTTCCGCCTCGCCCGGAATATCGATACCGGTGCGGCTGCCGAAGCCGATGGAGCCCATGAAACGCGAGATGGCGTCGATGCCGAGATCGTTAGCGAGCACGTAGTAATAGGTGTCGCACGAGACGACGATCGACTTGTACATGTCCACCATGCCGTGCCCGCCCACCTTGTCATCCCGGAACTGATGGTTGCCGAACATGAAGTAGCCGGGGTCGGAGATCGCCTGCTGCGGCGTGCGCTTGCCGTAAGTGAGCGCGGCGAGCGCCATGAACGGCTTGAAGGTGGAGCCGGGGGAGTAGGTGCCGGCGAGCGCCCGGTTCACCATCGGCCGGTCGGGCGAGTTGTTGAGCTCGGCCCAGCTCTGGGGATCGATGCCGTCGACGAAGAGGTTGGGATCGAAGCCCGGCTTGCTTACGAACGCAAGCACGCCGCCCGTCTCCGGCTCGATGGCGACGAGCGCACCGCGCCGATCGCCGAAGGCTCGGAACACCACTTCCTGCAGTCCCGCGTCGAGCTTCAGCACGAGATTGTTGCCCGTGATGGGCGAGTTGCGGGCAAGCGTGCGCACGGCTCGTCCCCCGGAATCGACCTCCACCTGCTCGTAGCCCGTGGCGCCGTGCAAATGACTCTCGTAGCTGTGCTCGAGTCCCGTCTTGCCGATATAGTCCGTGCCCTTGTAATTCGCCAGCACGCCTTTCTCCTCGAGCTGCTCGAGGTCGCGCTGGTTGATGCGCCCGATGTGACCGACCACGTGCGAAAAGAGATCGCCTTGCGGGTACTGCCGGAAGAGCCGCGCTTTCACCTCCACGCCCGTGAAACGGTAGCGGTTCACCGCGAAGCGCGCGATCTCCTCGTCGGAGAGACGCGTGCGTATCGGCAGGCTGTCGAAGCGCTTGCTTTCCTCCAGCAGTTTGCGGAAACGCCGGCGATCCTTCGGCGTGATCTCGACGATCTCGGCCAGTTCCTCGATCACGGCATCGAGGTCCACGACGCGATTCGGGATGATTTCCAGGGTATACGCGGAGTAGTTGTGCGCGAGGACGACGCCGTTGCGATCGATGATGAGCCCGCGGTTAGGCGGGATGGGTACGATCGAGATGCGGTTCGCCTCCGCGAGCGTGTCGTAGTGCGCGTGCATGACCGACTGCAGGTAGAAGAAGCGCACCAGCAGGAGCGCGAACAGCGCGAGCACGAAGCCCGCCATGATCGCGAGGCGCCTGCGGAACTGCTCGATTTCGGCCTGCGCGTTGCGGAACTCGACGCCGGAATTGATGGCGAGCTCAGACATGATCGGGGTCCACCCGCGGCCGCTGCGGCAGCTTGAGCGCGATCGCAAGCATGGGCCACAGCGCGCCGCCCACGAAGCTGCCGAGAAAATAGGGATAGCCGGGGAAGTCTGCGCCAGCGAGCATGCGTATGACGAGCACGATCACGTCGTTCATGAGGAGCAGCGGGATGACATGCAGCACCTGCGGGGTGATCGCGAAGCGCTGGACGCGCCGGTGCAGAACGATGCCGGCATAGGCCAGTATGCTGTAGGCAAGCGCGTGCTGGCCGAAGAAGGTTCCGTCCGCGACGTCCATGAGCAGCCCGAGGAGCCACGCGACGGTGAAGCCGATCTTGCGCGGCTGATCGATGCACCAGTAAAGGACGACGAGCGCCACGAAGTCGGGCCGCAGCCACAGGCCCCATCCCGACCAGGGCAGGAGGTTCAGGATGAGCGCGACGACGAGCGTCGCCGCGATGAACGACGGCCGGATCGGCAGCAGAATTTCCTGCGGCGCTACAGCGCGCGTGGGCATCAACCCGCCTTTCTCGCGCGTTTGCCGCGCGCCGGCTTTTCATCCCGCTCCGCCGGGCGCTCCGGCACGTTGCGCTCGACGTTGACGATGAGGAGCCTCATGCTTCTGTTCACCCCGGCAAGCGGCTTGCACGTGATGCGCGCGAACGGGTAGCTCGCATTGCGCTCGACGTTCGATATTTCGGCAACCGGCAGCCCGGCGGGGTAGACGCCGTCGATGCCCGATGTGACGAGGCGATCGCCATTCTGGAAGTCGGCGTTGAGCGGCACGAAACGCAGCTCGAGCGCGGTCGCGTCGCCAGTGCCGGCGAGCACCGCGCGCAGGCCATTGCGCACGTTGAGCACCGGCACGAGCTGGTCCTTGTCGGTGAGCAGCGTAATTTCCGAAAGCCACGGGTAGGCGCGCGTCACCTGGCCCACGACGCCGACCTCGTCGATCACCGGCTGGCCGGCGCGAATCTCGTGTCGCAGCCCCCGGTCGACGACGACCTTGTGCGAGAACGGATCGCGCGCGGCATACAGCACTTCGGCGAGTGTCGCCTTCGCGCCGGTGCGCTCGCGCGCGCCGAGGAGCGCGCGCATATGCGCATTCTCCGCTTGCAGCGACGCGAACTGCTGCAGCAAGAGCGCGTTCGACAGATGCTCCTCCCGAAAACGCGCGTTTTCCTCGCGCAGCGCGGCATGCGTGACGAAAAACTCGCCGGCGCGGCGCGCGATGTCGGCGGGCGCGGCGGCGATGCGCTGCAGCGGGTACACGGCGACCGCCGCGATCTGGCGCAGCACTTCCAGGTACTTGAAGCGTGCGTCGGCGACGAGGAGCGCGAGCGAAAGCGTGGAGAAGATCAGCAGGCGGGCGAGCGGGGTGGGACCGGTCCTGAAAAACGGCGGCGGGCTATGTTCCATCTAGGCGTGAGACGCGAAGCGCCGGGAGCGGGCCGTCGGTTCGCTCATTCCCGATCGGCTCCCATCCGCGCCCGGATTCCGCGTTCAGTCGTAGGTGAAGATGCCGACCAGCCGCTCCATCTTCTCGAGCGCCTTGCCGGAGCCGCGCACGACACAGCTCAGCGGATCATCGGCGATGATGACGGGCAGTCCGGTCTCCTCCATGAGCAGCCGGTCGATATCGCGGATCAGCGCCCCGCCTCCGGTGAGCACCATGCCTTTCTCCGCGATATCCGCGGCGAGCTCGGGCGGTGTCTGCTCCAGCGCCGATTTCACCGAGGAGACGATGCTGTTCAGCGGATCGGTGAGCGCTTCCAGGATTTCATTGCTCGAAATGGTGAAGCTGCGGGGTATGCCTTCGGCGAGATTGCGGCCCTTCACTTCCTTCTCGCGCACTTCCGAACCCGGGAATGCGGAGCCGATCTCCTTCTTGATCTGCTCGGCGGTCGTCTCGCCGATCAGCATGCCATAGTTGCGCCGGATATAATTGATGATCGCTTCGTCGAACTTGTCGCCCCCGACGCGAACCGAACCCTTGTAGACGAGCCCGCCGAGGGCAACCACACCGACTTCGGTGGTGCCGCCGCCGATGTCCACCACCATCGAGCCCGTGGCTTCACCGACCGGCAGGTCAGCGCCGATCGCAGCCGCCATAGGCTCCTCGATGAGATAGACGCGGCTTGCGCCGGCACCGATCGCCGATTCGCGGATCGCGCGGCGTTCCACCTGCGTCGAGCCGCAGGGTACGCAGATGATGATGCGCGGGCTCGGCTTGAAGAGGCGCGAATCGTGCACCTTCTTGATGAAGTGCTTGAGCATCTGCTCCGTGACCGTGAAGTCGGCGATCACGCCGTCCTTCATCGGCCGGATCGCCGTAATGTTGCCGGGCGTGCGGCCGAGCATCTGCTTCGCGGCAAGCCCCACCTCCTGGATCACCTTCTTGCCGTTCGGACCGCCTTCCTGACGGATCGCCACCACCGAGGGTTCGTCCAGCACGATGCCCTTGCCGCGCACGTAAATCAGGGTATTCGCAGTGCCGAGATCGATCGCGAGATCATCGTTGAAGTAACTCTTCAGGAAACCGAACATTAGGCGTTCCGGGTTTTATGTATTGTGCAGTGCGTTGGGCGCTTATGATACCCTATGGCGCTTTCGTTTTTAAGCAATTTTTCCCTCATTTATGGCGCTTGAGCTGGCTGATGTGAAACGCATCGCCCACCTTGCCCGCATCGAAATTTCCGACGCCGCGGCGGAGCCGGTGCTGCGCGATCTCGGCCGCATATTCGGGCTGATCGAAGAGATGCAGAAGGTCGATGTAACCGGCATAGAGCCCATGGCGCACGGGCAGGACGTTGTCCTGCCGTTGCGCGACGATGTGGTGACGGAGCAGGACCAGCACGCCCTCTTCCAGAGCATCGCGCCGCAAGTCGAATCGGGGCTCTATCTGGTTCCCAAAGTTATCGAGTAAATCGGCGCCGCGACGGCGCACGCACGATCCCGCTCATGCATAACGCCACCATCAAAGCGCTGTCCGACGCGCTCGCAGCCGGGCGATTGTCCAGCGTCGAGGCGACGCATATTTTTCTGCGCCGGATCAAAGCCTTGAACGACAGGTATGGCTGCTTCATCACGGTCGACGAGGAGCGCTCCCTCGCCCAGGCGAGCGCCGCGGACGCGCTGCGGGCCGCTGGACGCGCGCAGCCGCTCACCGGTGTTCCAATCGCCCAGAAGGATATCTTCTGCGCGCGGGGCTGGCGCACGACCTGCGGCTCGAAAATGCTTGCCAATTTCATATCGCCGTATGACGCCCACGTCGTCGAGCGCCTCGATGCCGCCGGTGCGGTGAACATCGGCAAGACCAACATGGACGAATTCGCGATGGGGTCGTCGAACGAGACCTCGTTCTACGGCCCGGTGAGAAATCCCTGGGACACCGGACGCGTGCCGGGCGGCAGCTCCGGCGGTTCCGCGGTTGCGGTGGCGGCGCGCCTGGCGCCCGGCGCCATCGGGACTGACACCGGGGGCTCCATCCGTCAACCCGCTGCGTTGAGCGGCATCGCGGGGCTCAAGCCGACGTACGGAGTCGTCTCGCGCTACGGCATGATCGCTTTTGCATCGAGCCTCGATCAGGGCGGCCCCATGGCGCGGACCGCCGAAGACCTCGCCCTCATGCTTAATGTCATGGCGGGCCACGATGCGCGCGATTCCACGAGCCTCGACCGCCCGCGCGAGGACTACACACGCGAGCTGGCGCGCCCGCTCGCCGGTTTACGCATCGGGCTCCCGCAGGAGTTCTTCGCGGAGGGCGTCGCACCCGATGTCGCGAAGTCTGTGGAGGAGGCGGTGGGGCAACTGCGCCGGCTCGGTTGCGAGACGGCGGAGGTGAGCCTCCCCAACATGGCGCTCTCCGTGCCGGTGTATTACGTGCTCGCGCCGGCCGAAGCGTCGAGCAATCTCGCCCGCTTCGATGGCGTACGTTACGGGTACCGGGCGCCCGAGTACACGGACCTCGAGGACATGTACAAGAAGACCCGCGCGCAAGGCTTCGGCGAGGAGGTCAAGCGGCGCATCCTGATCGGGACGTATGTCCTGTCCCACGGCTATTACGACGCGTATTACCTCCGGGCACAAAAGGTGCGGCGTCTCATCGCGCGCGATTTCGAAGAGGCGTTTCGCAAGTGCGATGTCATCGTCGGG
Source organism: uncultured Pseudomonadota bacterium (assembly GCA_946885605.1). Next base: position 43,677 of record CAMPGR010000016.1, read on the forward strand.
CCGACGAGCCCGACGACCGCGTTCGGCCTTGGAGAGCGTGCGGGCGATCCGGTGCAGATGTATCTTTCCGATATCTATACCATCGCGGTCAATCTTGCCGGCCTGCCGGGCCTATCCATCCCGTGCGGGTTCGACAGCGATGGGCTGCCGGTGGGTCTCCAGATCATCGGCAGCTACTTCGCCGAGGCGCGCATGCTGAACGTCGCGCACCAGTACCAACTCGCGACCGACTGGCACGAGCGCGTCCCGCCCGGTATTGAAGTTCTATGAACCGCCAAGAGCGCCAAGAAAAACAAGATGAGTTCTGCCGATCATCGACCCTTCGT
>CAMPGR010000017.1 GCA_946885605.1 uncultured Pseudomonadota bacterium
GGATGGGCGTACGGAAGCCGGCTTCCGGTCACCTCTGCGGCGTTTCTCAACGGCATGTCGTCATCGGCGCTCGATTACGACTCGATCGGGCGCGGCGCCGCCGTGCACATCAACATCGCGGTGCTGCCGGCCGCGCTGGCGATGGCCGAAAGATACCGCGCGCCGGGGAAGGATTTTCTCGCCGCGCTCGTGACCGGCGCCGATATCATGTACCGTCTCGCCGCCGCGCTGAAGAAGCCCAACCGCGGATTCCACTACACGGCGGCGATCGGCGTGTTCGGCGCTGTGGCCGCAGCCGCGAAACTCCTCGGCCTCGACGCGATGGCGACGCGTCACGCGCTCGGCATCGCCTTCATCCAGTCGTCCGGCACGCAGCAGGCCAATATCCAGCCCTCGCTCACCAAGCGCATGCTCTCCGCGTTTGCGGCACGCTCCGGCGTGTATGCGGCGCTGCTCGCCCAGCGCGGGATCAGCGCGCCGAGCGAAGTGTTCGAAGGGCGCTGCGGCTTTTTCTCGCTCTACCAGGAAGGCGATGCGGCGAAGGCGCTTGCCGATATCGGGAAGCGGTTCCTGAACGTCAACGCGAGCATCAAGAAGTATCCGAGCTGCGGCTGCAATCACACTTCCATAGAAGCGACGTTGAAGCTCGTGCGGCAATACGATCTCGAGCCGGACGACGTGCAATCGATCGAAGCGACCATCACGCCGTACATCGAGCGCATCGTCGGCGGCAAGTACGACCCGAGCGGGGACGCGCAGGTCGCGGCGCAGTTCAATCTCCGCTATTCGATAGCCTGCGCGCTGGTCCGCCGCCGGCTGGGGCTCGCCGAGATCCAGGAAGCCGCTGCTCGCGACCCCGCGATCGCCGCGCATATCGGAAAGATTTCGCTGAAGGTCGATCCGGAGCAGACCGGCAACCGCGGCCCGGTGGTGATCCGCATGCAGACGCGCAACCACGGGGAGATCTCGTGCCGCGTGGAAGACGTGGTCGGCGGCCCCGAAGCGCCCATCCCCGAATCAGAGATCGAAGAGAAATTCCGCGAGTGCTTCCGCCTTGGCGTGTGCCCGCTCAGCGACGCGCAGATCAGACAAATCAGTGAACGCGTGCGCAACGTGGAAGGCGTGACCGACATGTCGGAATTCTTCCGCGGCATCTGTTGAAGCTACGAGACCAACCACTGTACCGAGGAGGGGAATAATGAAAGAGATCCTGAAGCGAGGTGCATTGCGCGCGGCGCTCGTCGTGCTGGCGTGTTCGCCGGTGATGGCCTATGCCCAGCAAAAGCCAGCCCAAAAGCAGGGCGACTATCCGGTCCGGCCGATCCGCGTTCTGGTCGGCAACGCGCCCGGCGGCGGCATCGACATCACGGCGCGCGCGGTGTCGCAAAAGCTCACCGAGCGCTTGGGACAGCAGGTCGTTGTCGATAACCGCCCCGGCGCGAGCGGCGTGATAGCGATGGACCTCACGGCGCGCGCAACGCCGGACGGCTATACGATGCTCGTCACCTCAGGCAGCCTCATCGCCAGCGCGATGGCGCGCAAGCACGTTAACTTCGACGTGCGTAAAGCCTATGCGCCGGTCACGCAGCTGACGTCGCTCTATTACCTGCTGCTCGTGAATGCGTCATTGCCCGCCAAATCGGTGAAGGAACTGCTCGCGATGGGCAAGAACAAGCCGGGGTCCCTCAACTATGGTTCGTCCGGTGTCGGCGGCGCAGGACATCTCGCGGGCGCGCTCTTCAGCCATCTCTCGGGCGTGCCCATGACGCACGTGCCCTACAAGGGCGGCGGACTGGTGCTTGCCGATCTAATCAGCGGCCAGATCCAGCTCGGATTCACCAGCACGATTTCCGGCATGCCGCATGTGCGAAGCGGCAGACTAAGGGCGCTCGCCGTTACGAACGATCGCCGGGCCAAGGCTTTTCCCGATCTGCCGACGATCGCGGAAGCCGGCGTACCGGGCTTCGAGCTGATCAACTGGTATGGGCTCTTCGCGCCGGCTGGCACGCCTCCCGCTATCGTCAAGATGGTGCACGGCTACGTGACCCAGGATCTGAGCAGCGCGGAAGTCCAGGCCATGTTCGCAAAAGACGGCGCCGACGCGGTGCCGTCCAAATCCCCGGACGAATTCAGCACGGTGCTCGCGAAGGAAGTCGATCTCTGGAACAAATTCGTGAAGCTGCCCGGCTTCGCTGAAGGGCTGAAGTAAGCGGCTTTACCTGCACGTCATATCCCTCCAAGCACTGTCAGGGAATTCCCGACATGCAGCGCTAACATTTTTGCATTAGACTGCGCCCATATCGGCTCAAGGGGGAGGGCCAATGGGCCAGTCTAACGTCTTCGACCGACACGAGAACAAAGAGAAGGCGCGCACCGAAGCGCCCCGCATCAAACCTCGACTCTTCAAACTCTTTGCACAGGGCTATACCAGCCCGTGTACGCAATCGGCCCGCCGTCAGGCTGCTATATGCGAGCCACGCACGCGATAGTTCTCGCAAGTGCGCTGGTATTGGCATCCTGCGGCGTTTCGCTTCCGCAACGCCCTCCAGGCGAATTGTTCCGCGGTGTTACAGCCCCGCCACCTGGGGATGCCCGTGTTTACATCTTTCGTCCTGGATTCTCTCGAATGTCGCAATCTGACATTCCCACCCTGCTCATTGACGGAAGGGAGGTCGTCCGACTCTCCGTTGAAAGCTACACGGATGTGACCGTGAAGCCCGGAAGTTATCTAGTCTCTCTAAGACCAAATGCTTTCGAATCTCGAGTTTGGACTGGAGACTGGCGCTTTAAGGCTGAGGAAGGACAAGTTTACTTTCTCGCGGTTTGGAACGACACCGAGCCGTATAGCTCTTTTACCCTTGCACCAATGCCGGGGGGATTGTTCCTACCTTTGGCAACAACCGAAGAACGAAACACGTCGCTTCGATTCGAGTTGGTCTCGAAGGACGAAGCATTGCCGGTAATTTCAAAGCAAACGTATGTACCGCCAAGTCTCAGTTCATTCGTGCCCGCACCCTAACCGCCGCGTCGAGAACGACGCTCGGCCTTTGTGCGCGTCTCTCACGCGGACACGTTAACGACTCTGGAGCTAGCCGTGGAACTCGATGATCATGGCCAAACCATCATCCGCACGTACAACGCGGCTCGTTTGAACGACCGCATGATTGACGAATTGATCGGCCTTTGCAGGGGAGTCTCTTCGACGGCGCTGTGTCCGAAGCGGAGGCCAACGCCGTGCTCAGTTGGCTTGAAGCTAATCGAGAGATTGCAAATCATTGGCCGGCGAACGTCCTTTATGCACGCATCTCGAAGTTGATGTCGGACGATCACCTGGACTCGAAGGAGCAGCGAGAGCTGATCGATACCTTAATGGAGATTACCGGTGCTCCGACACACAGCGTCGCCGTCAAGAGCGGCAGCACGCCTTTGCCCCTGTGTAGGCCGTTGCCCGTTGTGACGTTTCCAGGAAAGGTCTTTTGCTTCACTGGCAAGTTCGTTTCCGGGACTCGCGACTGTGTCCAGAGCACCGTGGTGGCACTCGGGGCAGAGGTGAAATCGTCGCCGACGAACAAGACAAATTACCTGGTGATCGGATCGATAGGAAGCACCGACTGGATTCACTCAACACATGGGCGAAAGATCGAGAAGGCAGTCCGCCTTCGGGACGAGGGCAAACCGATACACATCGTTGCGGAGGAGCACTGGGCGAGGTGTATCGGTATCGCCTGACGAACCGGTGCAGCGAAAGGCGGCGTGCGAAGCGCGTCGCTGATCCGGAACGTTGGGCGTCATGGCAGTCGTGAACGCAGACCAAAAAGCCAACATTGAAGAGGCGGTCCAGGTGCTGTGTGAGTCTCTATTCTCAGCCTGGAGCTACTTCCATCTGCTGCGCGGCTTAAACGAAGGTGCACGGGGCAATCCCGAAGTAGTTGAGCAGTTCAGTTGGGTATTTGAACAGATATGGCGAGCTGTATTCGACGGTTTCTTCGGGAGGGTTGGAACGCTAATCGATGCGACAAGAAGTACTTACTCCTTGCCCAATTTGCTGACGCTGATCAGGAGGTACGGCGATGCCGATCTGAAACAACTACTTCCTGAAGTTGAAGCATGTTTCGCGGAGAAAGACAGTGCAATCGCTAAAATTAGGAAGTGGCGGCATGAAGCCGTAGCCCACCGATCTACTGCAAGAGATGAAGACTTCTATGTCACCAACAAAATGAGCTTGCCTGACCTTGAAGGTGCCTTAAGACAGCTTGAAGATGCCCTCAACCACCTTTCATGGCATGTCCTCTCTACTCACAATGACACGCGCAGCGGCAGCGAAGGTTTAATCGATGAAGGGAAGCGACTGTTTGCGTCGTTGAGTAAAGGACTTAATAGTCGACATGCGGAGAATCCAAAGGTTCGAGACAGATGACACCCAAACCACGCGATCGACGCGGACGCTTTCTCACCGCGGCTATTGCTGCTCACGCTGACGCATCGAGAGCGGCGCTCCGCGTTCGAACGCGTCTCATACGGACACGTTATGCGGCCTAAAGTGAAAGTGTTGCCGCCATGATTACAAAATGGCCCAGAGGATCAGCGACGCCTTCTTCGGCAATTGCGGCAATGTCGCTTACTTTCTCAAGACTGACCGCGCCGAGGATAAGGAGGAGTTCACCAAGCCGAAGCCCGGGCAGGTCGTGTCGGACGCCACCGACGGCATCGTGCATGAGCCGACCTGGATCAAGGCCGATCTAACATATGAAGGTCTGAGACAAATCATTTTCGAACCTCGCAACCGCGTGTTCATCGGAGCGGAGCCGGACATTGAGCGCCGGGTTCGCGAAAACAAGACACGCTATATCGAGTCCCTTCACATCACATGCATTGACGGGTACAGGCCGGACCAGCATTCCGACTGACTTGAACGTCACTAACCCTTCGGCCGGAACTCTTGTGGCGCCGGTGATGATTCCACCGAACGTTGCGCGCTTCGATTCGGGCAGGGCGCCCGCCTCAACGGCGCGCCGCAGTTCGCCCGCCTCTTCGAGCGCGTGGCGGGTATCCCAGTCGTTTGCTTCGAGCGCTGCAAAAAAGCGGTTACAGAGGTTGGGCGCGACCGGCCCGCACGAAGAGAACGAGCCGCACGCGCCGAGCGGGTACGAGGCGAGCAGCTGTTCCAGCCCCATGATGGTCGAGAATTCGGGCCGCATGTTGAGGGCGACGCGCGCAATCTCCATGAACTTCTCGCTGTGGAAGCTCGCGTCCTTCATGCCGATGTAGTTGGGCAGCGCTCGATCAGGCGCGCCGTAAGCTCGCTCGTGAATTCGACGCCATCACCGTTACGCCACGGCGAGTTGTACGTGAGCACCGGCAGATCCGTATGCGTGCCGATGCGCACGATGGAATGGAAGATTTCTTCCTGTGTCGGCCGGCGGCAGTAGGGCGAGATGGTGAGGAGCATGTCCGCGCCGGCTTTCTGCGCGTGGCGCGCGAGGTCGAGCGAATCCTTTCCGAGAGGCTCCCCACGAAAATCGATACCGGCACGCGTTTCGCCACCGTTTTGATCAGCACCTCGGCGCCGCGCTTGCGTTCAGCCATCGTGAGGTTGGGCGACTCGGCCTTGTGGTGGGGCCACGCGATGGCCGGCGCACCGTTGCGCACGTGAAACTCCACCATTTTCGCCAAGCCGTCGTAATCGACGCTGAAATCGTCGTGCAGCGGCGTCACAGGTGCCTGCATAACGCCTTTGAGGACGAAAGGCCGTGTCTGCTTCGGGCGGGCGACGGGGGTTGGCTCCAATACCGTTGACATAAAGGGTTTCCTTTCGCGAAGGACTGCACGTTGTCGGCGAAACAAGCTTAACGGCTTGTGCTGGCTACCAATTTTACGGTCTACTTCTGGCGCAATGCGCGAGCCAGGCCTAGAATCAGTGGTAAGAGAGACTTTATAATCGCGGGCCGCGGCATGGATCGGCTGCCTGGTGTTTTTGCGCGTGGTCGAGCACGGCACTGATGATCGAAGCGGCGCGGGCGGGCTATGGCTTGATCCAGGTGCCCGACTGTTATGCCCATCCGTATATCGAGCGCGGAGAGCTGGTCGAAACGTTGCGGGATTACAAGGCCGGGGGATACGAAATTTCCGCCGTCTACCTGCAACGGCAACGCCTCGCGCCGAGATTACGGGTGTTCATGAACTTTCTCGTTCGCCTGTTCAATCCACCGCCATGGAGCGCTCAGGCCACCGGCGCGTTATCGGGCAGCGTTTCGACGCTTTAACTTGCAAGCCCGATGCTATACTCTTGTAATTCGGAAAGAACCCGCGACTTGAGCTTGAGCAAGGACCCTTCCAAAATCAAGCGGTGCCCGGAGTGCCGGCGGCTCGTCGAAGCGTCGACGATGCGTCCTCTGTCCCGCACGCGCTTCGGAGGCGGCGTGCGCTACGCCTGTCCCGATTGCTACAAGCGGGTCATGGCACTGAGGAAAGCGGTCGCCAGCGCACGCACGACCAAGTAATCCGCTTCGCTCCGGTAGCCCGCAACCAGGAACGGGCGCAGCGGCGCCTTGACTAAGCCCTATTGGCTTCTCCAGTCAGGGGGACTCCTCATGAAACGCATCGTGAACGGCGAAGCGGCCGCCCTGGGTCCGCTTTCGACGGAGGAACTGCAAACGCTGAACGCCTACTGGCGCGCGGCAAACTACCTTTCTGTAGGCCAGATTTATCTGCTGGATAATCCGCTGCTTAAGGAGCCTCTGCGGCTCGAGCACGTGAAGCCCCGGCTCCTTGGCCACTGGGGCACGACGCCCGGCCTCAATTTCGTTTACGTGCACATGAACCGCGCCATCCGGCGTTACGATCTCAATGCAATGTTCGTAACGGGACCGGGCCACGGCGGACCGGCGCTCGTCGCCAACACCTACCTCGAGGGCACGTACAGCGAGCTGTATCCCGCGGTATCCCAGGACGCCGAGGGGATGAAGCGGCTCTTCCGGCAGTTCTCGTTTCCCGGCGGGGTGCCGAGCCACACTTCACCGGAGACGCCGGGCTCGATCAACGAAGGCGGCGAGCTCGGTTACGCGCTCGAGCACGCTTTCGGCGCGGTCTTCGACAACCCCGATCTCATCGCGTGCTGCGTGGTGGGCGACGGTGAAGCCGAGACAGGGCCGTGCGCGACCTCGTGGCACTCCAACAAATTCCTCGATCCCGTTCACGACGGCGCGGTATTGCCGGTGCTGCACCTCAACGGCTACAAGATCGCCAACCCCACCATATTTGCGCGCATCCCACGCAATGAGCTGAAGAACCTGTTCATGGGCTACGGCTACAAGCTGTACTTCGTCGAAGGTTCCGATCCCAACATTGTGCATCAGTCGATGGCGGATGCCTTGGACCGCGCCGTGAAGGACATCAAGCGCATTCAGCGTACCGCGCGAAGCGGGCGCGACACGAAGCGGCCGGCGTGGCCGCTGATCATTCTGCGCACGCCGAAAGGCTGGACGGGCCCCAAGGAAGTGGACGGGAAAAAGGTCGAGGACACGTGGCGATCGCACCAGGTGCCGCTCGCCGGGCTCGCCTCGAACCCGCAGCATCTCGCGTTGCTGGAAGAATGGATGCGGAGCTACCGTCCCAAGGAGCTGTTCGACGACAATGGCAGGCTCTTTCCCGAGCTCGCGGCGCTCGCGCCGCAGGGCGAGCGCCGCATGGGTGCGAACCCGCATGCGAACGGCGGCCTTCTGTTGAAGGAGCTCGAGCTCCCGCGGTATGCCGACTACGCGGTCGAGGTTACGTCACCCGGCGCCATGTCCGGTGAGGCGACGCGCGTGCTGGGGTACTACCTGCGCGATGTCGTGCGGCTCAACGAGGATGCGCGCAATTTCCGCGTGATGAGCCCGGACGAGCTCGAATCGAACCGCCTCGGCGCGATACTGGAAGTCACGAACAGAGTGTGGCAAGCCGAAATGCTGAGCGTGGACGAGCATCTCGGACGCGAGGGTCGCGTGCTGGAGGTCTTGAGCGAACACATGTGCCAGGGCTGGCTCGAAGGCTATCTACTCACCGGCCGGCATGGTTTTTTCGCGTGCTACGAAGCATTCATCCACATCGTCGACTCGATGTTCAATCAGCACGCGAAGTGGCTCAAGGTGACGAGCAAGGAGATTCCGTGGCGCCGCCCGATCGCGTCACTCAATTATCTGTTGAGCTCGCATGTCTGGCGCCAGGACCACAACGGGTTCTCGCATCAGGATCCGGGATTCATCGATCTTGTCGTCAACAAACGCGACGTCGTCCGCGTCTACCTGCCGCCGGATGCAAATACGCTGCTGGTGGTTGCCGATCACTGCCTGCACACCAGGAACTGCGTGAACGTCATCGTCGCGGGCAAACACCCCGAGCCGCAGTGGCTCGATATGGACTCGGCGGTGGCGCACTGCAAGGCGGGAATCGGAACGTGGAAATGGGCGAGCAGCGACGGCGAGACCGAGCCGGACGTCGTGATGGCGTGCGCGGGTGACGTGCCGACGCTCGAGACGCTTGCTGCCGTCGATCTTTTGCGCAAGCTCGTGCCGGAACTCAAGGTGCGCGTCGTGAACGTGGTCGATCTCATGACGCTGCAGCCGCCCGAGGAGCATCCGCACGGGCTTTCCGGTGCCGATTTCGACCACCTTTTCACGAGCGACAAGCCGATCATCTTTGCCTATCACGGCTATCCGTGGCTCATCCACCGGCTCGCGTACCGGCGCACCAACCATTTCAACCTGCACGTTCGCGGCTACAAGGAGGAAGGAACGACGACCACGCCGTTCGACATGGTGGTGCGCAACGACCTCGATCGCTTCCATCTCGTGATCGACGTCATGGAGCGCGTCCCGAAGATGGCCGAGCGGCGCGCCGACATCACGCAGAAGATGCGGGAGAAGCGCGAGGCGCACCGGCAGTACATCACGCGCTACGGCTGCGACATGCCGGAGGTTGCGGACTGGATGTGGGGTGCAGCCTGAAGTGGGGCGAGAATTCTCATGGTTGCCGTTTCACCGGGTGTCCCCCGAACTGCGCGCGCAGCGCGGCGAGCAGCCGGTCCGCGAAAGAGTTCTGCTCCCGCGAACGGAGCCGCTCCAGCAGGGAGAGCGTGATGACCGGCGCCGGCACGTCGAGCGCGATCGCCTCGGCGACCGCCCAGCGGCCTTCCCCCGAGTCCGCGACGTACGGGGCGATGCCGGCGAGCGTGGGATTTTCGGCGAGAGCTGCGGCAGTGAGATCGAGAAGCCACGAGCGGACGACGCTGCCGTACCGCCATGTCTCCCCAATGGCATGCAGGTCAAGCGCGAATTCATGCTTGCGCGCCATCATGGCGAAGCCTTCCGCGTAGGCCTGCATGAGGCCGTACTCGATGCCGTTATGAACCATCTTCACGAAGTGCCCGGCGCCGCTCGGCCCGACATGCGCCCAGCCTTTATCCGGCGCGGGCGCAAGCGTTTCGAAAATCGGCCGCAGCCGCGCGACCACGGTCGGATCACCGCCCACCATCATGCAGTAACCCTTCTCGAGGCCCCATATGCCGCCGCTCGTCCCCGCGTCGACGTAGTGTATGGCGCGCTCCGCGAGCTCGCGTGCGCGGCGCTGGGTGTCCTGGTAGAACGAGTTGCCGCCGTCGACGAAGGTATCGCCTGCCGCAACGTGCGGCAGCAGCGCAGCGATCGCCTCGTCCACAGCCCGGCCCGCTGGCACCATGAGCCACAGCACGCGTGGCGCCGGCAATTGCTGCGCGAGCGCCGCCCACGAATCGACGACCGCGGCGCACCGGGTGCGCGCGTTCTCGCGCGCCTGCGGGCTCGCATCGAATCCGACGACGCGATGGCCGCCGCGCGTAAGCCGCTCCGCCATGTTGGCGCCCATCCGGCCCAAACCGATCATGCCGAGTTCCATACAGTCCTCCTGGCTCGAGTACGTGTACCATTCGACCCCATTTCGTCGCTGCAGTGCACTGACCGGGGTTTGCCCGGGGGGTGCTCGGGGTCAGACCCCAATATGGGGTCTGACCCCAATGAGAGTAACCCCAATGAGAGTGTAGCGCCGCGACGCAGGCGGTAATGAATATGTCATTCGCAGACGCATTGGTGCTGTTCGGCGCGACGGGCGACCTCGCGCGCAAGAAGATTTTTCCGGCGCTCCACAACATGGTGCGTCACGGTGAGCTGGACATGCCGGTGATCGGGGTGGCTTCGAGCGCGCTCGACCGGGAGAGCTTTCGCCGCCGCGTGCGCGACAGCGTGTACGAACACGGCGAAGTGGACGAGGACGCGCTCGCGCGCCTCCTTGCCTTGTTGCAGTATGTGCAGGGCGATTATCGGGATCCGGCAACCTACGACCGGCTCTCCACAGCGCTCGGGGGCGCCCAGCGTCCCCTGTACTACCTCGCCATTCCCCCGAGCCTTTTCGCGACTGTGGTCGAGGGGCTCGGCCGTGTCGGCCGGGCGTCGGGCAGGGTGATCGTCGAGAAACCCTTCGGGCGCGATCTCGCCTCCGCGCGCGCCCTGAATGCGACCCTCACTCGCGTCTTCGACGATTCGGCGATCTTTCGCATCGACCACTACCTCGGCAAGGAAGCGGTGCAGAACCTCATCTATTTCCGCTTCGCCAACGCGTTCCTCGAGCCGCTCTGGAACCGCCATTTCGTGGAACGCGTGCAGATCACCATGGCGGAGAAATTCGGCATCGAGGGCCGAGGCCGCTTCTACGATGAGGTGGGGGCCATACGCGATGTGGTGCAGAACCACATGCTGCAGGTGGTGGCGAATCTCGCCATGGAGCCGCCGGCCGGGGAAGGGCTCGAGCGGGTGCGCGACGAGCGGGTCAAGGCTTTCCGCTCGATGCGGCCGCTCGATCCGGGCCGTCTCGTGCGCGGTCAGTATCGCGGCTATACCGAGGAAGCCGGCGTGAAGCCGGGCTCGCGAACGGAAACGTACGCCGCGCTCGAGCTCCATCTCGATTCCTGGCGCTGGCAGGACGTTCCGTTCTATATTCGCGCCGGCAAATGCCTGGCGGCGACCGTGACTGAAGTCATGGTGGAATTCCGGCGTCCGCCGCGCATTTTCGACGAGCCGCAGCCGAGGCAGCGCAACTACGTGCGGTTCCGTCTCGGCCCCCACCGCGTGTTGATCGCGCTCGGCGCGCGCACCAAGGCGCCCGGCACGGTCATGGCGGGGCGGGATGTCGAGCTCTCGGTGTGCGATTTCGAAGCCGGAGAAAGAGACGCCTACGAGCGGCTGCTCCGGGATGCGCTCAAGGGTGACGCGACACTTTTTGCGCGCTGGGACGGGATCGAAGCCGCATGGCGCGTGGTGGATCCGGTGCTCAATCTCGATACGCCCGTGTACCCGTACGAACCGGGAAGCTGGGGGCCGCCCGCCGCGGATCGCATCGTCGGTCCTGACGGCTGGCGCGCTCCGGTGGATCCGGAGTGCATCTGAGACCGGGAGGTCTCGCATCGGAACTATGGGGTACGCAATGGGGTCAGATTAGCGCTGCCGGTGGGCATGGTAGGCAGGAGACTAAAGTTGAAACCAAGAAGGGCAGGTCGGATTGAACAACAACATGAGAAGTTCCTCGCTTTGCGACTGTCGTTCGCTGTTCGCACTCACCATTGCGCTCCTTTGCTTTGCGATTCTGACCACCCTACCGGCCGACGCGCACGCGTTCGGGTATTCCGACGTTTCGCAGAAGGCACGCCAGCTCGCCGAGAAGCCATACCGGGATGAGCCGCCGAATCTTCCCTCCGAGCTGCAGAACCTGACTTATCAGCAGTACTGGGACATACGCTACAAGCCCGAGCGGTTTCTATGGCACGGCACCCGGCTTCCCTTCGAGATCGCTTTTTTTCATCGCGGGTCGCGCTTCGTGCACCCGGTGAAGATCAACGTGATCTCCGCGGACGGCGTGCGGGAGGTCAGGTTCGACCCGGCGGATTTCGACTATGGCGGGATGAAAGTCGACCCGCGGAAGATCTCCGGGCTGGGCTTTGCCGGCTTCCGCGTTCACTATCCGCTCAATACTTCCAAGTACAAGGACGAAGTGCTGTCCTTTCTTGGCGCGAGTTATTTCCGTGCGCTGGGGCAGGGGCAGCGATATGGGATCTCGGCGCGCGGGCTCGCCGTCGATACGGCGCTCATGTCCGGCGAGGAGTTTCCCCGTTTCGTCGAGTTCTGGATCGAGCACCCTTCCCCCGGCGCGAAGGAGCTCAAGATCTATGCGCTGCTCGATTCGCGCCGGGTCACAGGCGCGTATCAGTTCGTGCTCCGACCGGGAAATGAAACGCTCATGGACGTGCGCGCGCGCATTTACCCCCGCGAAAAGGTGGAGAAGTTTGGCATCGCGCCGCTCACGAGCATGTACTTCTTTGGCGAGAACCAGCCCCCTACCACCGAGGATATCCGGCCCGAAGTGCACGATTCCGACGGGCTTTCGGTTCACAGCGGCAGCGGAGAGTGGCTGTGGCGGCCGCTCGTGAATCCGCGGCGGCTGCTCGTGACTTCCTTCGGCGTGACGAACCCGCAGGGATTCGGGCTCATGCAGAGAGACCGCGTCTTCAACAGCTACCAGGATCCGCACATGCGCTACGAGCTGCGGCCGAGCGTGTGGGTGGAACCGAAAGAGAAGTGGGGGGACGGGCGCGTGGAGCTCGTGCAGATCCCCACGCCGGACGAGACCAACGACAACATCGTCGCCTTCTGGGTCCCGGCCGCGCTGCCGCCCAAGCCGCCGTACGGCTTCGAATACCGCCTGAGATGGCAGCGCAATACCGAGACACGGCCGCCGCACGCGTGGGTGATGCAGACGCGCCGCGGCCGCATCGCGACGCGCAAGCCCGACAACACGATAGGCATCACGGTGGATTTCGTGGGGCCGGCGCTTGAATTCCTGCCCGCAGATGCCAAATTGGATGGCGTCGTAACCGTGGACGCGAACGCCGAGATCGTCGAGCGCGCCGCGTTTCGCAACGAGGCCACCGAGGGCTGGCGGCTCACCTTCCGTGTGCGCCGGCTCGACGAGAAAAAACCAGTGGAGCTGCGTGCTTACCTGGCCAACGGGGGAGAACCGATGTCAGAGATATGGACCTACATCCTACCCCCCATCTAACGGGAGGCCTCCCGGCCCTCGAGCGCTGCGAGCGCTATCTCGCACGACTCCCGCTCACACCGGAACGCCGCCGCGAATTGCTGGAGCAGGTGGCGTCGCGGGGTGCCCTGAGCGTCGACCAGGCGATGGCCGAGCTGCACCGGCTGCTCGCCTGCTATCCGGCAAGCTCCGAGCAGCCGACATACGACTCCATCCGCGGGCGCCTCAAGCTGGCCTACGGCCTGCCCCAGACGGAAGCCGGACCGGTCATCGCGACGGATACCCAGGAGCGTCCGCGCCTTTTCACCGTGCCGCCTTTCAATCGCGCGTCGATGGCGCCGCACTCGTGGCTGCGCGCGCGCTTCCGGCGTCTGGCGCGAAGCCGCAATCCTGTGACTCCCGCCGACAAAAGCGACAACGCGTGTCCCACGCCGGCCGATCCGCGCGGCTACTGGTATCCCGCGGCGGCGTGGCGGCGCACGCTGCTCCTCGCGCTCGTCGTGACCCAGACGATCGTCGCGACCGATTTCATGACGCGCGTCCTGCCGTACCAGGGGCGGCAACCGCTCGAGATCGTGGTCCTCGTTCTCTTCGCCATCCTGTTTGCCTGGATATCGGCCGGTTTCTGGACGGCGATCGCCGGTTTCCTGCTCCGCCTGCGCGGCACCGACCGCTACGCGATCTCCCGCACCGCGGGCGATGACGCACGCATCGACCCGGGCGGACGCACGGCGATCATCATGCCGATCTGCAACGAGAACGTCGCGCGCGTCTTCGCGGGGCTGCGCGCAATCTACGATTCGCTCGGGCGCACCGGCGAGCTCAAGCACTTCGATTTCTTCGTGCTGAGCGACACGGGCGATCCTGACACCCGCGTCGCCGAGACGCAAGCGTGGCTCGAGATGTGCCGCGCGGTGAACGGTTTCGGCCGCATCTTCTATCGCTGGCGCCAGCACCGCATCAAGCGCAAGAGCGGCAACGTCGCCGACTTCTGCCGGCGCTGGGGTCGCAACTACCGATACATGGTCGTGCTCGATGCGGACAGCGTCATGACGGGCGCGTGCCTGACGCGCCTAGTGCGGCTGATGGAGGCGAATCCGAGCGCAGGCATCATCCAGACCGCGCCGCACGCTTCCGGGCGCGAGACGCTCTACGCGCGCATCCAGCAGTTCGCCACCGGTATCTACGGGCCGCTCTTCACCGCGGGGCTGCACTTCTGGCAGCTTGGGGAATCGCACTACTGGGGGCACAACGCGATCATCCGGGTGGCCCCGTTCATCGAGCATTGCGCGCTCGGGCGGCTGCCGGGCCGTGGCGCGCTGTCGGGCGAAATCCTCTCGCACGACTTTGTCGAAGCGGCGCTCATGCGCCGGGCAGGCTGGGCGGTATGGATGGCCTACGATCTCCCGGGCAGCTACGAGGAAATGCCGCCCAATCTCGTGGACGAGCTGAAGCGCGACCGGCGCTGGTGCCAGGGCAATCTGATGAACTTCCGGCTCTTCCTGATGAAGGGCCTGCATCCGGCGCACCGGGTCGTGTTCATGACCGGCGTGATGGCCTATCTCTCCGCGCCGCTGTGGTTCGCGGCACTCGCGATTTCGACAGCCTTGCTTGCGGTGCATACGCTCTCCGAGCCGCAATACTTCGTGCAGCCTTATCAGCTCTTTCCGCTGTGGCCGGAGTGGCGGCCGGATCGCGCGCTCGCCCTCTTCAGCACGACTGCCGTCCTGCTCTTTCTGCCCAAGATGCTCGCGGTGCTGCTCACGTTGAAGGACGCGCGGCGCTATGGCGGCGCCGCGCATCTCACGTTGAGCATGCTGCTCGAGCTCGTCTATTCCGCGCTGCTCGCGCCGATCCGCATGCTGTTCCACACGCAGTTCGTCGTCACCTCGCTGCTCGGTCGCACGGTGCAGTGGAAGTCGCCGCCGCGCGAGGATGCGGAAACGACGTGGAGCGAGGCCTGGCGCCGCCATGGCTGGCACACGCTGCTGGGGGTTGCATGGGCCGCGGGGGTGTACTGGCTCAATCCTTCGTTCCTGTGGTGGCTGCTGCCGGTCGTGGGCGCTTTGATGCTTTCCATTCCACTGTCGGTGTACTCGAGCCGCACATCGCTTGGCCGCGTCGCGCGCAGGGTGCGGCTCTTCATCATT
This sequence comes from uncultured Pseudomonadota bacterium, assembly GCA_946885605.1. The sequence goes on from CAMPGR010000017.1 coordinate 15,249, forward strand.
CCCGAAGAGTCGTGGCCGCCGCGCGAGATCCGCACCGCGCACAAGACCATGCGGCACGCAGTGCGCATGCCGGACTTCGTTGATGCGGTGCTGGACCCCGTGATGAACGCGGTCACGTGCGCATCCGGGGTCGCGCGCCTGCGGCCGCACGATGCCATACGCAACGAAAGGGACAGACTCGTGCATGGGGCGCTTGCCCAAGGGCCCGGTGCATTGAGCGCGCGCGAGAAGATGACGCTCCTCAACGATCCGCTCGCACTGTCGCGACTGCACTTCCAGGTTTGGGCGGCGCCTGATGTGGCGCCGGCCTGGGCCGCAGCCCGCATGTCATAATCTGCCGCGCTCGCCGCGCGGCGTTTCCGGAAGAAGGGCATGCGCCTTCAGGGCGCGGTCGGTATGCGCGCGGCCAAAAAACGGCGGATGGGTGTAGCGCGCTCTGCGCAAGAGATTTGATGAGACCAAGAAGCACGGTGAAGCGATGGAGAGACGCACTGTTCTGAAGACGATGGGCGCGCTTGCGCTGCCCGCATTGACACGCCGCTTGTTCGCAGCCGAGCCGACGGCCGTGCCGGGATTGAAGCACATCGGCACGCCGCAGCCGTTCGACTACGCCTGGCTCAAGGGGCACGCGCGCGCGCTGGCCGGCAAGGCGTATCAGGCCGACTCGCGCCCGATACCCGAACCGGTAAAAAAGCTGGACTGGGATCAGTTTCAGGCGATCCGCTACCGCCCCGACCACGCGCTCTGGGGCGGCGAGCGACTGTGGTTCCAGGTGCGCTTCTTTCATCTCGGGCTTTTCTTCCTCAATGCGGTGCGGATGCACGAGGTGGTGGGCGGCCAGGCGCAGGAGCTTGCCTACGATCCCGAGATGTTCGATTACGGCCAGAGCGGGCTCGCGGAATCGAAGTTGCCCGACGATCTGGGGTTCGCCGGTTTCCAGATCTATTTTCACAGCGATTTCACGCGCGACGTCGCGGCATTTCTCGGCGCGAGCTACTTCCGTGCGGTCGGCGGTGAGATGCAATACGGTCTTTCCGCGCGAGGATTGGCGATCGATACCGGGCTTTCGCGCCCCGAGGAATTTCCCGCGTTCACTTCCTTCTGGTTCGAAAAGCCGACGCGCGATTCGGGCGTCATGGTGGTCTACGCGTTGCTCGATTCGCCGAGCGCGACGGGTGCTTACCGTTTCTATGTTTTCCCGGGAGCGACCATGGTGATGGACGCGGACGCCGCCATCTATCCGCGCAAGCCGATCGAGCGGCTCGGCATCGCGCCGCTCACGAGCATGTTCCAGTTCGGCGAGAACGACCGGCGCATGGCGACGGACTGGCGGTCCGAGATCCACGACTCGGACGGGTTGTCCATGTGGACCGGCAACGGCGAATGGATCTGGCGCCCGATCGTCAATCCGCCGGTGCTGCGGTTCAACTCGCATAGCGACGAGAATCCGCGCGGATTCGGGCTGCTCCAGCGCGATCGCGATTTCAACAACTACCAGGACGACGGCGCCTGGTACGATCTGCGGCCGAGCGTGTGGGTCGAGCCCAAGGGGCCCTGGGGCAAGGGCGCGGTGCAGTTGCTCGAGCTGCCGACCGTCGACGAGACGTTCGACAACGTGGTCGCCTTCTGGAACCCGGAGCGCAAGCCGCAGCCGGGCGAGGAGCTTCTGTTCGGCTATCGGCTCTACTGGGGCGCCCGCATGCCGTTTGCGACGCCGCTTGCGCAGGTGGTGGCCACGCGCACCGGCATCGGCGGCATCGTCGGCCAGAAGCGCAGCTACTTCTCATGGCGCTTCGTCGTCGATTTCGCCGGCGCCAACTTCGCTATGCTCGGCAGGGACGTGAAGGTCGAGCCGGTGATATGGGCCTCGCGCGGCGAGATCGAGATCACTTCCGCCCGGCCGCTCTATTCGATACGCGGCTATCGCGCGATGTTCGACCTGAAGCCGAACGACAAGAGCGTCGAGCCGATCAACCTGCGCCTCTACCTGCGCGCCGCGGGCCAGCCGCTGACGGAGACGTGGCTCTACCAGTGGACGCCGCCGCCTCCTGAGAAGCGCAGCCTGTGATGGCGTGCCGGTTCAGCCTTCGATGCGCGCGCCCGATTGCGGGTCGAAGCAGTGGACCTTCTCGGGCCGAAATCGCAGCCGGATCTCGCTCCCCGGTTCGGGAAGCGGCATTGGGGGCACGCGCGCGACCACGTCGCGGCCGCCGAGCTTGAGATTGAGGAAGATCTCGTTGCCGACCGGCTCGACGTATTCGAGACGCGCCGAAAAGGAGGGCGGTGCGTTCTCTTGGTCACCCGCCTCGGGCGTCATGTCTTCGGGCCGCAAGCCCACGATGATTTCCTTGCCTGCGTAGGCGCGGAGCGCCGGGCTTTGCGCGCGCTCGCCCAGCGGCAGCGCTACGCTGTCTTCGGCGAGCCGCAGGAACGATCCGCACTCGAGCGTGCCGCGAAAGAAGTTCATGGCCGGGCTCCCGAAGAAGCCCGCAACGAAGAGGTTGGCGGGCCGCTCGTAGAGGCGCATCGGCGTGTCGATCTGCTGGATCGCGCCCGCGTCGAGCACCACGATGCGCTGGCCGAGCGTCATCGCTTCGATCTGGTCGTGGGTGACGTAGATCATCGTTGCGCCGAGGCTGCGCTGGAGCCGCGCGATCTCCATGCGTGTGGAAAGCCGCAGCCTCGCATCGAGATTCGAGAGCGGCTCGTCGAGCAGAAACACCTTGGGATCGCGCACGATGGCGCGCCCGAGGGCCACCCGCTGGCGCTGTCCGCCCGAGAGCATGCCCGGCCGGTGCGCGAGCACCGCCGCGAGCCCGAGCTTTTCCGCCGCGGAACGCACACGCTTTTCGATCTCCTCGCGCGGCAGCTTGCGTAGCTTGAGCCCGAAGGCGAGGTTCTCCGCCACGCTCATGTGTGGATAGAGCGCGTAGTTCTGGAACACCATCGCGATGTCGCGATCCTTGGGCGGGGTGTCGTTGACGATGCGCCCATCGATAGAGAGCGTGCCGCGCGTGATCGTTTCGAGGCCCGCGATCATGCGCAGCACCGTCGATTTGCCGCAGCCGGAGGGGCCGACGAGCACGAGGAGCTCCCCATCGCGCACCTCGAAGCTCGCCTCGCGCACGGCGACGTGGCCGTTGTCGTAAATTTTACTTACGCGCTCCAGCCGCACTTCGGCCATAACTTTTCTTACTCGAATGGTGAAATTCGCGCCCCTCGCGGCGCGAGGAAAAAAAATCCTGCGGCAGTCTTGAAACCGGAAGAAACGGCTGCCTAAAATTGCATCTGCGCACAATGTTAGCACCCGCGGGACGGGCTCATTCCGTTCCGACACGTTTTGAACGAACGATATACCTTTCCACAGGGGTTCCTTTGGGGCAGCGCCACCTCGGCCTATCAGGTCGAGGGCTCACCGCTTGCCGATGGGGCGGGCCCGAGCATCTGGCAGCGCTTCGCGCACACGCCGGGGATGACTCACGACGGCGACACCGGAGACGTAGCGTGCGACCACTACCGCCGCTTCCGTGACGACGTGGCACTCATGCGCGCGTTGGGCCTCACGGCCTACCGTTTCAGCGTCGCATGGGCGAGAGTGCTGCCGGAAGGCCGCGGCCGCGTGAACGAGAAGGGGCTGGACTTCTACGAGCGGCTCGTCGACACGCTGCTCGCTCATGGCGTCGAGCCGATGGCGACGCTCTATCACTGGGATCTGCCGGCGGCGCTGGACGATCGCGGCGGCTGGCTCAATCCGGACATCGCCGGGTGGTTCGCGGACTACGCGCAGCTCATGTACCGGCGCCTCGACGGCCGCGTGAAGCTGTGGACGACGCTCAACGAGCCGTGGGTCGTGACCGACGGCGGATACCTGCACGGCACGCTCGCGCCGGGTCATCGCAATCGCTTCGAAGCACCGATCGCGACGCATCAGCTCCTGCGCGCGCACGGCATGGCGGTGCAGGCGTATCGCGCGCACGGCAAGCATCGCATCGGTCTCGTGGTGAATCTGGAGCCGAAGTACCCGGCGTCGGAAAGTGCCGAGGACCGGGCGGCGACCGCGCGCGCCGACGCTTACATGAACCGGCAGTATCTGGATCCGGTCTTCTTGGGCCGCTATCCAGAGGAGCTGCGGGAAGTCTTTGGCGATGCGTGGCGGGAGTGGCCGGCAGAAGACCATGCGCTCATTCGGCAGCCCATCGACTTTCTCGGCGTGAACTATTACACGCGCAGTGTCACCCGCCACGACGGCACGGCGTGGCCGCTTTGTGCGCGCGCGGTGCGGCAGAAGCAGTCGACGTACACGGAAACCGGCTGGGAGGTCTTTCCGCAGGGGTTGACCGATGTGCTAACGTGGGTCAAGGACCGCTACGGCAATCCTCCGGTGTATATCACGGAGAATGGCGCGGCGTTCTACGACCCGCCGACCGTCGCGGGCGACGAGCTGGCGGACCCGTTGCGTGCGGATTATCTGCGCCGGCATGTGTGCGCAGTGGCCGACGCAATCGACAAGGGATGTGACGTGCGCGGCTATTTCGCGTGGTCCTTCCTCGACAACCTGGAATGGGCGCTGGGCTACTCGAAGCGCTTCGGCATCGTTCATGTGGACTTTGTCACGCAGCGCCGCACGCCGAAGGCGAGCGCACGTTTTTATTCGACAATCATCGCCGCACATGGTGTGCAAAGGATGAATTCAGGCAATAATGTGGCGTGCGCTGCCTAGACGGCGCCCGGCACGGCAACTAGGGAGGGATACCCATGTCTGCTCGACAAGCATTCCCCTTGCTTGGGGTACTGCTGATGCTCGCTGTGACGACAGCTTCGTTGTTCAATGTGCGCACCAGTGACCTGCTGTTGCAGGGCAAACCGGAGCGCGCGCCGGCCTTGATCAAGCCCATCACACCCGCACCCGGCCATTCGCCCGCCGTACGGGCGGCCAAAGCGGAGACCGCGCCGCTTGCAGCGAGCGCCCGCGCCGTGAGCCGCCCCTTGCCGCCGCTCTTCGACGAGCTGCAGGAGCGCACGTTCCGGTTCTTCTGGGACAACGCGGATCCGATGACCGGGCTCGTGCCCGACCGATACCCGACGTCCTCGTTCGCCAGCATCGCGGCGGTGGGCTTTGCATTGACCGCCTATCCCATCGGCGTCGAGCGCGGTTACGTCACGCGCGAGCAGGCGCGTGAGCGGGTTCTCACGACGCTCAGGTTCTTCCGCAATGCGCCGCAGGGCGCCGAAGCAACGGGCGTCGCCGGCCACAACGGATTCTTCTATCGCTACCTCGACATGAAGACCGGCCATCGTGTGGGGGACATTGAGCTCTCCACGGTGGACACGGCGCTCCTGCTCGGCGGGGTGCTGTTTGCCCAGTCGTACTTCAACGGCACGGAGCCCGAAGAGGCGGAGATCCGCCGCCTGGCGGAGGAGATCTACGCCAGGGTCAACTGGCGCTGGGCGCAGGTGCGCGGGGCTGCGATCTCCCACGGCTGGACGCCCGAGGGGTCCTTCCTCGAATACGACTGGCGCGGCTACAACGAGGCGATGCTCGTCTACATCCTCGCGCTCGGCTCGCCCACGCACGCCGTGGCACCCGCGGCGTGGAACGAATGGGTGCGCGAATACGACGCGCTGTGGGGCCCGTTGTACGGCCAGACGCATCTCCGTTTCGAATCGCATTTCGGGCACCAGTACTCGCATGTCTGGGTCGATTTTCGCGGCATCGCGGACTCGGCCATGCGCAAGCTCGGGATCGACTACTTCGAGAACTCGCGCCGCGCCACGTATGCGCAGCGCGCTTATGCGATCGAAAACCCCATGCGCTGGCAGGGCTACGGCGAGAACGTCTGGGGGCTCACCGCAAGCGATGGCTCGGCCGACATGGAGCTCGAGTTCGGCGGCCAGAAGCGCCGCTTCCGGACCTACTATGCGCGCGGCATCGGGCCCAATCCCGTCGATGACGGGACGATAGCGCCGACCGCGGCCGCTGCCTCCGTCGCTTTTGCACCGGAGATCGTCATTCCGGCGATCGAAGAGATGCATCAACGCTACGGCGAGCACATCTACGGCAAGTACGGGTTCTACGACGCGTTCAACCTGAGCTTCGATTACGACGTGCCCGTCAGGCACGGCCGCCGCATTCCGGGATTCGGCTGGGTCGACAGCGATTATCTCGGCATCGATCAGGGTCCCATCGTCGCGATGATCGAGAATCACCGCTCCGACCTCGTGTGGCGCGTCACGCGCGAAAATCCCCATATCCGGCGCGGATTGCTGCGCGCCGGGTTCACCGGCGGATGGCTCGACGCGTCGAGCACGATAGCGAAGGCGGACAGCAACTGAGCTAGCTGCCGCACGCTTCGCCGCGGACGCGGTCTATCGCCATGATGCTGCGTCTCGCCCTTTCCGCGCTGTTGGTGCTTCTCGCGGGCTGTGCACCGGGGTCGGAGGAGCACACGACGCTGCGCTTCTGGACGATGGGGCGCGAAGGTGAAGTCGTGCAGCAGCTGCTCCCCGAGTTCGAGCGCAGGAATCCCGGCATCCGGGTGAGCGTGCAGCAGATACCCTGGAGCGCGGCCCACGAGAAACTCCTCACGGCCTTCGCCGGGGACACGCTGCCGGACCTGTGCCAGCTCGGCAACACGTGGGTGCCGGAATTCGCCGCGCTCGATGCGCTGGCGCCGCTCGACGAGGCGGTGGCGGGTTCCAGAATCGTCACGGCTGAAGATTACTTTCCGGGAATCTGGAACACCAACGTCGTCTCGGGCGTACTGCGCGGCGTGCCGTGGTATGTCGACACGCGGCTCTTGTTCTACCGCTCCGATCTGCTGCGACAGGCGGGCTTCGATGCGCCGCCTCGGACCTGGCGCGAATGGCAGCGTGTGCTCGAGGCCATCGAACGGGAGGGTGAGGATCGCTATGGCGTCCTGCTACCGCTCAACGAGCCCGAGCCGCTCGTCGCGTTCGGCCTCCAGCAGGACGCGCCGCTGCTGCGCGAGGACGGCCGCTGGGGCAACTTCTCCAGCCCCGGATTTCAGCAGGCCCTCGCGTTTTACGCCGGGATATTCCGCAACGGCTGGGCGCCGGCCGTCGGCGGCGCGCAGATCTCGAACGTGTGGAGCGAATTCGCGCGCGGGCGTTTCGTCTTCTACATTTCGACGGCGGGCGGCTCGAGTCTCGTCATCTTCCGCTCCTCGCCGCGTCGCGAAGCGGCCTGGCGCCTCGTCGAGTATCTTTCCGAGCCCGAGGTGCAATTGCGTTTCCATGAGCTCACCGGCAACCTTCCCCCGCGCCGCGCTGCATGGCAAGACGAGAGGCTCGCATCCGATCGTTACGCGCGCGCGTTTCACGATCAGCTGGAGCGCGTGGAGCCGGCGCCGAAGGTCCCGGAATGGGAGCGCATCGTGAACGAAATGCAGTACGTGGCGGAGCAGGTGGTGCGCGGGCGCATGAGTGTCGAGGAAGCGACGCGCGCGCTCGACCGCAAGGTCGATGCGATCCTCGAGAAACGGCGCTGGCTGCTCGAGCGCGGGAAGGCGGGATGAGAAGCGTCGCCGGCTGGGCTTTCGTCGCGCCCGCGCTGACCGTGATCGGCGTTTTTTTTCTGCTGCCGGTCGCGGCCGGATTCGCGCTGAGCCTCACCGACTTCGACATCTACGCGCTTGGCGATCCCGCAAACCTGCGCTTCGTGGCGCTCGACAACTACGTGCGGCTGCTCGAGACGCCGCTCTTCTGGCGAGCGCTCGGCAATACGCTCTATTTCGTGGTTGTCGGCGTGCCCCTCTCGATCGGCCTCGCCCTCGGCGCAGCGCTGCTTCTCGATTCGAAACTGGCGCGCTTCAAGCCGTTCTTTCGCACCGCGCTGTTCGCCCCCGTCGTGACGACGATCGTCGCGGTCGCGGTGATCTGGCGCTATCTCTTCCACACCCGCTACGGCATCGTGAATTACGCGCTCAGCCAGATCGGCGTGCCGCCGATCGACTGGCTGGGCGATCCCGCTTGGGCGATGCCGACCATCATACTGCTCGCCGTATGGAAAAACTTCGGCTACAACATGGTGATCTTTCTCGCGAGCCTGCAGGCGATCCCGGAGACGCTGTATGAAGCGGCGCGCATCGACGGCGCGTCGTGGTGGCGGCAGATCGTTCATATCACGCTTCCGATGCTCCGCCCGACGCTCCTCATGGTCGGCATCCTGACGACCGCGGGGTACTTTCAGCTCTTCGCCGAGCCCTACGTGATGACGCAGGGCGGGCCGCTGCGCAGCACCGTGAGCGTGCTCTATTTCATGTACGAGGAAGGCTTCAAGTGGTGGAATTTCGGCGCTGCGTCCGCGGTTGCGCTTATGCTCTTCGCGCTCGTGTTCGCGGTGACGTGGCTCCTCATCCGCCTCTCGCACCGGGGGGCCGTCGCATGACACCGCGCCTTGCCGGAATCCTGGTGAACGGGCTCCTGCTCGGACTCGCGGCGGTCACGCTTTTCCCGCTTGCGTGGATGCTGTCGGTTTCGTTCATGGCACCCGGCGAGGCGAGCACGCTGCCGCCGCCGCTCCTGCCCGATGAGCCTACGCTCGCCAACTATCGCGAGCTGTTGCTCCAGTCCGGGATGGGGCGCTGGTTTCTCAACAGCCTGCTCCTCGCCGTGGTCGTCACCGCGGTATCGCTGGCGTTCAATACCATGGCGGGTTACGCCTTCGCCAAGTTGAAGTTCCGCGGGCGCGACCGGCTGTTCCACACGCTGATCGGCGCGCTCATCATCCCCGGCCAGGTTGCGATGATGCCGCTCTTCCTGCTGCTGAAGGAGATAGGGCTGGTCAACACCTACGGCGGGGTGATCGTCCCCGCCATGGCGAGCGTCTTCGGCATTTACCTCGTGCGTCAGTATGCCCGCACCCTTCCCGAGGAACTGCTGGAGGCGGCGCGGGTCGACGGCGCAAGCGAGTTTCGCATTTTCCTCACCGTCGTGGTGCCGCTGCTCAAACCCGTGCTCGCCTCGCTCGCGGTCTTCACGTTTCTCGCTTCGTGGAACGATTTCATGTGGCCGCTCATCGTCCTGACCGACAACGAGCTGCAGACCCTGCCGGTCGCACTCGCGACGCTTTCCCGCGAGCACGTGCAGGACAATGAAATGATGATGGCCGGATCGGTCATCACGGTGCTGCCGGTGCTCGTGCTCTTCCTCGCGCTCCAGAAGTACTACATCGAAGGCCTCCTCCTCGGGAGCGTGAAGGGGTGAGGCGCACATGGGCGAGCGATCCGCGCGCATGGCGCGGGCATTCCTGCTTTCTCCGCTTTCTGCTCATCGCGCTTTTCTCGCTCATCCTCATCGTGCCAGTCGTTGCGGCGGAAACGGATGCAATGCCGATGCGCATACTTGACGATTTCGAGGACCTGTCACCGTGGCAGGTCTCCGCTTCGGACGACGTAAAGGCGCGGCTGCGTCCGACCAAGGGCAGCAAGGGCCAGGGGATGTGCCTGGAGTTCGACTTCGACGCGGTGTCGGGATACGCCGTCGCCCGGCGAGAGCTCCCGCTCGAGTACGGCGAGAACTTCGAGTTTTCGTTTGCGCTGCGCGGTGACGCCGCGCCGAACACGCTGCAGTTCAAGCTCATCGACGCGAGCGGTGAAAACGTCTGGTGGGTCAACCGGCCCGATTTCACCTTCCCCCGCGAGTGGGAACGCGTGCGCTTCAAGCGCCGGCACATCAGCTTTGCGTGGGGCCCGGCGCAGGACCAGCGCTTGCGGCGCAGTGCGGCGCTCGAATTCGTCATCGTCAGGGGGCAGGGCGGTGGGGAGGGCAGCGTATGCTTCGACGAGGTGGCGTTTCGTCCATTACCCGTTGCGGAAACTGCGGAGGAGGCCCCGCGCGTCACGGCAAGTTCCTCACAGGCGGGGACGCAGCCCGCGCACGCGGTGGACGGCGTTGCAGCGACAGTATGGCGGAGCGATCCAAACTCTTCGCGCGAGCAGATCCTCACGCTCGACTTCGGCGGGCCGCGCGAATTCGGCGGCCTCGTGCTGCACTGGGCGGACGCCTTCGCCGCCCGCTACGCGATCGATTATTCAGACGACGGGCGGCAATGGCGCACGGTGCGCAACGTGACCGCGGGCAACGGCGGTACGGACCCGCACCTCCTCACCGAATCCGAGACGCGCTACGTGCGGCTCCGCATGCAGGACGGCCCGGCGGACCACTATGCGCTCGCCGAAGTCGAGGTGAAGAGCGTCGAATGGGGTGCGTCGCCGAATCATTTCTTTCAGGCGCTCGCGCAGGCAGCGCCGCGCGGGCATTACCCGCGCGCCTACGCCGGTGAGCAGAGCTACTGGACGGTGCTCGGAATCGACGGCGGCAAGGTGCACGGCCTGTTCTCGGAGGACGGTGCGCTCGAGATCGCGCCGCAGTCGCCTTCGATCGAGCCTTTTCTGCTGTGGGAGGGGAAGCTCACCACGTGGGCCGACGTCAATATCGAGCACGCGCTCGCCGAGCGCTATCTTCCCATACCGAGCGCGAAGTGGCGCACCCGCGATTGGACCTTGCACGTGGCGGCCTTCGTGGCGGGAGATAGGGAACGCGCGCAGATCGTGTCGCACTACACCGTCGAGAACCTCACCGATCAGCCGCGGCGCATAGTCCTCGCGCTTGCAGTCCGGCCCTTTCAAGTGAATCCGCCCACGCAGTTCCTCAACGTCCCGGGCGGCGTGGCGCGCCTTCATGAGCTCGCGTGGGACGGAACGGCGCTGACGATGAATGGAGCGTTGCATCTCTATCCGCTGCAAGTCCCGGATGAGGCGATCGTGGCGCCATTCGATGCCGGCAACGTTCCGAACTTGCTTGCCGCCCGTCATGACGGCTCGCCCAACGTCGTGCGCGACGAAACCGGGTTTGCCTCAGGCGTGCTGCTCTACCGGATGGAGTTGCCGCCGCGAGGCAGCCGCCGCATCGGGTTCGTCGCACCGCTCGGCAAGACAGCCACGGTGCCCGTTACCGCTCGGGAATCGGTCGATCGCCTGCAGGCCGACGCCGTGGCGTACTGGCGCGACAGGTTGAATCACACCACCTTGCGCCTCCCCGGGCCCATGCAGCACATCGCGGACACGCTGCGCACGGCGCTCGCGCACGTGCTCGCGAGCCGTGCCGGGCCGGCGCTGCAGCCCGGAACCCGCGCGTATGCCCGCTCCTGGGTCCGCGACGGCACCATGATGTCGGACGCGCTTTCACGGCTGGGGCACGCAGCGGTCGCGCGCGAGTACATCGAGTGGTTCGCGCCGCACCAGTTCAGCAACGGCAAGGTGCCGTGCTGCGTGGATCGCCGCGGCTCGGATCCCGTGGCGGAGAACGACAGTCATGGCGCATTTATCCACCTCATCGCGCAGCACTATCGCTTCAGCAAAGACCGCGCTTGGCTCGAGAAGCTCTGGACGCGCGTCGAAGCGGCGGCAAGCTACATGAATGCGTTGCGGCTAAAGGAGCGCACAACCGAAAACCAAAAGCCGGAACGGCGCGCGTTCTACGGCCTGATGCCGCCCTCGATCAGTCACGAGGGCTACTCCGACAAGCCGGCCTACTCGTACTGGGACGACTTCTGGACACTCGCGGGCTACGATGCGGCGATCGATATCGCCCGCGCGCTCGGGCGCGATGCCGATGGCGAGCGGCTTGCCGCGCAGCGAAACGAGTTCCACCACGATCTGCAAGCTTCGCTGCGCGCAGCCATCGCGCAGCACCGCATCGATTACATACCGGGCAGCGCGGATCGCGGCGATTACGATCCCACGTCCACCACCATCGCGCTTTCGATTGCCGGCGTGCAATCCGAGCTTCCCCAGGGGCCGCTGCACGCGACGTTCGAACGCTACTGGCGTGAGTTTCTTGCGCGGCGCGAGCGTGCACAGTGGGACGTCTACACGCCGTACGAGCTGCGCAACGTGGGCGCGTTCGTGCGGCTCGGCTGGCGCGATCGCGTCGATCCGCTGCTGTCCTTCTTTCTCGGCGACCGCAGGCCGCGCGCCTGGAATCAGTGGGCCGAGGTCGTCGGGCGCGAGCCGCGCGAGCCTCGTTTCATCGGCGACATGCCTCACGGCTGGGTCGCCTCCGATTACATCAGCGCGGTGCTGGATCAGTTTGCCTACGAAAGGGCGGTCGATCAGGCGCTCGTGCTTGCGGCCGGCATACCGGCGCGTTGGCTCGCCCAAGGCGCTGTAGGGATCGAGAACCTCCATACGCCTTACGGATCGCTGACGTACCGGCTGCAGCAGGTGGGCGATCGGCTCGAGCTCGCGATCGACGCCGGGTTGAATGTTCCTCCGGGAGGGCTGGTTTTTGTCTGGCCTTATGCAGGGGCTCCCGGCCGCGCGACCCTCGATGGCGCTGACCTGCAATGGGAAGGGGAAAAAGAATTGCGCATCCGTTCCCTTCCCGCGAAAGTACACATCGAGCTCCCCACGCGCCGTTGAATGCGACCGGCCCGTTGGCCAATGCTGGTATGATCCGGCCCGGGAAAACGTTCAACGGAGAGCTCGACTACATGAACTATAGCGAACAGCGCAGCAGGTTTCGCGCGGTACTGGCCGGTACGAAATGCGTGTCGCCGGCGACCGTATTCGATCCGCTCTCGGCGCGCGTTGCGGAAAGCGTCGGATATGAAATCGGCATGCTGGCCGGATCGGTCGCGTCGAACACCACGCTCGCGGCCCCGGACCTGATCGTCCTCACCCTGACCGAGCTCGCGGACCAGATCCGCCGCATCATGCGCGTGAGCCAACTGGCGCTCCTCGTCGATGCGGATCACGGCTACGGCAACGCGCTCAACGTGATGCGCACGGTGCAGGAGCTTGAGCACGCCGGCCTGTCGGGTATGAGCATCGAAGATACGGCGCTGCCGGTGCGATTTGGGCAGCCGGAAGGCACGGACGAGCTCATCTCGACCGAAGAGATGATCGGAAAGCTGCGCGCGGCGGTCGCGGCGCGTAGCGATCCGAAGCTCGTCATCGCCGGGCGCACCGCGGCCCTCAAGGTCGAGGGTACCGCCGGCGCGGTCGCACGCGCGAAAGCTTATGCAGCGACCGGCGTGGATGCGATCTTCGTGATCGGTGTCGAATCACTCGATCAGGTTGCTGCCATCCACGACGCAGCCGGCCTGCCCGTCATCGTGGGCTCGGCCCCGGCCTCGCTCAAGCGCGAGGATCTCGCGGCGCGCGGCGCCCGCATACTGCTGCAGGGGCACCAGCCGGTCGCCGCGGCGGTGAAGGCGTTGCATGACACCTACGCGCATCTTTTCAACGGCGGCGCGCCGGCCGATCTCAAGTCACGGGTCGCAAGCGCGCAGGAGATGGAGTGCCTCGTCGCCGGCGACGATTACCGCAAGTGGCAGCGCGAATTCCTGCGTTGAAGGCGATGCGCAAGCACCCCTCCGTGCCCCAGGCCGTTGCGTCTGCCGAAGGCGCCATTGGTGTGATCGGTCTCGGCATCATGGGGGGCGCCATGGCGGAAGCATTGCTTGCCGCCAATCATCGCGTCTGCGGGCATGACATCGCGGCGGCAGCGCGGCAGCGGCTCAGGAAGGCGGGCGGTAAGCCATTGGCGTCGAGCGCTGATGTGGCGCGCCGTGCCGATATCGTGATCTCTTCGCTCGCGAGCGTCGCTGCGCTCGATGTGGTTGTGGATGAGATCGCACGCGCAAAGCGATCCGCCGGCCGCCCGCCGCTCGTGGTGATCGAGACGAGCACACTCCCGCTCGAGGACAAGGCGCGCGCGATGAAGGCGCTGCAGCGCTGCGGCATCGCGATGCTCGACTGTCCCATCAGCGGGACAGCGGTGCGCATGAAGGAGGGCGCGTGGACGATCTTTGCGAGCGGCAGCCGGCGCGCGCTCGAGCGCGTTCTACCGATCCTCAACGTCTTCACGCGTAAGGTGCCTTACGTAGGCGCGTTCGGGAACGGGACGAAGATGAAATTCGTCGCGAATCATCTCGTGGCGATTTACAACGTCGCGGCGGCGGAGTCGCTCACGCTCGCTCGCAAAATGGGCCTCGAACCGCGGCAGGTTCTCGAACTGTTCGGTCCGAGCCCGGTCGTCGGCAACGGCGTGCTGCGGCTGCGCGGCGCGCTGATGGCCGCGCGCAGGTATCTGCCTGCGACGATGAAGGTCGAGGTGTGGCAAAAGGACATGCAGGTGATCGGCGACATGGCGAAAGCGGTGGCATGCCCGGTTCCGCTTTTCAGCGCCTGCATCCCCATCTATAACGCCGCCATGGCGCAGGGGTTGGGCGCCGCCGACACCGCCTCGGTGCACGAGGTACTGGGTGCGATGGCGGGGATCGCCGCTACGCGCACTGGCTGAGGTGAGCGAGGTCGTGGCGGATTTCACGCCGACACGCAGGCGCACCGCGCTGGTAACCGGCGCCTCACAGGGACTCGGCGCGGCGATCGCGATCGCGCTCGCACGCGACGGCTTCGACATCGCCGTATCGAGCAGCCAACGGGCGGGTCTCACATCGACCGTTCGGGATATCGAGGCAGCCGGCGCTCGAGCGCTCGGGATCGAACTGGATCTTTCCAAGACAACGGACATCGAGCGCGCGATAACCGAGGTCGTCGACGCGCTCGGCCCGCTCGATGTTCTCGTCAACAATGCCGGCATAACGATCCGGAAGTGGGCGCTCGAAGTGAAACCCGAGGAATGGGATGCCATTCTCGATATCAACCTCAAGGGCGCTTTTTTCCTCACCCAGCAGATGGGGCGTCACCTGGTGGCGGCCGGCCGGCCCGGTTGCATTGTCAACATCGCTTCGACCCACGGTCTCGTCGCCTATGCACAGCGGTCGGTATACGGCATCTCCAAGGCCGCTTTGATGCAGATGACGAGAATGCTCGCAGTGGAGTGGGCCGGATACGGGATACGCGTCAATGCCGTTGCGCCGGGTACAGTAAACACGCCATCGCGGGAAGCGCACTTCGCTGCCGATCCGGGCGGGCGCGAGGCGATTGTCTCGCGAGTGCCGCTGCGGCGATTCGCGACGATGGATGAAGTCGCCGCGGCAGTGTGCTACCTTGTCAGCCCCGGCGCTGAATACATTACCGGGCACACCCTGATTCTCGACGGCGGTCTGACCGCGCAGTGAGAGCCATGCCCCATGCGGGCGGCATGGAACATCGCAGGTGCGGCGACCCCAGCAAAGGAGGGCACGATGAAGTCCTTGCTTTTCGGGTTGGCGGTTGCGGCATCGGCGGTGCTTTCCAGTCCGGTTCTCGGCCAGGCGCAATACCCGTCCAAGCCTGTGCGCCTTATCGTGCCGTACCCGCCGGGCGGCGGAACCGACACCATGGCTCGCACGCTAGGGCTCAAGCTCAGCGAGATGCTCGGCCAGCAGGTGATCGTGGACAACCGCCCCGGAGGCGGCGCCAATATCGGCGCGGAGCTTGCGGCCAAGTCACCGCCCGACGGTTATACGCTGCTGATGTGCACCATCGCGCACGCGACCGCCGGCAGCCTGTATCGGAAGCTGGGCTATGACGTGCTGCGGGACTTCACGCCCGTGTCCTTGCTCGCCACGACGCCGCATATACTCGTCATCCATCCTTCGGTGCCCGTGAAGTCGGTCAAAGGCCTGCTCGCGCTCGCAAAGGCGCGCCCGAACGAGCTGGTTTATTCGTCTTCCGGGAGCGGCACGCCTGCCCATCTCGCAGGGGAACTCTTCAAGCACATGGCAGGCGTGTCCATGGTTCACGTGCCGTACAAGGGAGGCGGCCCGTCCGTCGTTGCGCTGTTGAGCGGCGAAGTCGCACTCGCCTTTGCGACGACGCCTTCAGTAATCAATCACGTCAAGGCGGGACGGCTGCGTGCCGTCGCGGTGACCACGGCGCGGCGCTCGGTGGCGACGCCCGAGCTCCCCACCATCAGCGAACTCGGCCTCGCCGGATATGACGTGGGATCATGGTACGGTCTCCTTGCACCGGCGGGCACGCAGAAGGATATCGTGGCGCGGATCAACGCCGAATCCCACAAGGCGCTGCGATTGCCGGACGTGAAGCAGCGTATGGATGCGTCCGGTTTTGAAGCGCTTACCAGCACGCCCGAGGAGTACGGCGCTTTCCTCCGCGGCGAAGTCGATAAGTGGGCGAAGGTGGTGAAGGCGGCGGGAATTCGCGCGGACTAAGAGCGGGCACTCTAACTCATCCAGCCTCGCCTGCGCGCGCCTCGGCCACGGGTCGCGTCTCGGAAGACGAGATCGCGGCGTTCACGCGCGGCATGACTTCGCTCGCGAGGAGCTCCATCGAACGTCTTGCAAGCGTGGGATCGACCCAGTCCATGCCCGCGTCCACCAGCTCACCGAAGTCGCCGACTTCCTCGCGTAGCGCGAGGATCTGCTCGACGACTCTGTTCACCGAACCGCATAGCACCAGCCGGTTGACGAGGTAATCGTCGGTGAGTTCGCCCTCGTCCTGCGCCTCGTGCGTCTTGAACACGATGTGGCGCCGTGAAATCCTCAACTTCGCGCAAACCTGGCGCCAGTAGAAGCGATAGGGGCTCGCCGGATCGGTGCGGCCGTAACGAAGCGCGACTTTGTCATCGTCGGCGACGAAAACGGTGCGCGCAATCCGCCACTCCGCAGGATCCGCGTCCCGCCCCGCACGCCGCTTGCCCTCGGCATAGTTCTGCCAGTGGCTCGGCAGCCATTGCGACAGCAGAAAGTTCGCCGAGAGGGGATGAAAATCGCGCTCGCCCATCGCGATCACGCCTTTCGAATGCGGCGCGACCACGGTGCCGACGATTTCGGGATGCGGCTTCTGATAAGGCTTGTACATGACACCCTTGCCGATATCCGCGGCGAATGTGCGCGCAGTGCTCACTTTGTAGCGATTTCCGGGAAAGTCGATGTCGTACGGCGCTTCGCGTTCCCAGATCGCGAGGATCACCTCCATCGCCTCGGCGAAGAGCCTGTTGCGGTCCTCGTTGAGGATGCCGAGCGCCTCGGCGTCGGAAGCGAGCGCGCCGGGGCTGACACCGAAGATGAAGCGCCCGCGCGCAAGATGATCGAACATCGCGGCATGCGCCGCGATGAGCACGGGATGCGACTGCGAGAGATTGGAAGTGCCGGTGGCAAGCCGGATGGTTTTCGTCGCATCGATCAACGTCGCGAGGAAGATGAAGCTGCTCGTGACGTTCTCGCATTTGTCGGTCAGGTGCTCGCCCACGAAGGCGTCGTGGTAGCCCAGCCGGTCGGCGAGAATGATGGCCTCGCGGTCCTCCTGCAGCGTCTGTGCGGGATCGCGATGAGGGGGATGCAGCGGCATCATGAAAATGCCGAGTCGCATGCCGCGAGTATAGTCGATCCCACCGGGCTTTGATCGGCGCGCGCCGTCGTCTATCATTCGGTGCTGTTCAAAACAAGAGGAGGAAATCGTGCTGCGCAGAGTATTCGTTATGGCATGCGCGTGTGCGGGTTTCGCGCTGGGCGGCGCAGCCTGGGGCCAGTCCTATCCCAGCCGCCCGGTGCGCGTGATCGTGGGCTTCGGGGCCGGAGCGCCGGACACCGTGGCGCGCATCGTCACGCAGCAGCTCGCGACTCAGATGGGGCAGCCCTTCGTCGTGGACAACCGGCCGGGCGCCAACGGCATCATCGGCGCGGAGCTCGTGGCGAAAGCGATGCCGGACGGACATACGCTCCTCATCACATCGGCGTCCTTCGCCGTGAACCCGAGCATCTACCGCAGGCTTCCGTTCGACGTGAAGAAGGATTTCGTCCCCATCACGAACATCGCCTCAGGGGAAGCCCACATCCTGGCGGTGAACCCGGCAGTGCCCGCACAGTCGGTGAAGGAGTTGATCGCGCTCGCGCGCAAGCCCGGCAGCCGCGTGGCCTACGGCTCGGCGGGCATCGGCAATACGCTGCATCTCGCCGGAGCCCTCTTCAATGCGCGCGCCGGAACGAACATGGTGCACGTGCCTTACAAGGGTGCCGGCCCCGCGATCACCGCGCTCATCAGCGGAGAAATCCAGATGATGTTCGTCACCACACCGCTCGGCCTTCCGCACATTCAGGCCGGCCGGCTGCGCGCGCTTGCGTACAATGGGCAAAAGCGCGCGCCGTTTCTGCCCGAAGTGCCGACGATGCGTGAAGCGGGCGTGACCGGCACCGACATGGATGCCGCGAGCTGGTACGGCGTGTTCGCGCCGGCGAAGACGCCGGCCGCAGTGACGGGCCGGCTCGAGAAGGAAATCCGCAGCGCGGTTGCGAATCAGCAGGTCCGCGAGCGGCTGACGGCGTTGAGGCTGACACCCGTCGGGAACAGCTCGGCGGAATTCAAGCGCTTCCTTTCGGGGGCGGTGGATAAATTCGCGGAGCTGGCGCGGCTTGCCGGCATCGAACCCGAATAAGAGGAGCAGAAGCCATGGAAGGCAAAGTGCGCCGCGTCGTCACCGGACACGACAAGAGCGGAAAAGCGATCGTCATTTCGGACGGGCTCGCACCCGCCGTGCGGACGAACCCCCTGCGCCCGGGTCATATCTCGGTGGATTTGTGGAAGACCGCAGCGGCGCCGGTCGTGCTGACGCCGGAAGAGCCCGACCCCACGCTCGGCCCCAAGCAGATTCATCCGCCACGCCAGGGCACCATCATCCGCATCTCGGAGATCGCGCCGGAGACGGAAGCGATACGCAGCCTCGATCCCGAGAAGGCGCGGGAAGTCTTCAAGTCGATGGGCAACGAAGGGGCGTCCACCTTTGGACGCGGCGGCCGGCATCCGTTCATGCACCGCACCGAGACGATCGACTATGCGGTCGTATTGTCCGGGGAGATCGTCCTGCTGCTCGATGACGAGGACGTGCATCTCAAGGCGGGTGATGTCGTCATTCAGCGCGGCACCAATCACGCGTGGAGCAACCGCTCCGACAAGCCGTGCCGCATGCTCTACGTGTTGATGGACGGCGAGTTCGCGCCCGAGCTTGCCGCGATGTTCGAGAAGGGGTGAGATGACGAAGCTCGCCGCCATTGCGGCGCTCGTCGCCCCTCTTCTCCTTGGCGGCGTGCTGGGCTCGGTGACCGCAGCGCCACCCGCATCGCCGGCGTTGCGCCAGGAGGTCGAATCGTTCATCGAGGAGATGGCGGCCAAGCATTCGTTCGACCGTTCCGCGCTGCGCCGGCTCTTCGGTCAGGCCCAGCCGCGTCCCGCGATCATCCGCGCCGTCTCGGCGCCGGGAACGGCGCGGCCGTGGCACGAGTTCCGGGCGCTCTATATCGACGAACGCCGCATCGCGGGCGGCATAGAATTCTGGCGCCGGAACGCGGGCGCGCTCGCGCGCGCCAGCCGCGAATATGGCGTGCCGGAGGAGATCATCGTCGCGACGATCGGCGTCGAGACGGTGTACGGCCGGAACATCGGCAGGTTCAAAGTGCTGGAGGCGCTCAGCATGCTCGCGTTCGACTATCCGCCGCGGGCGGCACTCTTTCGCGCGGAGCTGGAAGAGTTCCTGCTACTCACGCGCGAGACGGGGTTCGACGCGCTCGCGACGCGCGGCTCGTACGCCGGCGCAATGGGCATCCCGCAGTTTCTGCCGAGCAGCTATAGAAAGTATGCCGTGGACTTCGACGGCGACGGGCGGCCGGATCTCTGGGGCTCGGCCGCGGACGCTATCGGCAGCGTGGCCAATTACTATCGCGCGTTCGGTTGGGAAACCGGTGCGTCGGTCGTGATCGAAGCGCGCGCCGATGGCGACGCAGTCGAGAACACGCTGGGCGAGGGCATCAAGCCGCACGCGAGCATTGCGGAGCTCAGGACGCGAGGCATCGTGCCGCTCGCCAACGTTGAAGAAGAATCCAGGGCGGCGCTCGTGCGCGTCGAAGCGGAGAGCGGCCCGCAGTACTGGCTGGGCTTACAGAATTTCTACGTCATTACGCGCTACAACCGGAGCGTCAATTACGCGCTCGTGGTGCACGAGCTCGCAGGCGAATTGCGGGCGCGGATGGGTGAAACGCGCGCAGGACCGTAGCGGGCTAGACGGGCTGCTGGGGCCTCGCATCGCGCGGGAAGGCGACGACGTGATCGATCTCGAGGCGAATGCCGATTTTTTCTCCGATGGCGTGATTGTGATGGCTCGGCACGAGCGACAGCACGCGGCCGCCGCCCGGGAGCTGCAAGGTGTAGAGGAACTCCGCGCCGCGAAAGGCCTTGTGCAACACCTCGGCCTGAAGCGGGCTCGCGTCGTCGTGCAGGATGTCGTCGGGGCGGATAAGCACGTCGACGATCGACCCGCGCGGCAGCGGGCGCCGTAGCGGCGCGTCCAGCACGCCGAGCTCCAGCCTGATGCAGTTGTCCTCGCTCACCGCGCCGGGAAGAAAAACACCCTGTCCGACGAAATCGGCGACGAAGCGGCTCGCAGGCTCGTGGTAGATGCGGTAGGGCGTATCCCACTGCTCGATCGACCCGGAGTGCATGACCCCGATTTCATCGGCGATGTTGAACGCCTCGTTCTGGTCGTGCGTGACGAGGATCGCAGTCGTGTTCTGCTGTTTCAGGATGTCGCGCACCTCGAGGCTCAGGCGCTCTCGCATTTCCACATCGAGGTTGGAGAATGGCTCGTCGAGCAGCATCAATTCGGGACGCGGAGCAAGCGCGCGCGCGAGCGCGACCCGCTGCTGCTGGCCGCCTGAAAGCTCATGCGGGTAGTGGTTCGCGACCTGCGTGAGACCCACCGTATCGAGCAGCTCGGAGACGCGAGCCCAGCGCTCGCCCTCCGTCATGTCGCGCAGGCCGAAAGCGATGTTGCGCGCGACGGAGAGATGGGGAAAAAGCGCGTAATCCTGGAACACCATGCCGATGCGTCGGTGTTCGGGCGGGGTGGTGAGCCCCGGGCGGCTCATCACGCCGCCATTCAACCGGATCTCGCCGGAGAGCACCGGCTCGAAGCCGGCGATGCAGCGGAGCACCGTCGTTTTGCCGCAACCGCTTGCGCCCAACAAGCAGCCGATCATGCCTTTCTCGACGTGGAAGCTTAAGTTGGAGAGCACGCGCCGCCCGTCGTAGGCGTGGCTGACACTGGCGATCTCGAGGCGTGCGGGCATGCCGGCATTATACGCTTTGCCGATGAAAATGATTCTTGTTACAATGAAAACCCACATCGGCTCCGTAACTTACACCACCATGATGCAGTCGGATCGTCGCGTATCGGGCTGCGTTGCCCGCCTGGTGGCCGTCTTTTTCCTCCATGTTCGCTGACCGGGTGCTCTCGAGCGCCGCGAACGGCGCCTTGCGCTTGCGCCGACCCGGCGCACTGACCTCGCTCGCCGTCATACTGGCGCTCCACCTCGCCGTGCCGGTGATCGTCGTCCTGCTGAACGTCTTCGTTCCCAGCGAGGGGACGTGGGCGCATCTCAGCACGACCGTGCTCCCGGATTACATCCTCAACTCGCTGGGTCTGATGCTCGGCGTGGCGTACGGCGTCATCACCATCGGCATCGCCACCGCGTGGCTCACGACGATGTGCCGCTTCCCGGGACGCCGCGTGCTCGAATGGGGGCTGCTGCTGCCCATGGCGATGCCGGCTTACGTCATGGCCTATGCCTATACCGACTTCCTGCAGTTTGCAGGGCCCGTCCAGAGCGCACTCCGCGCGTGGACCGGCTGGGGTCCCGGCGACTACTGGTTCCCCGATGTTCGCTCGCTTCCGGGTGCCGTCGCGATGCTCGCGTTCGTGTTTTATCCGTACGTGTATCTCCTCGCGCGCGCTGCCTTCCTCGAGCAGTCGGAAAGCATGCTCGAAGCCGCGCGCATCTCCGGTTACGGGCCGTGGGGGACGTTTCTGCGCGTCGCCTTGCCGCTGGCGCGCCCCGGCATCGTCGCCGGCACGGCGCTCGCGCTCATGGAGACGCTGGCCGATTTTGGCACTGTCGCCTACTTCGGCGTACACACGTTCACCACCGGGATCTACCGCGCGTGGTTTTCGCTGGGCGATCATGTGGCCGCGGCGCAGCTTTCCGCGACGCTGCTCGGTTTCGTCTTCCTGGTGCTGCTCATCGAGCGCGCGACCCGCGGGCGGGCGAGTTTTCACAACATCGCGCACCGCAGGCGGGTGGCCTATCCGTACCGGCTGCGCGGCTTCAAGGCGGCGCTCGCTTTCGTGGCGAGCGCCGTGCCGCTCCTGCTCGGGTTTTTCCTGCCAGGCGGGATCTTGCTGCAGATGGCGCTCACCTCGGGCGACGCCCAGTTCGGCGGGCACTACCTCGAGCTCACGTTCAATACCGTGACGCTCGCCGGCATCACGGCGGTCCTTGCCGTGGTCCTCGCATTCATGGTGGGTTATGCGACGCGCATGAGCCGAAGCCGGGTGGTGCACGCCGCCAATCGCATCGC
Source organism: uncultured Pseudomonadota bacterium (assembly GCA_946885605.1). The sequence goes on from CAMPGR010000017.1 coordinate 37,586, forward strand.
CGGTCTGGGTTACGCGGTGCCCGGGGCCGTGATCGCGGTAGGCGTGCTGATTCCCGTCACGCGCATCGACCATGCTCTCGCCTCGGCGATCGAGTCCCTGACCGGGCAATCGGTGGGACTCATTCTCACCGGCGGTATCGCGGCGCTCATCTACGCCTATCTCGTCCGCTTCTTCGCCGTTTCGCTACAGACGATCGAGGCGGGCCTTGCGAAGATCACGCCCAGCATGGACAGCGCGGCGCGCTCGCTGGGGCTTGGCCCTGCCACCACCTTGCTCAAAGTGCACGCGCCGCTGCTGTGGCGCAGCGCCCTGATCGCCGCGCTCCTCGTATTTGTGGACGTGATGAAGGAGCTGCCTGCGACGTTCGTCATGCGCCCGTTCAATTTCGACACGCTCGCGGTGCAGGCCTTCAATCTCGCATCCGACGAGCGGCTCACCGAAGCCTCCACACCGGCGCTCACCATTGTAGCGGTCGGATTACTGCCGATTGCCGTGCTGTCGCGGATGATGCTGCGCACGCGGAACGGCAAGCTCTGACTGCGTCAGCAGCCGGTGCCGCCGTCGAAGATCCCCCGTAAATCTGCGCGCCGCCGCTTTCAGTGCGCGATGCGGCGCGCGCCGTTGTAACGCCGCAGCCAGTAGCGGTGCGTCATGCTGACGATTTCGACGCGGCCGCCGTTGCTCGGGGCATGGATGAAACGGTTGTTGCCGAGATAGATCCCGACGTGGGAATACGGCTCGCGCAAGGTGTCGAAGAACACGAGGTCGCCCGGGGAAAGCTCGTGGCGCCGCACCGGTTCCCCGATGCGGCTCATCTCCTGGGCGCGCCGCGGCAGTTCGATGCCGGACTCGCCGAACACATAATGCACCAGCCCGCTGCAGTCGAAGCCGGTGTCGGGCGACCGCCCCCCGTATCGATACGGCACGCCGACCATTCCGAGCGCGCGCAAGAGGAGATCGCTGCGTGTTTCCGGCGGCGGTCCTGTCGCGTCGCTCCCATGCGACTCGAGCGGCGTGTGGTCCTCGACGGCGCGATACGCGCAGCCTGCAAGAAGGCACAGCACCAGCAGCGCATAAGTTAATCTCATGCTTTAAATGTACATGGTAGGGCAATGATTGGCAAACGATTAGTGTGCCAGGGACGCGCGCCCTTCCAGGCACGCAGGACTCAAGTTTCAGAGAGGCTTCAGCGTGGCCGGCGAGATCAGTACGCCGAACTGCTCGCACCAGATCACCACGCTGCCGTACCGCGCGAGGTCCACGCCCTGCGGAATGGGGTAGTTCTGACTGCCCTTGAATGCCTTGAGCCGGCCGAGATCGATGAACTGGGTGCCCGCCACATCTGTGGAGGGCGTGACGTTGGCGTCGGGAACCAGGTAAACGTGGAATTTCGGCCCAGGGCCGACCTCGAAGTCGGACTCGAGAAACACCAGGTTGTCGAAGGCTTTCACGTTTCCCTTTCCGTAGTGGATGGGATCCGAAGGATTGGCGTGTATGAACGAGCCGCGGGCGACGAGCTTTCTGGCCGCGGGTTCGAGCTGCTCGGTCGCGACGATGTCGGCGAGGAAGATATAGGGATAGAAGAAGATCCCGAGCGCGAAACCGGCTGCGGCACCGAGCAGCCCCCCGACGATGAAAACGATGATCGACTTCGCCACAGGCCTGCTCCTTACGATGCGCTATGTGCTTAGCATACAGTCAGGCGACTCGCGTAATCCTTACAGGCGGCAGTGCGTTGTGGGCAGTGGGGCGTTCGTGCAACGGAACGACGTAGTCAGAGCCTGTGGCGCAAGCTAAACTCGGAGGCGTGTCCGACCTCGACTGGCTGTTTTCCGAAAGCGGCCCGCTTGCCGCGACCATCAGGGACTTCCGTGCGCGTCCGTTTCAGCTCGAGATGGCGCGTGCGGTGGCCGACACCATTGCGCTCAACAAAGCGCTGGTCGCGGAAGCCGGCACGGGTACCGGCAAGACATTCGCCTACCTCGTCCCCGCGCTCATGTCTGGCGGGAAGGTCATTATCTCCACCGGTACGAAAACGCTGCAGGACCAGCTTTTCGACCGCGATATTCCGACGGTGCGGGCCGCGCTCAAGGTGCCGGTCACGGTCGCGCTGCTCAAGGGGCGCGCGAACTATGTCTGCCACCATCACCTGGAGCGCGCGCGGCGCGAAGGCCGGTTCCTCACACGGGACGACGCCGGCGATCTCGCGCGAATCGAGGCGTTTGCGCGCACCAGCCCGACCGGTGACAAGGCGGATTGCGCGAGCGTTTCCGAAGCCGCGGCCGCGTGGTCGCACGCCACCTCGACGCGCGAAAACTGCCTGGGGTCGGAATGCGCGCACTACGAGCGCTGTTTCGTCATGGCGGCACGCCGGCAGGCGCTGGCCGCGGACGTCGTGGTCGTGAACCACCATCTGTTTTTCGCCGATCTCGTGCTGCGCGATGAGGGCGCCGGGGAGCTCTTGCCTGCGTGCAACACCGTGATCTTCGATGAAGCGCACCAACTGCCGGAAACCGCAAGCCTTTTTTTCGGCGAGAGCGTGTCCACGACGCAATACCTCGATCTCGCTCGCGATACGCGCGTCGAAGCTGCAGCGTCGGCGCCGGACTGCGCGGAGCTGCCGCAAGCCGCGCAAGCCCTCGACAAGGCGGCGCGCGATCTGCGGCTCGTTTTTGCCGAGGACAGCGCCCGCCTGCCGTTGCGCGTGCTCGACCGGCACAAGGCTTTTGCGCCGGCCCTCGCCGCCGTACTCGACCGCCTGGACGGACTCGCGCACGTTCTCGCGGAGCAGGCGCAGCGCAGCGAGGGGTTGGAGCGTTGCTGGCAGCGCATCCTCACGCTTGCCGAGCAAACCGAGCGCTGGCGAAGCGCAGCAGACGCCTCGTGCGTGCGCTGGGCGGAGCTCTACAGCCGCGCGCTGCATCTACATTCGACGCCGCTTTCGATTGCGGAAACGTTCCGGCAGCAGGTCGCCGCGCAACCACGCGCCTGGATCTTCACGTCCGCAACGCTCTCAGTCGGGGGCGACTTCGCTCATTACCGTGGCGAGCTCGGGCTCGATACGGCACAAAGCGTCGCCTGGGAAAGCCCATTCGATTACGAGCGCCAGGCGCTTCTCTATATCCCGAGGAATTTGCCGGAGCCCAATACTCCGGAGCACACGCCCGCTGTGGTTGCAGCGAGCCTCCCGCTGATCGAAGCTTCTGGCGGGCGCACCTTCATGCTGTTCACGAGCTTGCGTGCGATGCGCGACGCGCACGCTCTGCTGGAGGACGCCTTCCGCAAACGCGGACTCCCGTTCCCGCTGCTCGCACAGGGGCAGGGCTCGCGCACGGAATTGCTGGAGCGCTTTCGGGCGCTCGGCAACGCGGTGCTCGTCGGCAGCCAGTCGTTCTGGGAAGGGGTGGACGTGCGCGGGGAAGCGCTGTCTCTCGTCGTCATCGACAAGCTCCCGTTCGCGGCACCGGACGATCCGGTGCTCGCCGCGCGCATCGACAAGATGAACCGCGAGGGCCGCAATGCGTTTCTCGAGTACCAGCTGCCCGAGGCGGTCATCACGCTCAAGCAGGGCGCGGGTCGGCTCATCCGCGACGAGAACGACCGCGGTGTGCTCGCGATCTGCGACACGCGGCTCGTGAGCCGTGGCTACGGCCGCCGCATCCTCGCGAGCCTGCCGGGCATGCGCTACACGCGTGATGCCGAAGAAGCAGCCGACTTTCTCAGACTTCCCGGGCAGCAATCGCGGGTGCGACATGCGGCATCGGAATAGCGGTCACGCGACGCGCGGCTCCATCCACTGCCACGCAAGCCACAACAGAACGATCCACAGCGCGATGATCGCCACGGCGCCGTAGCGGCTCGTCGGTTTGGGGCGCGGGTCGGCCAGCCAGCGCCTCGCCTGCGCGCGGCATAGTTCGAGAACGGGCGCGGGGATCAGCCTGATCGCTAGCCATATGCCAAGCGGCAGCAGAAGCGCATCGTCGAGATAGCCGAGGAGCGGAATGAAATCGGGAATGAGATCGATCGGGCTGAAGGCGTAGGCCACGACGATCGCCGCGAGGATCTTGGCGGCGAGCGGGGTTTTCGGGTTTCGGTAGCTGAACCACAGCGCGATAACGTCGGCCATGAGCCGCGCTACCCAGAGCTTGAAGCGCTTGAGCATACGCTACTGCCGAACAACCTCCGCGTACAGGTCGTGGCTTTCCGCGCGCGTGACACGGACGGTCGCGAATTCCCCGGCCTTGAGACGACCGGGCTTCGCGATGAGCACCTGTCCATCGATTTCGGGCGCGTCAGCGCTGGAGCGTGCAACCGCCTGCTGTGCAGAGGCTTCATCGACGAGCACCGTCAGCGTACGGCCGACCTTCTTCGCGAGACGCGCGGCGCTCACTTGCTCCTGAACCTGCATGAAGCGTGCGCGGCGCTCTTCCTTCACTTCATCCGGCACCTGGCCCGGCAGCGCGTTCGCCGCCGCGCCGTTTACCGGGGAGTAAGGGAAGCATCCAGAGCGGTCGAGCTGCGCCTCCTCGAGGAACGCGAGCAGCTCCTCGAACTCGGCCTCGGTCTCGCCCGGAAACCCGACGATAAAGGTGCTGCGGAGCGCAATGTCGGGACACGCCCTGCGCCATGCGTGGATGCGCTCGAGCGTATGCTCGGCGTTTGCGGGGCGCTTCATGAGCTTGAGTATCCTGCGGCTCGCATGCTGAAAGGGCACGTCGAGATAAGGCAGAAGTTTGCCTTCCGCCATGAGCGGGATGAGCTCATCGACATGCGGATAGGGGTAGACATAGTGCAGTCGCACCCATGCGCCGAGCTCGCCCAGGGCGC
>CAMPGR010000018.1 GCA_946885605.1 uncultured Pseudomonadota bacterium
TCATCCAGTTGATGACCTTGCCCGGCATGCCGCGGATCTCGCCCTCGACGCCGATCAGAAACCCCGGCACGTCGACCAGGAAGACGAGCGGCACGTTGAAGGAGTCGCACAGCACCATGAAGCTCGTGACCTTCTGGCACGCGTCGGCATCCAGCGCGCCGCCCTTGAAGAGCGGGTTGCTGGCGATGAACCCGACGCTCTTGCCGTCGAGCCGCGCGAGCACGGTGGCGACCGACTTGCCGTAGCGCTCCTTCAACTCGAAGCACGAGTCCTTGTCCGCGATCGCCCCGATGATCTTCCGCACGTCGTAGACCTTGTTGCGCGACTCCGGCAGGATGTCGAAGATCTTGCGGCACGCTTCGTCGGAGCCGGGCGACACCGGGTGCTCGGGCGGCGGCTCCATGCTGTGGCTCGGGAGGTACGAAAGAAATTTTCTGATCGCGTCGAGCGCCTGCTCGTCGGTATCCACCGCCATATCGGCGAGGCCCGAGACGCCCGTCAGCAGTTTCCAGCCGCCGAGATCCTCGGGATCGATCGGCTTGTTGATCGCGATGGAGGTCACGTTCGGGCTCGCGATCGCCATGATCGCGCCCTTGCGCATCACGACGAAATCGGACATCGCCGAATACCAGGTGGAGGACCCGTAGCATTGACCGAGAAGCGCCGAAGCCCACGGCGTTTCGCGTAGCCGCTGATATTCGGTCGGATCCTGCGCAATGATCGCGCGCCCGGCAGCCCCCATGCGATCCGGCATCCGCGCGCCGCTCGATTCGCCCAGAAAAACGAGCGGCAGCCCGCGCTTGCACGCGACCTGCTTCACGTGCCGGATCTTCTTCATGTTGATCACCGACGAGGAGGCGCCGAGCACGGTGAAATCGTTCGAGACGAGCGCGATTTCCCGCCCCTCGATGCGTGCGAAACCCGCCAACTTGCCGTCTGCCGGCGTCTTTTGCTTCACCTCCGGGCGGTTGGAGCGCGCCAAGCGCCCGGATTCGATGAACGAGCCGGGGTCGACGAGATAGTCGATGCGCTCGCGCGCGTTGAGGTGCCCCTCGGCCTTGCGCTTCGCAATCTTCTCCGGGCCGCCCATTGCGAGCGCCTCGGCGGTTTTCTCCTTGAGTTGCCTGATCAGTTCTTCAAACGGCACAGCCCTTCCTTCGATCGACTATTCGGCCTTGATGCCCGCGGCCTTGATCACCTTGGCCCATTTCGCAATTTCGTTCTGCATGAATGCCGCGTACTGTTCCGGTGTGTTGCCCACCGGCTCGGCACCGAGCCCCTGCAGCTTCTCGCGCACGTCCGGCGCCTTGAGCGCGCGCACCGTTTCGATGTGGAGCCGCTCGAGGATCGGGCGCGGCGTCTTTGCCGGCGCCGAGAGCCCGTAGAACGTCGTCACCACGTAGCCCGGCACGCCGGACTCTGCGATGGTGGGAATGTCGGGCGCCGCGGGGGAGCGCTTCGGTCCCGTGGTCGCAAGCGCGCGCAATTTGCCGTCCCGCGCCTGCCGAATGACCGTGGGGAGATTTCCGAAGTAGAGCGAAATCTCGCCCGATAGCAGTGCGACGAGTCCCGGGCCGCCGCCCTTGTACGGAATGTGCACCCATTTCGCGCCTGTCATGTACTGAAAGAGTTCCGCGGACAGGTGCACCGTGGTGCCGATGCCCGAGGAGCCATAGTTGATGTCGCCCGGACGCTTCTTCGAGAGCGCGATCAGCTCCTTCACGTTCCTCACCGGCAGCGACGGATGCGTAACGAGCAGGTTCTGCGATTCGGCGATGAGCGTGATGAAGGCGAAATCCCTGATCGAATCGAAGTTCAACTTGATGAGCGAAGGGTTGGTCGCGTGTCCCGGAGCATTCAAGAGTATGGTGTAACCGTCAGGCGCAGCGCGCGCTGCAATTTCGGTCGCGATCGCGGTGTTGGCGCCGCCGCGGTTTTCGACGACCACCTGCTGGCCGAGATATTCGGACATCTTCGGCGCAACGATCCGGGCCACGATATCGTTGGTGCCGCCGGGCGGGAATCCCACCAGGAAACGAATCGGCTTGGTCGGATAGTTCTGCGCCCCAACGTTGCCGCCTCCCACCAGAAAGCCGATACCGGCCGCCGCTGCAAGTATGCTTACCTTCGCCATGACTCCTCCTCTCTTCGCTGGATCGTCCGCGCGCTCTACGGCCTCGTGCCGGACCTCCCGCGCGGGCGTTCCCATACGATATCACGCAGTCGGGAAACACCGGGGAGCTTGCGAGAAGAGCAATGCGGCCGGCTGTCGAGCCGGCTGCGACAAAAGTCAGGCGCGGGCGCGCGCCTTGGCTTTGGGCTCGAAGCCTTTCAGGTACTTCGGCCCCACCATGGTGCCGTCGACCGCCTTGCCGATGATGCCCTGGGAGAGGTCCTTGATCGCAATGAAGATCACGTCCTCGTCCTGGGGGGACGCGACCAGAGTATGCGGGGCATTCGCGGGAATATAGATGAGCGTCCCGGGCGGCGCGACCACCCGCTTGCCGTTGACCGAGCCCACGAGCGTGCCGCGCACCACATAGTTGAACTGCTCGTTCTTGTGGCTGTGCATGCGCGAGCCGGTGCCGCGTGGCTTGTGGATGTACCCCACCAGCATGCGCTGGCCCTCGACCACGCCGCCGTGGGAAGTCGAGTAGCCGGTACCGGCATCGACCTTCTTCAACTTGGCCATCTTGAAGTGGTACTTGCCGCTCGCCCCGCCCTTCATTGCGCCGGCGGTCTTGGTCGAATTCTTGCGCGACGTCGCGCGCTTTCTTGTTGCAGCCATGCTCTCTCTCCCGTCGCTTGCGCGGCTCACAGATAATCGATGATCTTCCAGTCGCCCGCCTTGGCGTTGACCACGCTCTTGCTCATTCCCGGACGGCGGTCGGCATAGACCCGGCCCTCCTTCATTACGAGCTGGATCCTTTCCTTTTTCTGCAGGCAGGCGATGTCCTTCAGTGGATCGCCGTCGACCGCGACGATGTCCGCGAGCTTGCCCTTCTCGATCGTGCCCAGGTCGTTGCCGCGCTTGATCGCCTGGGCGGCGTTACGCGTCGCGGTAAGAATCGCGTCCATTGGCTTCATGCCGAGCTTCACGTAGATCTCGAGCTCGGCGCCGTTGCTGCCCATGTCCGGCTCGAAACCCATGTCGGTGCCCATCGCGATCTTGACGCCGGCCTTGTACATCTTCTGGAACGTCTCGAAGCAGTGTGGCTGCAGGAATTTCATCTTGCGCAGCACGAATTCGGCGGTGCCGTGCTCGCGGCGCAACTGGATCGCGTGGTCGGTGCGGTGCGAAAGCGTCGGCGTGACCGGCGTGCCGGATTCCGCGATGAGATCGATGGTCTCGTCGTCGTTGAACACCATGTGTTCGATGGTGTCCGCACCGGCCTTGAGCGCCATGCGCTGCGCCTGGGTCGTGAAGCAGTGGACGGCCGCCGTTTTGTGGAAGGCGTGCGCCTCGTCGACGATCGCGTCGAGCTCCTCCTGCGTCATGTTGCGGATATCGGGCTCCTCTTTGTCGGTGCCCCCACCACCCGAAGCGCAGGTCTTGATGACATCGCACCCGGCGAGAAGATTGGTCCGGGCGAGCTTCCTCAGCTCCCAGGGGCCATCCGCCGTATTGAAGCCGAAACGCGGCATGGCGCGCGGCTGGATCAAATCGAGGTGCGAGCCGGTGATGGTGGTGAAGCCGCCGATCAGCATGCGCGGCCCTTCCATGATGCCCGCATCGATCGCGTCGCGCACGGCGCACAATTCGTTGGTGAGGAGCCCCCGATTGGAGTTCATGCCGAGATCGCGCAGCGTGGTGAACCCCATGTCGAAGCAGAGCTGCGCGTGGAAGAGCGCGTACATCTGCTGCAGGTGCGGCATGATCTCGAACTGCGCGACGCGGTGGTTGTGAAACGTCATGCAGTTGAACATCGAGGTGTGGATGTGGAGATCCATCATCCCCGGCATGAGAGTGCAGCGCCCGGCATCGATGACCACAGCGTCGCGCGGAATCTTCACTTCGTCGCGCGCGCCGACTTCGGTGATGCGCCGCCCCTGCACCGCGATCACCGGATCTTTGAGCGGCGCGCCTCCGTTGCCGTCGATCAGCGCGCCGCCCTTGATGTACGTGAGTGCGCCCTTTTCCTCCGGCGCCTGCATGCCCTGCATAGGGTGGACTCCTGCCGTAGATGAACTTGGCCGCTGCGTTGGTGTAATGCAAGCGTTTGCAGCGGAACCCGAACGCTAAATAATCCGCGTTCGCGTGTCAAGGCAATGCCGTCAGCGGAAGCTCTTCGCTGCGGCGAGAAACTGCGCGTAGGTTTGGGGATCGAGCGTGGGCGTGCGCTGTCCCGCTTCCGGGCGCAGCGCGAGCATGGAAAGCGTCTCTTCGATCGCTTCGCGCGCCAGGTCGCGTGTGATGAAAACCAGGCGCGAGCGGCGGTCGTCGTCGGGCCAGCGGTCGAGCACCACCGGTTCGTGAATCAGCGTCTGCACCGCGTGCACGGCGACCGGCCGGCCATCCACGTTGAGCAGGCCTTTCACGCGCAGGAGCTTCGCCCCGCGCAGCGCCGCGAGCATGTTGAGCCACATCTCCAGGCCCCCCGCGCTGACCGGAGTCTCGTGATAAATGCAGAAGGCGCGGATGTGATCGTCATGGCGGTTCACATCCGCCGCGCCGTGAGGGCGATGCGCATGCGCTTCCGCCTGCACGAACTGCGTGTCGCGCAGCCACTGCTTCACCGTCTGGCTTGAGGCATCGGAGCGGTTGATGGCGGCCCCGAAGAGCGCGTGCGGCTCCGCCGCCCCACGGACGACGGCACACACCTCGGCGCCCGGATTGATTCGTGCGAGCCGGGCCCGCAACGCCGTGATGTCGTCCACATTGGCGAGATCGGTCTTGGTGAGAAGAAGGCGATCCGCGACGGCCGCCTGTTTGACGGATTCGGGGTGCTCGTCCAGTTGCTGCGCGCCGTTCACCGCATCCACGAGCGTGACGACGCTGTCGAGCGTAAAGAGCGGCGCGAGCTCCGGGTCGGCGACTACGGTTTGAATGATCGGCACGGGGTCGGCGAGCCCGGTCGTCTCGACGATGACCCGATCGAACGCCAGGATCGCGCCGTCGCGCCGCCTGCGATAGAGGTCAGCGAGCGTCTCGACCAGATCCCCGCGCACCGTGCAGCACAGGCAGCCGCTCGAGAGCAGCACCGTGTTCTCGCTCGGCGTCGCGATCAGGAGATGGTCGAGCCCGATTTCGCCGAATTCGTTGATGATGACGGCCGCGCCCGCCATCTCGGGGCGCTGGAGCAGCCGATTGAGCAGCGTCGTCTTGCCGCTACCCAAGAACCCCGTGATGACGGCGACCGGTGTGCGCAAGGCGTTACGCCGCGAGCGGCTGCTTTTCTTCTTCCGCGGTGTAACGGCCGAGGGACGCGAGGCTGTTCATGCGCGCCCGATGCAGAAGTGCGGCCTGGGCCGCTGCGACGTTGCCAGACGAACCCTTCCATGCCTTGAGCGACGGCTGCTGGAGCGCGCGGCCGTACGAAAAGGAGAGCGGCCACGGCAGCTTGCCGGCGAACATGCGGTTCATCGCGTTCAAGTGCTGTGTCGCCACTTCGTCGCTTTGCCCGCCGGAGAGGAACACGATGCCCGCCACGGCCGCCGGCACGGTGCGCTTCAGCGTGCGCACTGTCCGTTCGGCGACTTCCTCGACGCCCGCCTGGTTGAGACAGCTCTTGCCGGAAATGACCATGCTGGGCTTGAGAACGCTGTGCTCCAGCGTCACACGGTTCGCGTAGAGCTCGTCGTACACCGCGTTGAGCGTCCACTCGGTCACCTCCTCGGAGCGTTCGATGGTGTGGTCGCCGTCCATCAGCACTTCCGGCTCGACGATCGGCACGAGGCCCGCTGCCTGACAGATCGCGGCATAGCGCCCGAGCGCGTGCGCGTTGGCCTTTATGCACGTCGGCGTCGGGAGGCCGGGGCCGATCGTGATGACTGCACGCCACTTCGCGAACTTCGCGCCCATCTTCGCGTACTCGGCGCAGCGCTTGGCGAGGTTGTCGAGACCCTCGGTCACCGTTTCGCCTGGACAGAGCGCGAGCGGCTTCGCACCGGCGTCTACCTTGATCCCCGGCAGGATGCCCTTGCGGGAGAGCAGTTCCACGAAAGGCGTGCCGTCCGATGCTTTCTGGCGGATCGTCTCGTCGTACAGGATCACGCCGCCGATGTACTGCTCCAGCCCGCGCGTAGTAAACAACATGTCGCGGTAGGCCCGGCGGTTCTCCTCGACGTTTTCGACCTTGATGCCGTTGAAGCGTTTCTCTATGGTGCCGGTACTCTCGTCGGCGGCGAGTATGCCCTTGCCCGGGGCAACCATCGCCTGGGCCACAGTGGCCATTTCATGTCCTGACATAGACCCTCCTGCTTCGATTTGGGATAGAACGGATAGACGGTAAACGGTGAAGCGATATTTTACTACGACCTCACGACGGGACTGTTCGGCTCACGCATGCCGGTGTTCACCGCGGCGGATCTTGGTCTCGGCCGCTCACGCTTAACTTCCCAGGAAGTTAGCCTCGCCCAGATCTGCCCTCTTCGGCTCACGCATGCCGGTGTTCACCGACCTTCACGATCTTCATCGTGTTGGTGCCGCCGGCCTTGCCATACGGCTCGCCGATCGTGAGGACGATGTAGTCTCCGTTGTGGACCGCGCCGCGCGCGAGGAGTTCGTCTTCGGCCATGTGGAGCGATCGTTCCGGGTCGCGCACCCCCTTGAACTTGATGGGATACACGCCGCGAAAGAGCGTGACGCGCCGCCGCGTTTCGCTGACGGCGCTCATGGCATAGATCGGCACCGTCGAGTGCATGCGCGACATGAACAGAACCGTTTTCCCGCTCTGAGTCATCGCCGCGACGGCTTTGATGTCGAGGTTGTTGGCGGTGAAGACGGTGGCCCGGGCGATCGCCTCTTCGACCTCGGCAGGCCCGCTCGAGTAGCGCCGCTCGGGGCTGAAGGTGTCCTCTTTTTCCGCTTCGATACACACGCGCGCCATCGTGGCGACGGTCTCCGCCGGATAGTGCCCGGTCGCGGTTTCCGCCGACAGCATGACGGCGTCAGTGCCGTCCAGAACCGCGTTTGCGACGTCCGAGACTTCGGCGCGGGTCGGGATCGGGCTGTTGATCATCGACTCCATCATCTGGGTCGCTGTGATCGTCACCTTGTTCTTCTCGCGCGCTCTGCGAATCATGCGTTTTTGCAACGCGGGCACCACGGCATCCCCGACTTCGACGGCGAGATCACCTCTCGCCACCATGATGCCGTCGGATGCATCGAGGATCTCATCCAACGCGGGCACCGCCTCCGCGCGCTCGATCTTCGCGATCACGAACGCGCGCCCGCCCGCCCTCTCCATGAGGTCACGCGCCCATTTAATGTCTGAACCGGAGCGCGGAAAGGACACGGCGAGAAAGTCCGCCTTGAGCTCCGCGGCGATCTCGATGTCGTGCATGTCCTTTTCGGTGAGCGCCGGTGCGCTCAAGCCGCCGCCCCTGCGATTGATACCTTTGTTGTTGGACAGCACCCCGCCCTGCTCCACAATGCAGATGATGCGCGGCCCCTCGACGGACTCGACTCTCAACACGATGCGCCCGTCGTCGAGCAGCAGCGTGTCGCCCGGGCGCACGTCGTTGGGCAGATCGCGGTAATCGAGACCGACGCGATGCTCGTCTCCGATCTCGGCTTCGGCATCGAGGATGAACCTCGCGCCCGGGACGAGCGTCACTTTTCCGTCCCGGAAGCGGCCGATGCGGATCTTCGGTCCCTGCAGATCCATCAGCACCCCGATCGCGCGGCCGGCCTTGCGTGCCAGGATGCGCACGAGTTCGACCTGCTGGCGATGTTCGGCGGAGGTACCGTGAGAGAAATTCAGGCGCACGACGTCGAGCCCGGCGTCGATCATGCGCGTGAGCACTTGGGGATCCCTCGATGCAGGACCCAGCGTGGCAACGATCTTGGTTCGGCGGAGCACGATAGAGCCGGATTCTTTCTTATGGAAGGGGCGTGCGCGAGGCCGCTTTGACGCACAGTCTAGCGGCTGGGTTGGGCAAACTCAATTCAGGACCTGGCGTGGCTGCGGATCGTCGATACTCGGTCCCGAACCGCGGCAATGCACAATCAGCCACCACGCTGTTCCAGAATTTCAATCGCGGGAAGCTTCTTGCCTTCGAGGAATTCGAGGAATGCGCCGCCACCGGTGGAAATGTAGGAAAGCCGGTCCGCAATGCCGTACTTCTCGATCGCGGCGAGCGTGTCGCCCCCGCCCGCAAGCGAAAACGCCTTGGAACCCGCGATGGCGAGCGCGAGCGCCTTCGTGCCTTCGCCGAACTGATCGTATTCGAAAACACCGACCGGGCCGTTCCATACGATGGTGCCGGCATCGCGCAAGAGACCTGCGATGGTGAGAGCGCTCTGCGGGCCGATATCGAGGATCAGGTCATCGTCGGCGACGGCGTTCACCGGCTTGGTCTCGGCCCGCGCCGTGGCGGAGATTTCTTTTGCACAGACGACGTCCGACGGGATCGGTACGCCACCTCCCCGCTTCTCGAGATCGTCCATGATCCGGCGCGCTTCGCCGACGAGATCCGGCTCCGCGAGCGATTTTCCGATCTTTGCTCCGGCGGCGAGGAGAAAGGTGTTGGCGATGCCCCCGCCCACGATGAGCCGTTCCACCTTCTGCGCGAGGGAAGCAAGGATCTTCAGCTTGGTCGAGACCTTCGCGCCGCCCACCACGGCAACCATGGGGCGCGCCGGATTTTCGAGCGCGCGTGTGAGCGCATCGATCTCGGCGACCATGAGCGGGCCGGCGCAAGCCACGGGCGCATACTTGGCGATCCCGTGCGTCGTCGCCTCAGCCCGATGCGCCGTGCCGAACGCGTCGTTCACGTACACATCGCACAGCGCCGCCATCTTGCGCGCCAATGCATCGTCGTTCTTCTTCTCGCCCTTGTTGAAGCGGCAGTTCTCGAGCAGCACCGCGCGGCCCGGCTCGACCTCGACGCCGTCGAGCCAATTGCGCTTGAGCGGCACCTCCATACCGAGCAGCATCGACAGGTGCCGAGCCACCGGCGCAAGCGATTCGGCTTCCGTGGGTTCCCCTTCTTTCGGCCGGCCGAGATGCGAGACGAGCATAAGGCGGGCGTTCTGCTCGAGCGCATACCGGATGCCGGGCAATGCAGCGACGATCCGCGCGTCGTTTGCGACCGCGCCATCTTTCAGCGGCACGTTGAAATCCTCGCGAATCAGGACCCGCTTGTCGCGCAGGTCGAGGTCGGTCATTTTGAGGATGGGCATGGGGCGCGCTCGCAGAAGAGGCTATTTCGCGCTCATCAAGGCAACCGTGGCGTCCAGCATGCGGTTACTGAAGCCCCATTCGTTGTCATACCACGCGAGCGCCTTGACGAGCGTACCGCCGGTCACTTTCGTCAGCGTCGCGTCGAATATGCTGGAGGCCGGGTTGTGGTTGAAATCGATCGACACGAGCGGCGCCTTGCTGTATTGCAGTATGCTCTTCAGTTCGCCTTCTGCCGCGGCCTTCATCACCGCGTTCACTTCCTCGACCGAAGTCGCGCGCGCTGCCGAGAACGTGAGGTCCACGATCGAAACGTTGATCGTCGGCACGCGTATTGCAAAACCGTCGAGCTTGCCGTTCAGATCCGGCAACACCAGCCCGACTGCCGCCGCCGCGCCGGTCTTGGTCGGGATCTGCGACATCGTGGCGGCGCGCGCACGCCGCAGGTCCTGATGGTACACATCCGTCAACACCTGGTCGTTGGTGTAGGAGTGCACGGTGGTCATGAGCCCTTGCACGATGCCGATCTTCTCGTGCAACACCTTGGCCATCGGCGCCAGGCAGTTCGTGGTGCAGGAAGCGTTGGAAATGACCGTGTGGCTCGCTTTGAGCGTCTCGTGGTTCACGCCATAGACGATGGTCGCATCGACGTCCTTGCCGCCCGGCGCCGAGATGATGACTTTCTTCGCGCCGCCCTTGAGGTGCGCGGAAGACTTTTCCTTGCTGGTGAACAACCCCGTGCACTCGAGCACCACGTCCACGCCGAGGCTGCCCCACGGGAGTTCGGCCGGATTGCGCATGGCGAAAACCTTGATACGGTCACCGTTCACAACCATCGAGTCGCCGTCCACTGCGACCGTCCCGGGAAACTTTCCGTGAACGGTGTCATAGCGCGTCAGATGCGCGTTGGTTTCCGCGTTGCCGAGGTCGTTCAGCGCGACGATCTGGATGTCGTGCTTCTTGCCGCCCTCGTAATGCGCGCGCAGGGTGTTGCGGCCGATGCGGCCGTAACCATTGATGGCGACCTTGATGCTCATTGAAGTCCTCCGGTTCGAAAGGTGACGTTGGTTTTGCGGTGCAGCCCTGTTTCGCTCTGAGCTATGACACAATCCGTTTCAAGGCGTTCTCATGAAGAGCCCGCCCTTACAGCACGTCTCTTGCGGCCTGCGCGACGCGCTCGACAGTGAAGCCGAAGAATTTGAAGAGCTCTCCGGCGGGTGCCGATTCCCCGAACCGGTCGATGCCGATGACCGCACCTTCGAGCCCGACATACTTGCGCCAGTAATCCGTGACGCCGGCCTCCACCGCAACGCGTGGCACGCCGCGCGGCAGCACCTGCTCGCGGTATGCGGCGTCCTGACGATCGAACACGCTCGTGCTCGGCATCGAAACGACGCGCACTCCGACGCCGTGGGCCGCAAGGAGGCTCTGCGCGCCCATCGCGAGCTGGACTTCGGAGCCCGTCGCGATCAGCACGCAGCGCGGCGCGCCGCCGGCCGCCTCGGAGAGCACGTAGCCGCCGCGCACGATGGCCGCGAGGGCGTCCGCGCCGCGCTTCTGAAACGGCACGTTCTGACGCGTGAACAGCAGGCTGGTCGGCCCGTCCTTCCGTTCGATCGCCGCCGTCCACGCGAACGCCGTTTCCACCGTGTCGCAGGGACGCCATACGTCCATGTTGGGAATCAACCTCAAGCTTGCGGCGTGCTCGACCGGCTGGTGCGTGGGGCCGTCCTCGCCCAGCCCGATCGAATCGTGCGTGAAGACAAAGATCACACGCGCCTTCATGAGCGCCGCCATGCGCAACGCGTTCCGCGCGTAATCCGAAAAGGTGAGGAACGTTGCGCAATACGGTATGAAGCCGCCGTGCACGCTGAGCCCGTTCGTGATCGCGCTCATGCCGAACTCGCGCACGCCGAAATAGATGTAGTTGCCGCCGCCGCGGCGGCCGACTGGCTTCGAGCCGGACCACAGGGTGAGATTGGAGGCGGCGAGGTCAGCGGATCCCCCGACGAGCTCGGGCAGGCCCGGGCCTAGACTTTCCAGCGTGTTCTGGGACGCTTTGCGCGTCGCGACGGTTTCCGCCTTTTCGCTCGCCTGGGCGATCGTCTTATCGCGCAGCGCCGCCCACGTTGTCGGCAATTCTCCGGCCATGCGCCGGCGAAATTCCGCGGCGAGCTGCGGGTAGGCGCGCGCATAGGCATCGAACAAGTTGTTCCACTCGCGTTGCAGGCGCGCGCCGCGTTCGCGCGCATTCCAGCCTTCATACACGTGCCGGGGTATCTCGAACGGCGGATAGGGCCAGCCGATGTTCGCGCGCGTCGCGGCCACCTCCTCCGCCCCGAGCGGCGCGCCGTGCGCCGCTCCGGTATTGGCTTTCTTCGGCGCGCCCTTCGCAATCGTCGTCTTGCAGCAGATGAGCGACGGGCGTTCGGTTTCCTTTTGCGCGGCGCGCAGCGCGGCTTCGACCGCGGCAAAATCGTGCCCGTCCACGTTCGGCACGACATGCCAGCGGTAAGCTTCGAACCGGCGCGGAGTGTCGTCGGTGAACCAGCTATCCATATGCGCCTTCTCCGAATCGATCGATATGCGGTTGTCGTCGTAGAAGACGATCAGCTTGCCGAGACCGAGCGTTCCGGCGAGCGAGCAGGCCTCGTGCGAAATGCCTTCCATCAGGTCGCCGTCACCGCAGAAGACGTAGGTGCGGTGATCGACGATGTCGAACCCCTCGCGGTTGAAATCCGCTGCGAGCAAGCGCTCCGCGAGCGCCATGCCGACGGCATTGGCAAGGCCCTGTCCGAGGGGGCCGGTGGTGGTTTCGACACCCGGCGTGACACCGCGCTCGGGATGGCCCGGCGTCTTCGAGTGCAACTGGCGAAAGCGCTTGAGCTCCTCCATCGGCAGGTCATATCCCGTGAGATGCAGCAGCGCGTAGAGCAGCATCGAGCCATGGCCGTTCGAGAGCACGAAGCGGTCGCGGTTCGGCCATGCGGGGTCCGCCGGGTTATGCCGCAGGTGATGGTTCCACAACACCTCGGCGATCTCAGCCATGCCCATCGGCATGCCGGGATGGCCGGAGTTCGCCTGCTGTACCGCGTCCATGGCGAGGGCACGGATCGCATTGGCGAGTTCGACACGGGAGTTCATCGGAATCCTTGCGGGGAGAGGCCGCAAAAAAAGCAATGATTATAACGCCGCCGCGAAGGCGTTCTGCCGCTACTCCTCGGACTTGCGGTTGAGCCGGATGCCCAGCTGCTTCAGCTTGCGATAAAGATGCGTGCGCTCCAGTCCCACCACTTCCGCAACGCGGCTGATGTTGCCGCCTTCCTTCGCGATGTGGTGCTCGAAATAAACGCGCTCGAACGCATCGCGCGCATCCCGCAGCGGCAGATCGAACGGCAGCCCATGCGCCGCGGCCGGGGCGGGCGCCACGGGCAACGGCTGCGGGAGCACGCGATTGACGTCCTCCAGCGCGATCTGGTCGCTCAACGCGGTGAGCGCGAGCGTCTGGACCACGCCCTGCAGCTGCGCCAGGTTGCCGGGCCAGTCATAGTTGCGCAGCGCATTGAGCGCCGCCGTGCTCATCTGACGCGGAGGGATCTCTTTGGCTTCGATCATGCGCGTCAGCACGAGGTTCGCGAGATCGGGCACATCTTCGCGGTGCTCGCGCAGGCACGGCACGCGTATGGTCGTCACCGCAAGAGCAGCGTAGAGCCGCGCATCGAACGCGCCCTGCGCCACCATGTCGGGGAGCGAGCGCGTCGCGCCGCAGATCAACCGCGCGTTATAGCGGTCGAGCTTTGCAAGAAGGAGCTGCAGCCCTTTCTGCTCGGCGCGGTTGAGCTCCGCGATGTCGTGAAAGAAGAGCGTCCCCTCGCGCGCCTGTCCGAGGAGATCGAGCGGCGCGTGCGCGAGCACGGAAGCGTTTTCCGGCGCAACCCACGGCGCGTTGCGCGAGTGCAGGAAGCGCGCCGCGAGCTCGATGCCGCAGCCGGGCTCCGAGACCAGCAGGACGGGGGTGCGCAGGTTCGCTACGCGTTCGAGCCGCTGCTTGAGATCGATGATGAGCGGCCCGCGGCCCAGGCTCGCAAGCGAGAGCCCGGGCTGCGGCTGCTCGCCCCCGTGGCGCAGCGCGCGGCCGACTGTCGCGAGCAGCTTCTGGAGGGCGATCGGCTTCTCCAAGAAGTCGTAGGCGCCGATGCGCGTCGCCTCGACCGCGGTATCGATCGTCCCGTGTCCCGACATCATGACGACCGGCATGGTGAGCAGCCCCGCGCTCGCCCACTCCTTGAGCAGCGTGATGCCGTCGGTGTCGGGCATCCAGATGTCGAGGAGAACCAGGTCGGGGCGCGCGCGGCTGCGCAAAGCGCGGGCCTCGCTCGCGTTCTCGGCGAGGCGCACCTGGTATCCCTCGTCGGACAGTATTTCCGAGAGCAGCTCCCGGATACCGATTTCGTCGTCGACTACGAGGATCTGTTGCATACGTTTTGCGCTAGTTTACACGTTGGCCCGCGCCCCCGATGCGGAAGCCGCGCGTCCGGCTGCCGCGGCCGCCGGCAGCAACGCCGTAACGCGCGCGCCGTGCGGCTTCACGTTCTCGATCGCGACCTCGCCGCCATGCTCTTCGATGATCTTCTTCACGATCACCAGCCCCAGCCCGGTGCCGCGCGGTTTCGTGGTCACATAGGGCTCGAAGACCCGGCCCATCAAGTGCTCGGGAAAACCGGTTCCGTTATCCGTGACGGAGAGCCTGACGCCGTTTTCGGTCGCCTCGGTTGACACGACGATGCTCGGCGCACCGACTCCGGCAAGCGCGTCCTGCGCGTTCTGCAGCAGGTTGTGGATCACCTGGCGCAGCTGCGCGGCATCGCCCACGATCGGCGGCAGCGCGCGCGCGAGCTCGAGCCGGATGCGCGAGCCGAGTGACTCGTACAGGGTGAGCACCTCGCGCACCACGGCGTTCAAGTCGAGCTCGCGCATCGAGGGCTCGGGTGTGCGCGCGTATTGGCTGAACGCATCGACCATGCGCTTCAGCGCGGCGACCTGGTTCACGATGGTCTGCGTCGAACGCGCCAGCATGTCTGCTTCGGCAGGACCGAGCTTGGCGGAGAGCTTGGCCTGAAGGCGTTCAGCGGAAAGCTGGATCGGCGTGAGCGGGTTCTTGATCTCGTGCGCAAGCCGGCGCGCCACCTCGGCCCACGCCGCCGCGCGCTGTGCCTGCACGAGATGCGTGATGTCGTCGAAAACGACCACCGACCCGGTCTCCGCGCCTTGCGGCAAGCGCGTGCCGCGCAAGAGCAGGATCTGGGTCTCGTCCTTCGTCTTGCGCTCGATCTGCTTCTCCCATGGCTTCCTGCCCGCACGCTCGAACGCTTTCGCGATGCTCTCGCCCAGCATGGCGAGCGTCGCATCGTGCTCGCCCCATTCCCCCACCGGCACGCCGTGCAGCGGCGTGCAGTCAACGCCCAGTATGTGACCCGCGCTGGGGTTTGCCGAGCGCAGGCGCATATCGTCGTCGAAAGCGAGCACGCCGGCCGAAAGGTTCCCGAGTATGCTTTCCAAATGCGCTTTCGCGTGCTCGAGCTGCGCCTGGTTGCGCTCGGCCATCGCGCGCGCCTCGGCGAGCTGTACCGTCATGGTGTTGAATGACTGCGTCAGCATGCCGAGCTCATCGCGGCTCTCCACCGATGCGCGTGGACTGAAGTCGCCTTGTGCGACGGCGCGCGTGCCTTCGACAAGCACGCTGAGCGGCGCGGAAAGCCGTTCGGACAGCAGGAACGCGAGCGCGAGCGCGGAGAGCAGCGCGAGGAGCAGCGTGAGCGTGAGGGTGATTCCGTACAGTCTTTTCAGCCCGCGGCGCACGAGCGTCTGTTCCTGATACTCGCGATACCCTGACTGCACCGTCTCCGCATCCTGCGCAAGCTCCCTGGGAACCTGCCGCACGAGCTGCAGGATGCGGGTTTCTTCACCCAGCGATACGACGTTCACCGGCGCGAGCACGCGCAGATACAGCCCGCGCTCGGGTATCGATTCGATACCGCTGTAGCTGCGCTGCATGCGAATCTGGCGCAGCGCATCCGCACTCGGCGGCTCGGGCATCAAGCCTACGCGCTCACTCGCTGAGAATGCGATCACCTTGCCGCGCTGGTTGTAGAGCGTCGCTTCCGGCACGCCGGCCTGCTCACGCAGCGAGTTGAGCGCGCCGACATGGTCCGCGGGCGGGCGCACCGAGAGCGCAAGCGCGATCGCGTCCGCTTTCGACGTAAGCTCGTGCAGCATGTTGTCGAGCGCGCCGCGGCCGAGGTTGAGCCCGCTCTCGAGCGCGCGGTTCAAGTTCACCTCGAACCACGACTCGATGCCCTTAGCGAGGAACTGGACCGAGACCGTGTAAATCAGCGCGCCGGGCAGGAGCGCCATCAACGCGAAGAGCAACACCAGCCGCAGCGTGAGCTTCGCGCCGAATACGCCGGCGCGCAGCTTGCGGCGCAGCGTGATGAGCTGGTAGGCGACGAGCGCGGCGAGGGTAAGCGCCGCACCGCCGTTCAGAATGAGGAGCAGCGTATAGTGCTCCGCGAACAGAGTGGTGCTCGCGCTCGCCGTAGCGAGCAGAAACACCGCCACGCCGCCCAGGCCTATGCACAGGATGAGGAGGTACTTGGCGCCGCTGCCGCGGCCCGCGGGTCGCGTCGTAGCGCCGCTCATGGCGTCACCGTCCAGCGATACCAGTCGGATGCGATGTTCCACTCGCGTGAGCCGAGCGCCGTGAGATTGAACGGCTTGGGCAACTGCGAAGTGTCGAGCCTCATGCGGACGCCCGCGACGTAGGTCGTGTCCCTCCGCAGGGTCCCCGGCCCGAGCTCCGTGTGCCGGCGCACCCGGCTCAGGACTTCGAGCGCGTCCGCAAGCGTCGCAAAATTCTGGTAAAGGCTACCCGTGCCGACGCGATACTGACGCGTGAGGGCATTGTACGAAAGCCGGTACTGATGCTGGCTTTCGACGATCTTCTCGTTGAACCAGTACCAGCGCGGGCGAATCAGCTCGAATTCGAGCAGGAAATAGAGCGAAACGCCTTTGCTCAACACGTCCTCGAGCGGCGGGGTGAGGGCGATGGAAAAGTCCGCTTCGAGGACGTAGCCGTCCTCCGCCAGCGCGAGGCTTGCGCGCTTCACTTCGATGTCGGCGCGCGCGGACAGCGCGAAGCCGAGCGCGAGACACAACAGCGCCAGCGCTGCCAATACGCTAGTTCTTCTGCAGCAGCGCGTAGAAGAAGCCGTCATGCCGTTCGTCCGGAAGAATCTGGCCCAGGGGCTCTTCTCGATGGGTCTCGTCCCCCGGGAGTGTCAGGCGGTGCGCCTCGCGGTGGGATTCCAGGAAGCGCTCGACCTGTAGCGCGTTTTCTTCGTGGAACACCGAGCACGTTGCGTACAGCAATTTACCACCACTGCTCAGCAACTGCCACAACGCGTCCAGTATGCGCGTCTGGCTCGCGGAGAACTGTGCGATATCTCCCGGTCGGCGCAACCACTTGATATCGGGATGGCGCCGCACCACCCCCGAAGCGGAGCATGGCACGTCGGCGAGTATGCGGTCGAATGTCTGCCCGTCCCACCAGGCGTCTGGCACCGCGGCATCCCCGCATACGATGTGTGCGCTCAAACCGAGACGCTCGAGATTGGCGCGCACGCGTTCGAGACGAAAGGAATCGATATCGAGCGCCGAGAGCCGGATGTCGGCCAGCTCGAGCATGTGCGCCGTCTTGCCGCCCGGTGCGGCGCACGCATCGAGCACGGACTGGCCGGGATGAAGGTCGATGAGCTGCGCCGCACGTTGCGCGGCCGCGTCCTGAACCGAAACGAGCCCTTCCGCAAAGCCGGGCAGCTCGGACACTGGGCGCGGCCGTTCGAGGATCACTGCGCCTTCGGGAGTCGTCTCAGCGGCGATGCCGACCGCATGAAGCTGCGCCAGGTACGCCTGGGGCGTGGTACGGCGCCGGTTGACGCGCAAGGTCATGGGCGGATGCAGGTTGCCCGTTTCCAGTATTGCGGCGTGGCGGTTCGGGTACTGCTGCCGCAGCCTGTCGATCCACCACTGAGGATAGGAAAACCGCCCCACATCCGAACGTCGCGCGTGGGCGCGCAGCGCGGCACGCCGACGTATAAAATTGCGCAGCACGGCATTCACGAGCCCCTTCGCCGCGCCACGGTTGATCCGTGCGCAGGCCCGCACCGCCTGGTCGACCACGGTGTGTTCCGCCGCGCGCGTGCATTCCAGTTGGTAGAGCGCCACGCGAAGCAGGCTCGCGAGCTGCTCGTCGCGGACAGGCTTGTGCAGGAGCGCGTCGAGCAGCGCGTCGAGATAACCGAGAAAGCGGAGCGTCCCGAAACTCAGTTCCTGGATCAGCGCCCGCTGTTGCGCGGAGAGCGCGGGGTGCGCCTGCCTGAGCGCGAGCAGTGCCGCCTCGAGGCTTCGTCCGCCGCGCACTCGCAGCACCGCTTCGCTGGCGAGAAGTTGCGCCTCTTCCATCGCTCGTCAGCCGAGCCGTGTGCCGCGCTCGACGGGGCATCCGGCGAGGAAGGCGTGCGCGGGCAGCCGCTTGCCTCCCGCACGCTGCATTTCGGTGAGGCGCAGTGCATCGTGACCACACGCGACCAGAACGCCCTGACGGTCGACGTCGAGCACGGCGCCTTGTGCGCCCGACGCGCCGCTTACCACTGCAGCGCGCCAGACCTTCAGCATGTCGCCCGCAAGGAACGTAAACGCGCCCGGATCCGGATCGAAGGCGCGCACCTGCCGTTCGATCGACGCAGCGGCTCGCGACCAATCGATGCGCGCCTCCTCTTTCGTAATCTTCGCAGCATATGTCGCGCCGACGGCGCCCTGCGGCCGCGGAGTACGCGGTGAAGCAAGCGCTTCGACGATGAGGCGGGCACCAAGCGCCGCGAGCCGTTCGTGCAACGTGCCGGCCGTGTCGTCGGGCGCTATGGGAACCGCCTCCTGCAGAAGGATGGGGCCGGTATCCAGCCCCTCCTCCATTTGCATGATGCTGATGCCGGTGGTTGCATCGCCCGCGATGAGCGCGCGCTGGATGGGCGCGGCGCCGCGCCAGCGCGGCAAGAGCGAGGCATGAATATTGAGGCAGCCCATGCGCGGTAAGGTGAGGATCGTTTTCGGGATGAGGAGCCCGTAGGCCGCAACGACCATTACGTCCGGGCTCTCCTGCGCAATGGTATCGACAACGGCTTGGTCGCGTAGCGAGACGGGCTGCAACACCGGCAGACTACGCTGCTCGGCAAGAGCCTTCACCGGCGAGGGCCGGACGCGGCGCCCGCGCCCCGCCCCACGGTCGGGCTGCGTCAGCACCAGCGGCACGCGGTGCCCCGCGTCGAGCAGGGCCCGCAGTGCGACTTCGGCAAAACGCGGGGTGCCGGCAAAAACGATGTCCATCAATGTTTCCGCGTTCCAGGGCGCGCTGAGCCGAGGCGCCGCCTGCCCCGCGTCACATTGCGTGCCGCATCTGTTTCTTGAGCTTGGAAAGTATGCGCTGCTGTTTCAGGCGCGACAGGCGCTCGATGAAGATCTTACCGTCGAGGTGATCGATCTCGTGCTGGATGCAAACCGCGAGCAGATCTTCAGCCTCGAGCGTGTACGGTTCGCCTCTAGCGTCCAGAGCGCGCACTCTAACCTTTTGAGCGCGCTGAACTTTTTCGTAGATTCCGGGAACGGACAGGCAACCCTCCTCCCATTCCGCTTCGCCGCTTTTCTCGAGAATCTCCGGGTTGATAAACGTGCGTAATTCGTCGCGCGTGTCAGAAATATCGATTACGATTATGCGCCGATGAACGTCCACCTGGGTCGCGGCGAGCCCAATACCGGGTGCCGCGTACATGGTCTCGGCCATGTCGCTGATCAGCCGACGAACCTCTTCGTCCACCCGCTCGACTTTGGTGGCGACTTTGTGGAGGCGCGGGTCAGGATACTTGAGAACAGGCAATAGTGCCATAAAAAGCTTGCGAATCTAAAGAACTAGCCTCAAAATTTAAACCAATACCTAACATTGTGCTGAGAAGCGGGAAATAAGGGGGGCACCATGCAAAAGATAATTATATCGCTGATTTTGCTGTTGACTTCCGGAGCGAGCGCATTTGCCGCAAGCAGCGCAGACCTTCGGGATAACGCCCCCGACACGTATACCGTCATCCGCGGCGACACTCTCTGGGACATTTCCGCACGGTTTCTAAAGGAGCCGTGGCGCTGGCCCGAAATCTGGAAGATGAACCAGGAGCAGATCAGGAACCCGCATTTGATCTACCCGGGGGATGTGATCGTGCTGGATCGCACCGGGCGGGATGTGCAGTTGCGGATCTCGCGTGCGGAAACAGTGCGGCTCTCGCCCAAGGTCCGGGTGGAGCCTCTCGTGGCGAAGGCGGTTCCCACCATTTCTCCTTCTGACATCGAGCCCTTCCTGTCGAAGCCGCTCGTCGTCGGCGCCAACGAGCTCGACAGTGCGGCACGCATCGTTGCGACCGACGAGGACCGCGTTGCGCTCGGGGCGGGCGATGTGGCCTACGTCGAAGGGATCAGCAAGGAGCAGGGAGCCGTGTGGTCGATCTACCGGCGCGGAGATCCGCTCATCGATCCCGAGACCGAGCAGACCCTCGGCTACCTGGCGATTTATATCGGCGAAGCGCAGGTGCGCCATTTCGGCGACGTGAGCAAGATCGAAATCACCCGTTCGGCGCAGGAAATCTATAGCGGCGATCGCCTGTTGCCGGCCTCCAAGGAAGTCCCCGTCTTCTCTTACGTGCCGCGCGCGCCGCAGAAACCGGTCAAGGGCCGTATCGTGTTCACCTACGGCAATCTGGTGGAGACCGGACCGAAGTCGATCGTCGCGCTTTCGAAGGGCAGCGCAGACGGCCTGGAGGTGGGTCATGTGCTTGCGATCTACCGCGCCCAGCCGGGAGCACGCTACGCGCTGCGCACCTCTCCGCTGTGGGGCCGCACCGGCCCCGCCGGCGACGACAGTCCGCGGGCTTACTATAGCGAGCAGCTCACGCCGCGCGACGCTGCGCTCTATCCGGAACGTCGGAAGATCACCGAACTCGATCTTGCGAAGTTCCCCAGCGAGCGCTACGGGCTGCTCATGGTGTTTCGCACGTTCGACCGCGCCTCGTTCGCGCTCGTCATGGAAGCGTCGCGCCAGGTGAGCCTGAACGACATCGTCGCGAACCCTTGACCGGCTGAAGGCGGCACACGGCGCCGTTCGGTAAGAGGCCGCACGCCGCCATGGGGCTCGACAGGGAACTCGAGCCTTGGCTGCGGCTGAGCCTCCTACCCGGACTCGGCGATGAAAGTTTCCGTCGGCTGCTGATCGCCTTTAGGTCGCCCGACCAGATCCTCGCGGCCTCGCACCGCGAGTTGAGCAGGGTCGTTCCGGCAAAGCTTGCGAGCCGGATTCTCGACGCTGGAGCACGGGAAAGCCTCGAGCGCGTGGCCACCTGGCTGCAGGACCCCTCGAACTCGGTTATTACGCTAAGCGACGCGCGTTACCCGCAATCCCTGCTGCAGATCCCCGATCCCCCGCCGGTACTTTACGTCAAGGGTCGCGCCGATCTCTTGAACGTTCCCGCGCTCGCCGTGGTGGGAAGCCGCCATGCCACGCCACAAGGCGCGGCGCTCGCGGAATCATTTGCCACATCGCTGAGCGACGCGGGGCTCACCATCGTGAGTGGGCTCGCGCTCGGCATCGACGCCGCCGCGCACCGTGGCGGGCTCGCCGCGCGCTCCAGCAGCATTGCCGTCGTCGGCACAGGGCTCGACATCGTGTATCCCGCTCGCAATCGCGCACTGGCGCACGACCTTGCCGAGCGCGGCGCGCTCGTCTCGGAGTTTCCGCTGGGCACCGGGCCGATCGCCGGAAACTTCCCGCGCCGTAATCGCCTGATCAGCGGGCTCGCGCGCGGGTGCCTGGTCATCGAAGCGGCGGCGCAAAGCGGGTCGCTCATCACCGCGCGCCTTGCGAACGAGCAGGGAAGGGAAGTCTTCGCGGTTCCGGGCTCGGTTCATTCGCCGCTCTCTAAGGGTTGCCACGAGCTGATCAAGCAGGGTGCCAAGCTCGTTGAAAGCGCGCGCGACGTGCTCGAGGAATTGCATCTTCCGGTGCCGTCCCCCACAGCGCCGGGACCCAGCACGCAGCCGCGGGAAGATGCGCTCCTCGAACACCTCGGATTCGACCCGTGCGATATCGACACGCTTGCGGCGCGGAGCGGGCTCCCGAGCGATGCGGTTTCCGCGCTGCTCACTCAACTCGAGATCGACGGGCGGGTCGCTGCGATGCCGGGCGGGAAATATCAGCGGCTGCGTTAGCGGCCGCAAGTATTTCGCGCATAGAGCTTTTTTTGAGTTGCGGATTTCGCGCTTGCACTTCAAAGTCTTTGTTCTTATCATCCTCGGCTCCTTTTCGTCCGCGTCGCGCCGGTGAAGCGCGGGGCGGCGTTCTCTTTTTCGCAAAACCCGCGCGCCCATGGAAAAACGCTTGATCATCGCAGAAAAGCCTTCAGTGGCCGGCGACATTGCGCGCGCGCTGGGCGGCTTCACGCGGCACAAGGAATATTACGAGAGCGACCGTTATGTGCTCTCCTATGCGGTTGGCCACCTGCTCGAGTTGAACGCACCGGAGGAGTTCGATCCGAAGCGCGGGCGCTGGTCGTTTCGCCATCTGCCCGTCATTCCCCCGCGCTTCGAGTTGAAGCCGATCAGCAAGAGCGCGGCGCAACTCAACGTGCTCCTCAAGCTGATGCGCAGAAAGGACGTCGTCGGCCTCATCAACGCCTGCGATGCCGGACGCGAGGGCGAGCTCATCTTCCGCCATCTCGTGGAGTATGCGGGACTCCAGAAGCCGATCGAGCGGCTGTGGCTGCAATCGATGACCCCGGCCGCCGTACGCGAAGGCTTCGAGCAGTTGCGCACCGACCGACAGATGCTGCCGCTCGCGGACGCTGCGAAGTCCCGCTCCGAGGCAGACTGGCTGGTCGGCATCAACGGCACGCGCGCGATGACCGCCTTCAACTCGAAGGAGGGCGGTTTCTATCTCACGACCATCGGTCGCGTGCAGACGCCGACGCTTGCCATACTGGTCGAGCGCGAGGGGCGCATCCGCGACTTCAAACCGCGCGACTACTGGGAAGTCCACGCCCGTTTCGGCGCCAAGACGGGCGAGTATGCGGGCCGCTGGTTCGACCCCGCCTTCACCAGGTCGGACGACGCGGAACTCAAGAGCGAGCGGCTCTGGCGCGCAGAAGACGCCGAGCGCATCGCCGCGGCGTGC
Organism: uncultured Pseudomonadota bacterium; assembly: GCA_946885605.1. Next base: position 22,666 of record CAMPGR010000018.1, read on the forward strand.
CAAGGCAGGACCGGCGAAGTCAGCGAAGAGAGCAAGCCCGCCACTCAGCTTTCGCCGATGCTTTTCGACCTCACGAGCCTGCAGCGGGAAGCGAATAGCCGCTTCGGCTTCTCGGCGAAGACGACGCTCGCGCTCGCGCAGGCGCTCTATGAGCGTCATAAGGTGCTCACCTATCCGCGCACCGACTCGCGCGCGCTGCCGGAAGACTACATAGGCACGGTGAGGAAAACCCTTGGCACGCTGGAAGAATCCCCGTACGCCAGATTCTCTGCGGAGATCCTGAAGCAGGGGTGGGTGAAGGCGAACAAGCGCATCTTCAACAACACGAAAGTGTCGGACCACTTCGCCATCATCCCGACCATGCAGGCGCCGAAACACCTGAACGAGGCGGAAACTAAGCTCTACGATCTCGTCATGCGGCGTTTTCTTGCGGTCTTCTATCCGGCGGCCGAATACCTGCAGACGCTACGCATCACCACGGTGGATGCGCATCACTTCCGTACGGAAGGCCGCGTCCTCCAGTTTCCGGGGTGGCTCGCGATCTATGGGAAGGCCGCGCAGGAAGAGAGCGAGAACCTGCCGCGTGTCGAGCCCGGCGAGAATGTCGACGTGCTGGAAGTCAACGCCGCAGCGAACCAGACCAAGCCACCGCCGCGCTATTCGGAGGCGACGTTGCTTTCGGCAATGGAGGGCGCCGGGAAGCTCGTCGAAGACGAGGAACTGCGCGCGGCGATGGAAGCGAAGGGACTGGGCACGCCCGCCACGCGGGCGACCATCATCGAAGGCCTCATCAGCGAGAATTACGTGGAACGGCTCGGACGCGAACTCAAGCCGACATGGAAAGCCTTCCGTCTGCTCTTCGCGCTCAAGCGCTTCGGCGTCGACGAGATCACTTCCCCCGAGCTCACGGGCGACTGGGAATACAAGCTCAAGCAGATGGAGCAGGCGAAGCTTCCGCGCGAGAAGTTCATGGATCACATCGAGCAGGCGACGAAGGATCTGGTCGAGCGCGTGAAAACGGGCAATATCCCGGATGAGGCATTCGCGACCGTTCCCGCTCCGTGTCCCAAGTGCGGGGGCGCGATCCAGGAGACGTATCGCAAGTTCCAGTGCCAGAACTGCGACTTCTACATCTGGCCGGTGCTCTTGGGGCGCGAGTGGTCACCGGAGGAAGTGGCCGAACTTGTCACCAAGCGCTATATCGGCCCGCTTACCGGTTTTCGCAGCAAGCAGGGCCGGCCCTTCTCGGCGGGGTTGAAGCTTACCGACGATCTGCGCATCGAGTTCGACTTCGGCCAGGCGAGCGCCGCGGACACGGAAGAGGCGCCGGATTTCAGCGGCCAGGAACCGGTCGGCGCCTGCCCGAAGTGCCGCGGGCGGGTCTTCGAGCACGGGGTCGCATACGTATGCGAGAACTCGCTCGGCCCGCAGCGCTCGTGCGACTTCCGCTCGGGCAAAGTGATCCTGCAGCAACCGATCGAACGCGCCCAGATGGCGAAGCTCTTCGCCACCGGACGCACCGATCTCCTTACGAATTTCGTTTCCCGCCGCAACGGCAGGAAGTTCAAGGCCTATCTCGTCGCCCGTCCGGACGGCTCGATAAGTTTCGAGTTCGAAGCGAGAAAGCCGCGCGCCGCGGCGGCGAGCGCTCCGGCCGAGGGGCGGGAGGAAGCGGCCAAGCCGGCGAAGCGCCGCGCCGCAGCCGAGCACGAGCCGCGCACCAAGGCGCGGACCAAGCCGCGCCGCAAAGCGGCTTAGACGTCCAGGTTGCGCACGCCGAGGGCGTTGCTCTCGATGAAATTGCGGCGCGGCTCGACCTGATCGCCCATAAGTGTCGTGAAGATCTCATCGGCGCTGATGGCGTCCTCGATCTGCGTGCGCAGGAGCCGCCGGGTCTTGGGGTCCATGGTGGTCTCCCAAAGCTGTTCCGGGTTCATCTCGCCCAGACCCTTGTAGCGCTGTATCGTCACGCCGCGCTGCACTTCCGCGAGCACCCAGTCGATCGCCTCGCGGAACGTTCTGACCGGATGCATGTGCTCACCCCGCTTCACGTACGCGCCCTCGCCGAGGAGCCCCTGGAGCACCTTGGCGGTGCGTTCGATCTGCGCGTAGTCGCCGCTCTGGACGAAGTCGGCATCGATGTAGCTGTGGCGCACGATGCCGTGCTGGATGCGGCTGATCGCGAGCACATAGCGCTCCGTCTTCTCGTCGACTTTCGCTTCCACCCGGATGCTCTCCCCGGCGAGCAGCGCGGTGATGGCACGCGCGCTGCGCTCTGCGGCTTTCTCATCCGAAAGATCGAGCACGGTGGGCTGCTTGAGGAGCGCGTGCAGCACTTCCTCGTCGATCATCTTGCTCACGCGGTCGATCACCGCTTCGGCGAGCAGATACTCCTTCGCAACCTGCTCGAGCGCCTCGCGCCCGAGCGGTTCCGACCCGGTTGAGGTGTGGAGCTGCGCTTCCGCCAGGGCGAGCTTGAGCAGGAACTGCTTCAGCTCGTGCTCGTCCTTGAGGTAGCGATCGCTCTTGCCGTGCCTCACCTTGTAGAGCGGCGGCTGGGCGATGTAGATGTGCCCGCGCTCGACGAGCTCCGGCATCTGACGGTAAAAGAAAGTGAGGAGCAGCGTGCGGATGTGCGAGCCGTCGACATCGGCGTCGGTCATGATGATGATGCGGTGGTAGCGCAGCTTCTCCGGCGCATACTCGTCCTTCCCGATACCGGTTCCGAGCACGCTGATGAGCGTCGTGATTTCCTGCGAGGAAAGGAGTTTGTCGAAACGAGCTTTTTCCACGTTGAGAATCTTTCCGCGCAGCGGCAGGATCGCCTGGAAGCGGCGGTCGCGTCCCTGCTTCGCCGAACCGCCCGCCGAGTCGCCCTCGACGATATAGAGTTCCGATTGCGAGGGGTCGCGCTCCTGGCAGTCGGCAAGCTTGCCGGAGAGTCCGAAGGAATCGAGAACGCCCTTCCTGCGCGTGAGCTCGCGCGCCTTGCGCGCCGCCTCGCGCGCGCGCGCGGCGTCGATGATCTTGTTGCAGATCACTTTCGCATCCGCGGGCTTCTCGAGCAGAAACTCCATCAGCTTATGCGCGACGATCTCCTCGACGACCGGCCGCACCTCGGAGGAGACGAGCTTCTCCTTGGTCTGGGAGGAGAACTTCGGTTCCGGCACTTTCACCGAAAGCACTGCCGTCAGTCCTTCCTTCATGTCGTCGCCGCTGGTCTCGACCTTGGCTTTCTTCGCGAGCTCGTTGGCCTCGATATACTGATTGAGCGTGCGCGTCAGGGCCGCGCGCAACCCGGTCAAATGCGTGCCGCCGTCGCGCTGCGGAATGTTGTTGGTGAAGCACTGCATCGACTCCTGGTACGAGTCGTTCCACTGCATCGCGATTTCGACCGTGATGCGGTCCTTTTCGCCCACCGTATAGAAGATGTTGGGGTGCAGGACGTTTTTCGCCCGGTTCATGTACTCGACAAAGCCCTTGACGCCCCCGCTGAACGCGAATTTTTCCTCCTTGCCGCTGCGCTGATCGATCAGCGTGATGCGGACGCCGTGGTTCAGGAACGACAGCTCGCGCAGCCTTTTCGCGAGGATCTCGTAGTGATACTCGATGTTCCCGAAGAGCTCCTTGCTCGCGAGGAAGTGCACCTCGGTGCCGCGCTTCTCGCTCTTGCCCACGACTTTGAGGGGCGCGACCGCGACGCCGTTCCTGAACTCGATCTGGTGCATCTTCCCGTCGCGCCGTATCGTGAGCTTGAGCCACTCCGAGAGCGCGTTCACCACGGAAACACCCACGCCGTGCAGGCCGCCCGAGATCTTGTAGGAGTTGTTGTCGAACTTCCCGCCCGCGTGCAGCTCGGTCATGACCACTTCTGCCGTGGAGCGCCGCTGCTCGTCGTCGGGATGGATGTCGGTGGGGATGCCGCGGCCGTTATCGATCACGCTGATCGAGTTGTCCGGGTGGATGGTGATCGTGATCTCGTTGCAATAGCCGGCGAGCGCTTCGTCGATCGCGTTGTCCACGACCTCGAACACCATGTGATGGAGACCGGTGCCGTCGCTCGTGTCGCCGATGTACATGCCGGGCCGCTTGCGGACCGCATCGAGGCCCTTCAAGACCTTGATGCTGCTCGCGTCGTAGTCGTCCGACTTCCTGATCTCTTTAACATTGTCCGTCATCTTGTTCCTGGCTGCTGGTCCGATGCGCTAAATGCGCATCGGCATAACCACGTATTTGAACTCCTTGCGCTCCGGCACCGTCATCAGCATGCTGCTGTTGGCGTCCCCGAACGCGCATTCCACCGCCGGCTCGTGCACGTTGTTCAGCACGTCTAGGAGGTAATTGATGTTGAAGCCGACGTCGAGCGGTTCTCCGTTGTAACTCACTTCCAGCTCCTCCTGTGCTTCCTCCTGCTCGTTGTTGGTGCACGATATCCTGAGGCTATTGTCGGTGAGCATCCAGCGCACGCCGCGAAACTTCTCGTTGGAGAGAATCGCCGCCCGCTGCAGGGCCTGCAGCAGGACCACGCGGTCGAGCGAGATGCGTTTCTCATAATTCAGCGGGATCACCCGCGTATAGTCGGGAAACTTCCCGTCGATCAGCTTGGTGATGAGTTCGATGCTGCCGAAGCGGAACTTCGCCTGCGTCGCGTGGATGTCGACCTCCACCGGGGCATCGCTCGCCTCCAGAAGCTTCCCCAACTCGAGCACCGCCTTGCGCGGGAGGATCACTTCGGCCTTCTGCTGCTGAGGCGCTATTTCACCGCCGATGTAGCTCAGGCGGTGACCGTCGGTCGCGACGAGCTTGATACGGTCTTCCTCGAGTACGAGCAGCAACCCGTTTAGGTAATAGCGGATGTCCTGCTGCGCCATCGAATACTGCACGAGCGCCAAGAGCTCGCGCAATTCGCCCTGCTCGAGCCGCACGCTCGCAAGTGCCGCACCGGGCTCGGCCAGCGTGGGAAAGTCGTTCGCGGGCAGCGTCTGCAGATTGAAGCGGCTCTTGCCGGCCCGAACCTGGAGGCGGCTGTTCTGCAGATCGAGGGTCGCCTCGGATCCGTCCGGCAGCGCGCGCAGGATATCCTGCAGCTTGCGCGCAGACACCGTAAAGGCCACTTCTTCGCCGCCGCTTTCGAGCTCTTCGCACGTGGTGGAAACCTGGATTTCGAGGTCGGTCGCGATAAGCTTGAGCTCGCGCTGGTTTCTACGAATGAGGACGTTGGAAAGTATCGGCAGCGTGTGCCGTTTCTCCACGATGCCGCTCACCGCCTGCAACGGCTTAAGCAGCGCGTCGCGATTTATCTGGAAGAGCTTCATAGATACTTATATTGGTAAGTTTAGTAGTGTGGGCAAGACGCTGTGCACAAGGCGGAATCGCGCGGCCAATCATGTACCTGACGGCTCGCGACGACGTGCGCATGTGCGGAACAGCGTGTGGACAAAATGTGAACGGTTTTCGCCGGCACATTGAAAACGGCGGATATCCACAAACGTTCCCCACATGATCAACCGCGCAGCACCTTGAGCAGCGAGTTGATGTCGCGTGTCACGTCGCTGTTCGTGTTGCGCAGGGATGCGACCTTTCTGCACGCGTGGAGCACCGTGGTGTGATCGCGCCCGCCGAAGGCCTCGCCGATGTCCGGCAAGCTCATGTGCGTCAATTCCTTGGCGAGCGCCATCGCGATCTGGCGCGGCCGCGCCACGTTGCGGCTGCGCTTCTTGGAGTACATCTCCGAGACTTTGATCTTGTAATAGTCGGCCACGGTCTTCTGGATGTTCTCGATGGAAACCTGGCGGCTCTGTATGGCAAGGAGATCGCGCAGCGCATCCCGGCACAGATCGACGGAAATTTCCTGTCCGGAAAATCTCGCGTAGGCGAGAACCCGCTTCAAGCCCCCTTCGAGTTCCCGCACGTTGGACTGTATGTGCTTCGCCAGGAAGAACGCTACCGGCTCGTCCAGACTGAGCGACTCGGCCTCGGCCTTCTTCAGGAGAATTGCAACGCGCATTTCGAGCTCCGGAGGCTCGACCGCCACCGTGAGCCCCCAGCCGAAGCGGGAAATCAGGCGATTCTCGATACCGGAGATTTCCTTCGGATAGGTATCGCAGGTGATGACCACCTGCTTGTGCGACTCGATGAGCGCATTGAAGGCGTAGAAGAACTCTTCCTGCGTCCTGCTCTTGCCGCTGAAAAACTGGATGTCGTCGATCAGCAGCAGATCGAGCGAATGATAATAGCGCTTGAAATCGTCGAAAGCCTTGTGCTGGTATGCGCGCACGACGTCCGACACGTATTGCTCGGCGTGAATGTATCGGATCTTGCTCTCCGGTGCCCGGGCATGCAGCGCGTTTCCGATCGCCTGGATGAGATGGGTCTTGCCGAGCCCGACGCCGCCGTAGATGAAGAGCGGGTTGTATGCCGTACCCGGCCGCTCGGCCACCTGAGTCGCGGCGGCGCGCGCGAGTTCATTCGCCTTCCCGGTCACGAACGTCTCGAAGGTGAAGGCGGGATTGAGGCGCGAGATGTCGCGGTTGCTCAAACGCGGTGATGCCGGGGCTTCTGCAGGTGCCGGTGTCGCCGCTTCTGTGTGCGGCGATTTATCGGCAAGCAGCAGGCGGATCTCGACGGGGCGTTCGAAATGCCCGGCCGCGAGCGCGTGGATGCGCTCCAGAAATCTGTCCCGGATCCACTGCAGCACGAAGCGGTTCGGGGCGATGAGCGTAAGGACCGTTCCGTCGGCGCTGAACTTGAGCGGGCGGATCCAGGTTTGGAATTGTTGGGCCGGAAGTTCCTTCTCGAAGCGGGAGAGACAGTAACGCCAGAAGCTGTTCATTTGAGGCGATAGGGAAGTTATTGTTCGCCCGGTGGCAGGGAGCAAAAACACATTGCAATTTTAACGTTTTCGGCACGAGTTATCCACAACAATCACCGCCATCCGGACGCTTGAGCCGACGATTTGACACAACGTGGTCAGACGCGTTGTAATAACGGGTTTTTTCTGGTCAGCGGAAGACAGGCCGCCAATGAAACGTACATATCAACCCTCCAAAACACGTCGCAAGCGCACGCACGGATTTCGCGTGCGTATGAAAACGCGGGGCGGCCGCGCCGTGATCCGGGCGCGCCGCGCGAAGGGGCGGGCCCGTCTGGCCGTCTGATGATGGAGCGCACCTTCTGGCACGGCGCGCACGGCAGGCAAGCCTCACCGGGCGTCAGCAGTTCGAAGCTGTGCTCGCGCAGGAGCACGTTTCAAGAGGGCGCTATTTCGTCGTAAAGGCTCTTCGCACTGATCGGCGCATCGCGCGGCTGGGCATCATCGCGGCCCGCAAGGCGATACGCAGGGCGGTGGATCGCAATGCGTGCAAGCGCATAGTGCGCGAGGCTTTTCGCGAGCACTCGACCGACCTTGCGGGACTCGACGTGGTCGTCGTCTGCCGTATGGCTGTGTTGGGAAGCGCGCGGAAGCTCGCGCGCCGCGAACTCGACACGCTTTTGCTGCGGCTGACGACGGGGGAAACTCGCCGCGTCGGTCGAGGAACTGGCACGAGCCAAGCCCAAGACTAGCGATAAGAAGCGGTTTGCGGGCGAGGTCGCCCGCACTGGAAAGCATTCTATGGACTCACAACGCCTCATCCTGTTTTTCATTTTTTCTATTTCTCTGTTCTTCCTGGTCGATGCCTGGCAGCGCGACCAGCAGCCGGCGCCGCGGCCGGCCGCGGTGCAGTCGGCGGAGAAGCCGGGCGCCGCAGAAACGCCACCCGTGCCCACCCCGAGCGACAAGCTCCTGTCGGCGCAGGAACCGAAACCGCCCGAAGCCGCCACGGCGCTCGCGCCCGGTGAAGCGATAAAGATCGAAACCGATATCCTGCGCGCCGAGATGAGCACCGTAGGCGGGGACTTGCGGCGGCTCGAGCTCAAGGCCCACCGGGATGCCCTAGATGGGAGCAAGAATTTCGTGCTCCTTCAGAACGGTCCCGCGCACGTCTATGTCGCGCAGAGCGGACTGATCGGCAACGGCATGCCCAATCACCGTACGCAATATGCTGTTGAGAGCCGGGAGTATGCGCTGGCACCGGGGGCCAAAGCCCTGGAAGTGAGGCTGGAAGCACCCGGGCCCGACGGCGTCCGCATTGCGAAGATTTATCGCTTCCATCGCGGCAGCTACGTGGTGGACGTCGCGTACGAGATCGTGAACGGCGGATCCCGGGCAGTGCAGCCCTTTGGCTATTTTCAACTCGTCCGCGACAGCAAGCCGCCAGAGGGCGATTCTGCAATGGTCCCCACCTATACCGGGGCCGCCGTCTACACCGACCAGGAGAAATTCCAAAAGGTGGACTTCTCGGACATGGACAAGGGGAAGATTCCGTATCCGAGAAACAGTAATGACGGTTGGGTCGCAATGGTGCAGCACTATTTCCTGAGCGCCTGGTTGCCCAAGAACGGAACACCCCGGGAGTTCTACACGCGCAAGCTGGACGAGAGCCTATACAGCGCGGGTGTGATATTGCCAGCGGGCACCATAGAGCCAGGGAAGAGCGCGACGCTCACCGTGCCGCTCTATGCCGGCCCGCAGGAACAGGACAAGCTCGCCGGTCTCGCGCCGGGGCTCGAGCTGACCGTGGACTACGGCTGGCTTACCGTTATCGCCGTCCCGCTCTTTTGGGTGTTGTCGTGGTTCCACGCGTGGGTCGGCAATTGGGGGGTGGCCATCATTCTGCTCACGGTGGTGATCAAGCTGCTCTTCTATCCGCTCTCGGAGGCGAGCTACCGTTCCATGGCGAAAATGCGCGTCCTCGCACCCAAATTGCAGCGCCTGAAAGAGCAGTACGGCAACGACCGCCAGCGCATGCAACAGGCGATGATGGAGCTGTATAAAACCGAAAAAATCAACCCGTTAGGCGGTTGCCTGCCGATAGTGGTGCAGATACCGGTGTTTATCGCGCTCTACTGGGTGCTGCTCGCAAGCGTCGAGTTGCGCCACGCACCGTTCATGTTGTGGATCCATGATCTCGCGTCTGCCGATCCATGGTTCGTGCTGCCGATACTCATGGGTGCGACGATGATCGTCCAGACCAGGCTCAATCCGGAGCCCCCGGACCCGGTCCAGGCGAAGGTGATGAAGATCATGCCGGTCGCGTTCAGCATCTTCTTCTTCTTCTTCCCGGCAGGGCTCGTGCTCTACTGGCTGGTGAACAACGTGCTCTCGATTGCCCAGCAATGGCATATCAACCGGGTGCTCGAGCGCGCCAACCTGCGGCCCTCGAGCAGGGGATAGCGGCTGCGCGATGGGGCGCGCACCCATGGCGACACAGGACACGATCGCAGCGGTGGCAACCGCGCCGGGGCGTAGCGCGATTGGGATCATCCGCGTGTCCGGGCCGGGCGCGAGCGCCGTAGCCGCGAGCCTCGTCAAGAAACGGCTCCCCGCGCGCCGCGCGGTTTTCACGGAATTTCTGGACGCCGAGGGCACCGCGATCGACCAAGGCCTCGCGCTTTTCTTCCCCGGACCGCACTCCTACACCGGGGAGGACGTGCTGGAGCTGCACGGCCACGGTGGGGCGGTCGTGTTGCGCATGCTGCTCGAGCGCTGCATAGGCTTGGGGGCGCGGCTCGCGGAGCCGGGAGAGTTTACCCGGCGCGCTTTCCTCGGCGGTAAGCTCGACCTGGCACAGGCGGAAAGCGTCATCGACCTGATCGACGCCGCCACCTCAGCGGCAGCGCGCTCGGCGATGCGCTCCCTGAGCGGCTCGTTTTCAGCAAGAATTGAGGAGCTTACTTCCGAGCTCGTCGAGTTGCGCGCTTTGGTGGAAGCCACCCTCGATTTTCCGGACGAGGAAATCGACATCGTTCACCGTGCGGATGCCGAAGCTCGTCTCGCGCGTGTCCGGAATAAGCTCGACTTGGTTCTCGACGCGGCGCGACAGGGTAGTGTGTTGCGCGAGGGCTTGAGCGTCGTGCTGGCGGGTCGGCCGAATGTCGGTAAGTCGAGTCTGCTCAATCGGCTGGCGGGCGAGGATCTAGCGATCGTGACGGACATTCCGGGAACGACGCGCGATCCGATACGCGAGGTGATCGACGTAAACGGGGTCCCCCTGCGCATCGTCGATACCGCCGGCTTGCGCGATCCCCGCGATCCGGTGGAGGAGCTGGGGATCGACCGGACATGGAGTGCGATCCGGAACGCGGATGCGGTGGTGCTCGTCATCGACGCCACACGGGGCGAGACGAGCGCTGACCGGGAGATCTTGGAGCGGCTGCCTCCCGCCCAGCTCCGGGTGCGGGTCATAAACAAGATCGATTTGGTCTCCCGCCAGCCGGACGTCGAGCAAAACGGGAACGACTACACGGTATGGCTGTCGGCGAAAACCGGTGAGGGCATGGAGCTGCTGCGCGACACTCTGCTTGAAGGGGTCGGCTGGCACGGGGCGCCAGAAGGCGTCTTCCTTGCCAGGGCGCGGCATATCGAAGCGCTGCGTCGCGCGTCCGGACATCTGGCAAGCGCCGAACAGGCGCTCAGTCAGCCTGAGATCTTCGCCGAGGAGTTGCGCTGCGCGCATGAGGCGCTGGGCGCCATAGTAGGGGAGTTCACACCGGACGATCTGCTAGGGGAGATTTTTTCCCGCTTCTGCATAGGCAAGTAGGGTAGGTTCCACGTGGAACGTGAATCGTGAGCGTTCCACGTGGAACCTCCAATCTCAGGCGACCTAAAATCCGGTATCATTGGCTCGCTGTTGAACACTTCCCCGCGCCGCGCGGCACGTTGCATGCAAGCTTCTGAAACATATGATGTTATCGTGGTAGGTGGCGGTCATGCCGGCACCGAGGCGGCGCTCGCCGCTGCTCGCATGGGGCGTCGAACGCTGCTCCTGACGCACAGCATCGAGACACTCGGCCAGATGTCCTGCAATCCCTCCATTGGAGGGATCGGCAAAGGGCATCTCGTGAAGGAGATCGACGCGCTGGGCGGCGCTATGGCAGCTGCCGCCGACGACGCGGGAATTCAGTTTCGCGTCCTCAACTCGAGGAAGGGCCCTGCCGTGCGCGCAACCCGCGCTCAGGCGGACCGCGCACTCTATCGAAGTGCGGTACGGACGCGGCTCGAAAACCAACCGGGTTTACGGATCTTCCAGCAAGCGGTCGATGACTTGCTGCTCGACGGTGACCGCGTCCAAGGTGTCGTCACGCAGATCGGCGTGCGTTTCATGGCGCATACCGTCGTATTGACCACCGGGACTTTTCTCTCGGGACTGATCCATGTCGGGCTGCAGAACTACCAAGCCGGCCGTGCCGGCGACCCGCCGGCAGTGAGCCTCGCCGCGCGGCTGCGGGAATTAAAGCTCTCCGTTGGGCGGCTCAAGACTGGTACGCCGCCGCGCATCGACGGGCGCACCATCGATTTCTCGGCCCTGACCGAGCAACCGGGCGACGAGCCGACGCCGGTATTCTCATTCCTCGGGAGAGCCGATCAGCATCCCGCGCAAGTGTCGTGCTGGATCACGCACACCAATAGCCGCACTCACGACATCATTCGCGGCGCCCTCGACCGCTCACCCATGTTTACCGGTGTCATAGAGGGGGTAGGGCCGCGCTACTGCCCGTCGATCGAAGACAAGATCCATCGCTTCGCGGACAAGGCTGCGCACCAGATCTTTCTCGAGCCCGAGGGCCTCACGGTCAACGAGTTCTATCCCAACGGAATTTCGACGAGCCTGCCATATGACGTGCAGGAAGCGCTGGTGCGTTCGATACGCGGGCTGGAGCACGCCCAAATCACGCGGCCGGGGTACGCCATCGAGTACGACTATTTCGATCCGCGCGGCCTGCGCAGCTCGCTCGAAACAAAAGCGATATCGGGCTTGTATTTCGCGGGGCAGATCAACGGCACGACCGGCTACGAGGAAGCGGCCGCCCAGGGCTTGCTCGCGGGCATCAACGCGGCACTCGCCGTTAAGGGGCGCGAGCCCTGGTGTCCGCGGCGCAATGAAGCGTATCTCGGCGTGCTGGTCGACGATCTGATTACCCGTGGGGTGTCCGAGCCCTATCGCATGTTCACGAGCCGCGCGGAGTACCGCCTGTCCCTTCGTGAGGACAATGCCGATTTGCGTCTGACCGAGATCGGACGCACGCTCGGCGTCGTGGACGATTGCCGTTGGGTGGCGTTTTCGCGCAAGCGCGATGCCATTGCACGCGAACAGGAGCGGCTCAAGTCCACCTGGATCAATCCAAGAATCCTCGCGCTTGAGGACGCGAAGCGGGTGCTGGGAAGGGAAATCGATCGCGAATATTCGCTGGCCGATTTGCTGCGGCGTCCCGAAGTCACTTACCACGCGCTCATGACGTTGCGCGGCGCTCAGGGAGCGACGCCGGTCGATGCACAGGTTGCGGAGCAGGTGGAGATCCAGATCAAGTATCGCGGTTATATCGAAAGGCAAAGAGAGGAAATCGAACGCAGCCAGCACTACGAAAACATGCGGCTGCCGGCGGACCTCGACTATACGCGGCTGCGCGGCCTGTCCGTAGAGGTCCAGCAGAAACTGAATCAGCTGCGTCCGGAGACCATCGGGCAGGCCGCTCGGATTTCGGGAGTCACCCCGGCCGCGATTTCGGTATTGCTGGTGCATGCTCGCCGGGGGTTCGAGGACTACAAGAAAACCGCATGAGGGCCGGTGGGACGCTGGCGCAGGGGCTCGCCACGCTCGGCGTCCCGCTCGAGGCAAGCCAGCGTGAACGGCTCATGCAGTACGTCGGGCTGCTGGAGAAGTGGAACAAAATTTACAACCTGACCGCGGTGCGCGGCGCCAACAATATCGTGATTCATCATCTGCTCGACAGCCTTGCGGTGTTGCCGCACATCGCGGGGCGCACCATTCTCGATGTCGGCAGCGGGGCCGGCCTGCCCGGCATACCGCTCGCGGTGGCCTGCCCGCGTTCGAGCGTCACGCTGCTCGACGCGAACCAGAAAAAAGCAGCGTTTCTCCGCCAGGCGGTGATCGAGCTTGAGCTTCACAATGCCGAGGTCGTGTGCGCGCGCGTGGAAGCGTGGCGGCCGCCCGCACCATTTGACGTCGTCATATCCCGCGCCTTCTCCGATCTGCGGAAGTTTCTCGAGCTTGCTTCGCGGCTCTGCGGACCGCGCGGCATCATGGCGGCGATGAGAGGCACCTACTCGAAGACCGAGCTCGATGCGCTGCCGCCCGAGTTCAGCTTAAAACGCGTGGCGCCGCTCACCGTGCCGGGGCTCAACGCCGCGCGCCATCTCATCATGCTCGAGCGGGCGGGAGGAGCGCCGACGTGACGAAAATACTCGCCATCACCAATCAGAAGGGCGGCGTGGGCAAGACGACAACCGGCGTCAATCTGGCGGCCAGCCTTGCCGCCGCTCATCAGCGCGTGCTCCTCGTCGATCTCGACCCGCAGGGCAATGCCACCATGGGAAGCGGCATCGACAAGCACGCTGCTGCGAAGACCGTATACCAGGTGCTGCTCGGCGGCTGCGCGATTACCGAGGCGCGAGTGCGGAGCGTCAACGGTGGATACGAGGTCCTTCCGGCGAATCGAGCCTTGGCGGGCGCCGAAGTGGAGATGGTGGAGATCGAGCATCGCGAGACGCGGCTGCGCGATGCGCTGGCGCAAGTGGAAGCCCAGTACGATTTCGTTCTGATCGATTGTCCGCCTGCGCTCAACCTGCTCACCGTCAACGGATTGACGGCCGCCCACGCGGTCATGATTCCCATGCAATGCGAGTACTATGCGCTCGAGGGGTTGAGCGATCTCGTCGCGACGATCAAAAAAGTGCGGGCACATCTGAATCCCGCCCTGCATATAGAAGGGTTGCTGCGCACCATGTACGACCCGCGCAATACGCTCGCGCAGCAGGTCTCGGCGCAGTTGATCGAGCATTTCGGCGACAAGGTGTATCGCACGGTGATCCCGCGCAACGTGCGCCTTGCCGAAGCGCCGAGCTTTGGCGTGCCGGCGCTCAAGTTCGACCGCAACTCCAAAGGCGCCCAGGCATATATAGCCCTGGCGGGCGAGATGCTGAACCGCACCGCGCAGGCGGCGTAGGAGGCGACGACCATGGCAAAAATGCGAGGTTTGGGGCGAGGACTGGATGCCTTGCTCGCGGCGGGGGACGAGTCCCCCGCGCGAAGTGACCAGCTGCGCGATCTTCCAATCGACGCGCTTCAGCCGGGCAAGTACCAGCCGCGTACGCGCATGGACCAGGAAGCGCTTGGCGAATTGGCCGCGTCGATCAAGGCGCATGGCGTCATGCAACCCATATTGGTGCGCCCGCTGGGAGATGAACGCTACGAGATCATAGCCGGCGAGCGGCGGTGGCGCGCTGCGCGCATGGCGGGTCTCGCAACGGCCCCGGTATTGGTGCGTGAAGTGCCCGATCGCCAGGCGCTCGCCGTATCGCTCATAGAGAACATCCAGCGTGAGGACCTCAATCCGCTGGAAGAGGCTGCCGGCATCCAGCGTCTGCTGCATGAGTTCAGCATGACGCACGCCGAGGCGGCGCAGGTATTGGGCCGCTCGCGATCGGCGGTGACCAACCTGTTGCGGCTGCTCGAGCTCGCGCCGCCCGTTCGTGAGCTGGTAGCCGAGGGCCGGCTCGACATGGGGCACGCGCGCGCTCTGCTCGCGCTTCCTGTCGCGCGACAGATCGAGCTCGCACGCGAAGCTGCCGAACGCGGGCTCTCCGTGCGCGACGTCGAGCGCCGGGCCGTCGCAGGCAACAAAGCGCCGCGCGCTCGCGAGCGGCACAAGCGCGATCAGGATATCGCCCGGCTGGAAGAGGAGCTTTCGAATCGTCTCGGTACGACGGTCGAGATCAAAGCGGGTGCCCGGAGCGGCAGCGGCAGGCTCGTCATCAGCTACGCGACTCTCGATCAGCTCGATGCGCTGATCGCGAAGCTCGCGCCGTAAGAGGCGGAAGGGCAACGCTTCTTTTGACGCTCAGGCGCGCGCCCGCGTATAATTCAAAAGTTTGGTTTGCGGCGATTCACGTGGCGCTCCATAGCGGAGGCAAGCCCGTCCGCACCGTGTTGCGGTGGCAGCTTTACGCCGCTGTCGTATCAGCGTTGATTGCCGCATTCTGGCAAGGGTCTCACGGCGCGTATTCGGCCCTGTTGGGAGGGGTCATCAACATTGTGGCCGGTGCCGCGTCTGCGTGGCTCGCTCTGAGAGGCGAAAGCAGGACCGCGGGCGCGGCGTTATACGCCCTTGTCAGGGCCGAGGCGGTCAAGGTGGTTCTGATCGTTGCGCAACTCTGGCTGGTGCTCGCGCTCTACACGCAGGTTGTGCCGGGCGCTTTTTTTGGAACGTTCTTCCTGACAGTCATTCTGTCCACGATGGGGTTTATAGTGCGCGACCGCTAGGTCGCCATTGCTAGCTCATGGCCACCCAGGAACTGACACCAGGTCAATACATTGCCCACCACCTGACGTTCAACAGCCAGCCGATTGGCGACGGCGGGTTCTGGACGTTACACGTCGATACGCTCATCACCGCGGTGGTGTTGGGCGTGGTCTCGCTGGGTTTCCTGTGGTGGGTTGCGCGCGGGGCCACCGCCGGCGTGCCGAACCGCCGTCAAGCTTTTGTCGAGCTCGCCGTGGACTTTGTGGACGAGCAGGTGAAGAGCATATTTCTGCACGGCGACCGCCATCGCTTCATCGCGCCGGCCGCACTCACCGTGTTCGTGTGGGTGCTCCTCATGAACGCGATGGATTTCCTGCCGATCGACTGGATCTCCACGGTGCTTTTCGACCGGATGCTTCACATTCACTTCTGGCGGCCGGTGCCGACGGCCGATGTCAACACCACTTTTGCGCTGGCGCTGTCGGTGTGGCTGCTGATGATCTTCTTCAGCGTCAAGGTAAAGGGGTTGGGCGGCTGGATACACGAACTGTTTTGCGCGCCCTTCGGCAGCAATCCCGTGTTGTGGCCCGCGAACCTCATGTTCAATGCGGTGGAGTATGTGTCCAAGCCGCTCTCCCACTCGCTGCGGCTCTTCGGGAACATGTACGCGGGCGAGATCATTTTCCTGCTGCTATGGCTGTGGGCCGCCACAAGCCTGGCGGGCACCATCTTCGCAACCGCTCTGGGCCTCGGCTGGGCGATCTTTCACATCCTGATCGTCGTGCTGCAGGCCTACATCTTCATGATGCTCACCGTCGTGTACATCTCAATGGCGCACGAAGGTCACTGATCCTCCCCGGAACGCTGCTACTCACCACACGAGAAAGGAAAGGAAGCGAACAATGGAGAAACTGCAAATGTTGGCGATGATCCAGGCCTATACCGGCATTGGTATCGGACTGATGATCGGTCTCGGCGCTGCCGGCGCATGTATCGGCATTGGCATCATGGCGGGACGCTTTCTCGAGGGAGCTGCGCGCCAGCCGGAACTTATGCCGCAGTTGCAGGTGAAGGTTTTCCTGCTGCTCGGCCTCATCGACGCGTCGTTCATCATCGGCGTGGGTCTCGCGATGCTGTTTGCATTCGGCAACCCGTTGCTCGGCGTGGTTCAGGGTTGACGGTGGCGGATCAGGTCACTAACGGCGGGAACTATTCGTGAACATCAACCTGTCGTTGTTCGCGCAGGCGCTCACGTTTGCGCTGTTTATCTGGTTCACGGTCAAGTTCGTATGGCCGCCGCTCTTGCGCGCGATCGAGCAACGTCAGAAGCAGATCGCCGAGGGCCTGGCGGCCGCTGAACGCGGCAAGCAGGATCTCGAAGAGGCCTCCAAGCGGACAGCCGAGTTGCTGCGCGACGCACGACAGCAGACACAGGATATTCTTGCGCAGGCAGAAAAGCGCTCGGTGGAAATCATCGAAGAAGCAAAGGATGCGGCGCGGGCCGAGGGCGAACGGCTTGTAGCGGGGGCGAAAGCCGAGATCGAGCAGGAGATCTCGCGGGCAAAGGAAATGCTGCGCGGCCAGGTCGCGGCGCTCGCCGTTGCCGGCGCGGAGCAGATTCTGAGGCGCGAGGTCGATGCCAAGGCGCACGCCGACCTGCTGCGCAGCGTGGAAAGCCAGCTCTGACATCATGGCAGAACCGGTAACCATCGCGCGTCCTTACGCCGAGGCAGTATTCAAGCTCGCACGCGAGAAGAACGATCTGGAAAGCTGGTCACGCATGCTGCGGGTGCTGGAGAGCGTGGTGCAGGATCCGCAGATGCAGGCCCTGATCGGCGACCCCAATGTGAGCCCGCAGCAGCTCGAGGCGCTGATCCTCGGCATAGCGGGCGACAGTGTGGACGGCACCGGCCGCAATTTTCTGCAGGTCCTTATCGCAAACGACCGGCTCGCGCTGCTGCCCCAAATCCGGGCGCTCTACGAGGACCTGCGGCGCGAGCACGAGGGTATCCTGGAGGCCAGGATCTTTTCCGCGTTTCCTCTCGACAACTCGCAACTCGAGCACCTGCTGGCGCGCCTCGAAGCGAAGTATCGCCGCAAGATCAGCGCGGAGGTCGAAGTCGACCCGCAGCTGATCGGCGGGGTGCGAATCATCATCGGCGACAAGGTGATCGATGCCACGGTGCGCGGCCAGCTTGATGCGATGGCGGTCGCGCTCACCCATTAGGAGTCGTACATGCAGCTCAATCCCTCCGAGATCAGTGAACTCATCAAGAGCCGGATCCAGAACCTCGCGACGACGGTCGAAGCGCGCACGCAAGGCACCGTCGTGTCCGTGACCGACGGCATCTGCCGCATCCACGGACTGGCGGATGCGATGCAGGGCGAGATGCTCGAATTCCCGCGCAACACCTTCGGGCTCGCGCTCAACCTCGAGCGCGACTCGGTCGGCGCGGTCGTGCTCGGCGAATACGAGCACATCACGGAAGGCGATACAGTCAAAACGACCGGGCGCATTCTCGAAGTGCCGGTGGGTCCCGAGCTTATCGGCCGCGTCGTGAACGCGCTCGGCCAGCCGATCGACGGCAAGGGGCCGATCAGCGCGAAGATGACCGACGTGATCGAAAAGGTGGCGCCGGGCGTGATTGCGCGGCAATCGGTCTCGCAGCCGGTCCAGACCGGATTGAAGGCGATCGACTCGATGGTGCCGATCGGCCGCGGTCAGCGCGAGCTCATTATCGGCGACCGTCAGACGGGGAAGACGGCTGTGGCAGTCGATACGATCATCAACCAGAAGGGCAAGGATCTCTTCTGCATATACGTTGCGATCGGCCAGAAGGCCTCGACCATCAAGAACGTGCTGCGGAAGCTCGAAGAGTATGGCGCGATGGACTACACGATCGTCGTCGCCGCTCCCGCTTCGGAATCTGCGGCGATGCAGTACATCGCCCCCTACTCGGGTTGCACCATGGGCGAGTATTTCCGCGATCGCGGCCAGGACGCGCTCATCATCTACGACGACTTGACCAAGCAAGCGTGGGCGTATCGTCAGGTGTCGCTGCTCTTGCGCCGCCCACCGGGCCGCGAAGCGTATCCGGGCGATATCTTCTATCTGCATTCACGGCTGCTCGAGCGCGGGGCGCGCGTGAACGCCAACTATGTCGAGAAGTTTACCAAGGGTCACGTCAAAGGCAGGACCGGTTCGCTCACCGCGCTGCCGATCATCGAAACGCAGGCCGGGGACGTGACGGCGTTCGTGCCGACCAACGTCATCTCGATCACCGACGGTCAGATCTTCCTGG
>CAMPGR010000019.1 GCA_946885605.1 uncultured Pseudomonadota bacterium
GGCCCATGGATGCAATCCCGCTCTGGCTCAAGCTTCTTTACACGGCGTTCACAGCGGTCACGGCGGGCGTGTACGCCGTCAAGTACCCGCTCGTCAACTTTCTCTGGTTCTCGGACATCGCCCTCGTTCTCACGGTGCCCGCGCTGTGGCTCGAAAACGCGCTGCTCGCGAGCATGATGGGTGCTGCAGGCGCTCTTCGCCACGTAAAGCGGCGCGTCAGGCGTTGCTCACCTGCCGCTGGATGAGCAGGTTCGTCGCCTGCTCCACAGGCAGCGGCGCGCTGAAGTAGTAGCCCTGCATTTCGTCGCAGCGGTGCCGGCGCAGGAAGTTGAACTGCTGCCGCGTTTCCACGCCCTCGGCGATGACCTTGAGTCCGAGGCTGTGCGCCATCGCGATGACGGCCTGCGTGATGGCGACGTCACCCTTGTCGCCGGGGATATCGAGGATGAAGGAGCGGTCGATCTTGACGCTGTCGATGGGAAAGCGCTTGAGATACGCGAGTGAGGAGTAACCCGTACCGAAGTCGTCGATCGCCACCCGCACGCCCATATCCTTCAACTGCTGGATGAGCTCGACAGCGCGCTCGGGGTTGTGCATCACCATGCTCTCCGTGATTTCGAGCTCGAGGTGGGCTGCGTGACAGCGGGTCTGCTCGAGCGCCTGCATGACGTCCTTCAGCAGATCGCCATGCACGAACTGGCGGGGCGAAAGATTCACCGCGACGCGGATGGCGGGAATGCCGAGCGCTTGCCATGCGCCCTGTGCCGCGCAGGCGGTCTGCAGCACCCATTCGCCGAGCGGCACGATGAGGCCGGTTTCCTCGGCGATCTGAACAAAGCGTTCGGGCGGGACGAGCCCGAGCTCCGGATGCTGCCAGCGCACGAGCGCTTCCATTCCCGTGATGTGCCCGCGCCGGATGTCCACCTGCGGCTGGTAGTGCAGTACGAGTTCCTGCCGCTCCAGCGCGCGTCTCAGGCCCGACTCCAGCGTGAGCCGCTCGAGGGAATGCACGTTCATCTGCGCCGAGTAGAACTGGAACGCGTTGCGCCCCTGTTCCTTCGCCCGGTACATCGCGATGTCCGCATTCTTGAGCAGCGTCTGCACGTCCGCGCCATCGTCGGGATAACTCGCAACGCCCATGCTCGCCGTGACGTGATATTCCTCGCCTGAAAGCCGAAAGCCCGCGCTCAGTGCGGTGATGAGTTTCTGGGCAATGCCCGCGAGGTCGTGTGCATCGGTCACCTGCTCGACGAGCACCACGAACTCATCTCCACCGAGCCGTGCCACGGTGTCGGCGGCGCGCAGGTTGTCAGTAAGGCGCTTCGCCACCTCGCGCAAAAGATGGTCGCCGGCCTCGTGCCCGAGCGTATCGTTGATGATCTTGAAGCGATCGAGGTCGATGAAGAACACCCCGAGCCGCCACCTGTAGCGCTCGGCCTGGGTGAGCGCGTGGCGCAGGCGCTGGTTGAACATGATGCGGTTGGGAAGCCCGGTCAGCGCGTCATGGGTCGCGACGAACTTCACCGCTTCCTCGGCCTGCATGCGGACCATGTACTGCCCGATCTGGCTTCCGATCGACTCGGCGATCTGGATCAACATGTCGTCGGGCTCCCGCGCATCGCGGTGGAAGAACTCCATTACCCCCAGCACTTCATTGCCGCCGATGAGCGGAAAGCCGAACGCCCCGTGCAGGTCGGCCTGCGCCGCGAGCGCCCGCCGCTTGAACGCTTCATCCCGGGTGATGTCGGTAATCCAGACGGGTTTGCGCGCGGCATACGTGCGGCGCACGAGCCCTTGTCCGACCGGCACGGGCTCGACTGCGCGCTCCCGGGTTGCGGCGACGAACGCCCTGATTTCCGGCGTGTCGATGCCCCAGGTCTCGCGGCAGCGCAGCAGCCCCGCCTCGTTGTCGATCTGCCAGCGCGCGCCGCAATGCCAGCCCATCGTCTCGCAGATGGTCTGGATGATCTTCGGTATCGCTTCGGCCAGCGTCTCGGCTTCCGCAAGCACCCGAGTCACCGCATGCTCCATTTCGCGCCGCTGCACCGAGAGCTTGCGCTCGGTGATGTCGCGGCTGATGCCGACCGTCCCGACGATATTGCCGGCGGCGTCCCGCATCGGCACCTTGGTCACCGCTGCCCACCGGATGTCGGCCGTGTCGTCGGGACGCCTCAGCGTGACGGCCTGCTCCTTCTCGATCATCGCGACGCCGGTCTGGATGATCCCGGCATCCTGCATCGCGCTTCGTTCCGCCATGTCGGGCGGGAAGATATCGAAGACCGTCTTGCCGGCTACGTCCTCGCGGCCCAGGTTGCGCTCCGCGAGCCACGCCTTGTTAGCAAGCTGGAAACGGCCGTAGACGTCCTTCACGTAGATGAAATCGGGAACGGTGTCGATGATGGCGCGCAGCAGCGCGCGCTCGCGCACCAGCACTTCCTCCGCCTGTTTGCGCTCCGAGATATCCTCGACTATGCGGATGAAGTAGAGCGGATTGCCTGCCGCGTCCCGAACGAGCGACACCGTGCGGTTCACCCAGATCGAAGATCCGTCCTTGCGCAGGAACTTGCGCTCGGATGCGAACGATTGCAGCTCCTCGTTGCGCATCGGATCCAGATACTTCGCCCGGTCGGAGAAACGGTAATCGGGATGTACGACCTCGGTGCTCGTCATCCCCAGCAGCTCCTCCTGCGTGTAACCCAGCATCTCTGCGAGCTTGTGGTTCGCGCTCAGGATGCGGTAGCTGTCGACCGCGGTATGCATGATGCCGACAGGCGCGTTGTCGAAGGTCGCGCGATAGCGCTGTTCGATCTCCTTGCGCTCGGTGATGTCCTCGATCACCCGGATGAAGTACATCGGGGTGCCGCCGGCATCGCGCGCGAGCGAGACGGTGCGGCTCGTCCACATGACGCTGCCGTCTTTCCGCACGTAGCGTTTCTCTTCGATGAAGTTCCTGAGCTTGCCTTCCCACATGAGGTGGCGCGATTGCCGGCCTTTTTCGCGGTCATCAGGATGCGTGAATTCGGCCGCAGGACGACCGACGAGCTCGGACTCGGTATAGCCGAGCATCTCGCAGAACTTCTGGTTCACCTGCAGGTAGTTTCCGTCCAATGAGGTATGGACGATGCCGACCGCGGCCTGGTCGAAGGTTTCGCGATAGCGACGCTCGAGCTCCTTTCTTTCCGTGATGTCCACGATCGTGCCGATGAGCCCGGCCACCGCGCCATCGGCGCGGCTGAACGTGGCCTTGTAGTAAATGGCGTCGTGCCGCTTGCCGTCCGGCGTGGTGATCGAGGTCTCGTACGTCTGGGAGCCGGGACTGCGCCAGAGGACCCGGTCCATTGCTTCGAGGCGCCGGGCAACCTCCGGGTCGTCGGGGTAGAGCTCGAATACCGTCTTGCCAATGAAGCTCTCGCGGGAGATGCCGAAATAGCGCTCCCATGCCTTATTGACGCCGATGTAGCGACCGTCGGTGTCCTTGAAGAAAACGGGATTCGGCAGGACTTCGATCAGCTGCTGGGTCATGCGCTGCGCTTCAGCGAGCCTCGCTTCGCTTTCGCGCAGGTCCTCGGTGATGCGGTTCGCAAGCGCGAGCGCCCGGCTCCCGGACGTTGCGAGCGAGCGCGTCAGCCCGAAGAGCAGCACGCTGATAATGCAGCCGCCCGCGAGGGCCGCCCACGGCAGCCAGCGGGTCGAAGGATCGACGAAGGGCGCGCGCGCGTGGAACGACAGGTTCCAGCGGCGTCCCCCGACCTCGATGGCGCCTCTACCCGCAAGCTCTGTGTAGGCTTGCGAAGGATGGTTCTTCGCCGCCGCGCCGCTGAGCAGGCGTTCGCTGTCGAACATGAGATTCGCAGGTGAAGGTGGCTGCGGCCCCTCGAGGCTGTCCACGAATCCCGCGTCATGGATCTGCACGCGGATCATCTGGAGGGACTGCTCGCCGAACACGCCGCGCATGAGATCGAGCACGACGAACGAGGCGCTCACGACCCCGGTGAAAGCCTTGCGGCGCTCTTCGACGGTATCGACCGGCATTCCCGGCCGATAGATCGGCAGGCGCATGGCGAAGCCCGGGTGCTTTTTCGGGTCGTGCGCCAGCGCGATGGTGCCCGACGCAGTGAGCTTGCCCGAGTCCCGGGTGCGCTCGAGCGCGGCGAGCCGCACTGGATCTCCGCCGAGATCGAGGCCCAGCGCGGTCTCGTTGCCGGCCATGGGCTCGACGTACTTCACGACCACATGCTCCGCACGCGCTCCTGCCGGCTTTATGGCGAAGTCGGGGTAGCCCCGGGAATCGACGCTGCGATCGGCGCGCACCGCTTCTTCGAACGCGTGCCGCTCGGCAGCGGTTATGCGCTTGCCGTAGTGGATGACTTGTACGCCGGGATAGCGGCGGTTGAGATCGAGGCTTGCGATATAGCTTCGAAATTCCGCGCGGCTCACGGAATCGGCGGCGATGTACATCCCCCGTATGCCGAGGAGGATGTCGCCGTATGCGCGGATCCGCGATTCGATCGCGTCCGGCCAGTCGCTGACCATGCCTTCGAATTTGAGGCGTGCCTCGTGCTGAACCTGCTTTTCGACCAGCCACGCGGCAGCGATGGAAAGGAGGAGCCCGATGGACAGGACCGCATACGCTGTTGAGGCGCGACTAAGTATTCCAGTCGGCTTCAGCCGCATACCCCGAGCGCGCGCAACAGCGTCATACGCAAGACTCCCGTCCCGGCACGGAACGCTCCCCCTTCGAAACGCTTGCAGCATATCATGGCGTTCGGAAAATTGTCGTCAAGCGGGTGCCCATGCGCGCATAATTGACACGCACTGGACCCCCTGCTAGCTTGTCGCGCCATCCCGAAACGGCACCACCGGCTTCGGCACCCCGTTCTTCATGACACACACCAAGGAGGGCACCATGGTTGGACTGACAAGGTTGATGCTGTCTGCGCCCGTACTCGCGTTGCTCGCCGGAACCCTGCTCGCGGGCGATGCCTGGTCGCAGACCCGCACCAAGATCCGCTACGCTTTGGGCGACGTTGTCTCCATCGACGAATTGCCGCTGCTCGTCGCGGTGGAGCGCGCGAAGAAACGCGGCGTCGAGGTTGAGATCACTTCCTTCAAGAGCGAGGAGGTGGCGACCCAGGCGGTCATCAACGGCCAGGCGGACATCGGGCAGGGCACCCCCTATGCGGCGGTGCAGAAGGTAAAGGTGCCGATCCGCTTCTTCTACCAGCTGAGCGCTCTGCAGTTCTTTCCGATCGTGGCCAACGAGCACTACAAGAGCTGGAAGGATCTCGACGGACAGGAGATCGTGGTGCACGCCCGCGGCTCGGGAACGGAAGCGATCATGCGGTTGATGGCGAAGGAGCACAAGATCAATTACAAGAACGTGAGCTTCGTTCCCGGCTCCAATGTGCGTGCGCTCGGGCTGCTCAAGGGCACGATCAAGGCGACGATACTCGATGCCTCCAACAAGAATTACGTGATGAAAGAGGCGCCAGGCAAGTTCACCATCCTGCCGATGGGCGATGTCAAGGCGAGCGACGAAGCGCTCTTCGCGACGAAAGCGTTCCTCGACAAGAACCAGGGTGCCGTCGCGATTCTGCTGGAGGAATTGATCCGCGTGAACCGCGAGATCAACAAGAACCCGAAGGCGATGGTGGCGGAGCGCAAAAAACTGGGGCTGCTCAAGGACCTGCCGGGCAAGCTCGAGGCGGAAATCGAGCCTTACTTCGACGAGGCGGTTAAGAACGGCATCTTCCCGAACGACGGTGGAGGCGAGCGCGCGGCGAAGAACGACCTGGAGTTCTTCCACCTTTCCGGCGCGCTGAAGGGCGAGAGCCTCAACGTGGCGGACTTCTGGGATTTGGCGCCGCTCAAGGCAGCGCTCGGCAAGGTCAAGTAGTTGGCGCGTACCGAGGCTACCCGGCGCAGGCTTTCGCCGCGCCGCCCGGTTGCGGCCGTCGGCGGCGAGGGTGTGCACACGAGACTGCGCGCCCTCGCGTCGCGCCCGCTCTTCTGGCAGGTCCTATCCTTCGCGCTCTTCTTCGGACTCTGGGAGCTTGCCGGGCGCTGGCCGATGAGTGCCGCCTTCCCGCCTTTCACCCATACCGCTGTCGCCCTCGGCGAGATGGTCGCGGACGGGAGCTTGGCTAAAGCCTATGCCTCGACCCTGCAGCCGCTCGCGATCGGCATCGTCCTGTGCGGCGTCGCGGGCGTTGGCTTCGGCGTGGGAATGGGGCTATCGCGCACGGTGGAGTGGTTCTCGCTTCCGCTCTTCATCATCCTGCAGGCGGCGCCTATGGCAGCGATCATTCCGCTCATCACGTATCTCTACGGCATCGGCTTCACATCCAAGGTGCTTGCCGTGGTTTTCCTCGCCGCCCCGGTGATCGTCATGAACTCCTACAAGGGCATCCGCAACACCAATCCGTCCCTCATTCAGATGTGCCGGGCTTTTCTCGGAACGCAGCGACAGACAGTGATGAAGATCGTCCTTCCGCATGCGGCTGCGCTCATTTTCACCGGGTTGAGGCTCGGGCTCGCAATGGGATTCATAGGCATCGTGATAGCCGAGCTGCTCATCACGCCAACAGGGGTGGGCGACCTCATCACCTATCACAGCTCGGTGGCGGATTACGCAAAGATGTTCGCCGCGATCGGCTCGATCATCGCGGTGGCGGCGCTTGCCATTTTCGGGCTCGAGCGGCTCGAACGCAGGCTGTTTCCGCCTGAGATACGGGGATCGTAGTGATGCGGGGGGAAGCGATAGTCGAAGTAAAGGGATTGGGCAAGACGTATGACAGCGGGGTGGAAGCGCTGAGGGACGTATCGATCGAATTTCCCCCCGGCAGGTTGAGCACCTTGCTGGGCCCGAGCGGCTGCGGCAAGACGACGTTGCTCAAGATCATCGCAGGCCTGATCCCGTCCAACTCCGGTGAAGTATGGGTCAAAGGGAAGCGCGTGCAAGGTCCGGGGCCGGAACGCGCGTTCGTTTTCCAGGACTTTGCGCTGCTTCCCTGGGCCACCGTGCTCAGAAACGTCGCGTTCGGTCTCGAACTGCGCGGTGTCCCGCCGGCCGAGCGCCACGAGATCGCCCGCAAGCAGATCGCCGAAGTGGGCCTCGCCGGCTTCGAAGGAAGCTACCCCAACCAGTTGTCGGGCGGGATGCGACAGCGGGTGGGGCTTGCGCGTGCACTGGCGGTGGACGCCGACATCATACTCATGGACGAGCCGTTCTCGTCCGTCGACGAGCAGACGCGGCGCAAATTCCAGGAGGATCTCCTGGGGCTGCTGCAGCATCACCAGAAGACGGTGATCTTCGTGACCCACAGCATCGAGGAGGCGGCGTACCTGTCCGACCAGATCGTATTGCTTTCGCCGCGCCCGGGCCGGTTATCGCGCATCATGCGTCCCGAGATCGAGCGCAGCGGCGGCCCCGACGCGATCCGGCGCAACCAGCGCTACCTCGATACCGTGGACGAAATCTGGCAGATGCTGAAGCAGTATGTCGCGTAGAGCGCAAACATGACCCTTTTCGGCAGAAGAATACCGATGGTCTATGCGCTGGTGGTGTGGCTCGTCATCTGGGAGCTTGCCGGCCGCGCCGGGCTTTCGACGGTAGTCCCCCCGTTCTCCCGCGTGATCACGACCGGCATGTCGGTGGTCTGGAGCGAGAAGTTCGCGACGGCCGCCATGATTTCACTGCGCTCGTTCGCAATCGGGATGGCATGCGCGCTTGCGGTCGGGATCCCGCTCGGTTTCCTGATGGCTCGCGTGCGGCTCATGGGGCGCATCCTGGGGATGTGGGTGAATATCTTCGTAAGCGCACCGATATCCGCGCTCGTGCCGATACTTATGGCGGTGATCGGGATAGGGGAGACGACCGTCGTCGTCACGGTATTCCTCTTCGCGGTATTCGTCATCACGCTCGACACGCAGGTCGGCGTGCAGCACGCCGACCGCTCGCTGGTCGAAATGGCGCGCTCTTTCGGTGCCAGGCGTCACCAGCTCTACACCAAGGTGCTGGTATTGAGCGCGCTTCCGGAAATCCTCGCCGGCGTGCGCCTGGGCGCCATCCGCGGTGTGAAAGGCGTGGTGATCGGTCAGCTGCTCGTCGCCATCATCGGCGTGGGCGAGCTTTTCGAGCTTTACTCCCAGCACTTCCTGATGGAGGAGTTCTGGGCGCTGGTGCTCGTCGTGTTCCTCTTTGCTTTCGCCGTCTCCGAAACGATCGCGGCGCTCGAGCGCCGCGTGGAGTACTACGCCGGCAGCAGATAGCACGGCTGGCGCATTTCGAGCCCAGAGAGATTTACGCGTCGCCAGTAGCCGGTAAGTTCGAGATAGCCGCGGCCGACTTCTTTACCCGCGAGCGAGGCGCGCACCGCTCCTTCCCAGTAGATGGTGCCCGATGAAGCGCGCGTGTCGTGCTCCTGATCGTCCATGAGGGGTTCGATGGCGAGGGTCAGGCCACCCGCGGCGAGCCGCCACGATACGGGGTAAATCGTTCCCGTGCGCGGGGAGCGCCATACGCGGCCCGGCGTAAACTGTATCTCTGAAGGAGAATAGACCCGCAGCGCTCCATCGGCGCGTCGCAGCGTGCCGCCCGCCCAGAACTGCCCGCCGTCGCGATCGCGCATGCGAAACAGCATCAGCGCCGCGCCGTCGTCGAGGTTGATGCCGGTCCAGTCCCAGCCGACCGCGCGCTCGTCCATGTATTGCGACGACCACTCGTGGTCGAGCCACGCAGTGCCTGCGAACTTGTCGGGACTTCCCTTGTGCCGCAACGTGCCATGTACGGCGAGGTGGGGAATGCTGTAGTAATAGCTCGCGGAAAGCGGCGCAGGGCCTTTACGGCTGTATCCGTCCTCACCCTGCAGGAGCGGCGGCTGCCGGGGCTCGAGCGCGAGGTCGAATCGCGCTTCGTGCCACGCTATCGAAGCGTAGTAGGCGCCTTCGCGCTCCGCCAACGACCAATCGTCGATCCATACCTGCGTGCGGCCTTCCTCCGCTCCGGCGAGTCCGAAGCCCGCGCGCGCCGCGCGCTCGTCGTGAAGCAGGCGGCCGTTCGCTGGATCGGAGAGCGCCGCGTGCGCGATCATGATATGGCGCGGCGCGAACGCGCTCGGGTTATCGTGCCGCGACTCGGGCCGCGCACGGAAGAAGGTGATCTGGAAACCGAGCGGGCGCGGCGTGTCGGGATTGAGCCAGCCTGTCACGTACCACCACTCGAGGCGAAATTCGGGGTGGCTGCCCTCATCGTGCGGAAAACGCATCCGGTAACCCGGCACGACGGGCGCAAACGACGCCGGCGATGCCGGCGGAGCATTGCGCGAAGTCCCTGGTTCCCCGAAACTGCGCGGCGCGAGCAACGCGCTGCCCAATCCGATCAACAGGTCGCGTCTTCGCATGGTGTTAGCCTCACCCGCTCACCAATCTTCGCGCACGGCTCGCACGACCGTATCACGCATCGCCGGCCGGCCGCTCCACACTGCGGCAAGGGCCGCGGAGAGAACGATCGCTGCAGCGAGCGCCGCGAGCGGGGCCCATGGCATGTGCATCTCCATGCTCCAGTGGAAAGACTGCCGGTTGATGACATGGATGAGGACGACACTGATCACCCAGCCCACAGCGAGCCCGAATGCAACGCCCAGCGCGGTGACGAGGGCGCCCTCGATACCGAGCATCGCGCCGATCTCGCGCCGCGTCATGCCGAGGTGGCGCAGCACGCCGAACTCGCGCCTCCGCGCAAGGGTCTGTGCGCTGAAGCTCACGCTCACGCCGAAAAGGCCAACGAGTATCGCAGCGGCTTCGAGCGCATAGGTGATGGCGAAGGTCCGGTCGAAGAGCGCAAGCGACGCGTCGCGCACTTCCCGGGTCGTGGAGAGCTCGACGCGCTCGCTTGCGCCGAGCCGATCGCGGATACGCTCCTGGACTTCACCCGGGGAAGCCTCGGGCGCAAGCCACAATGCAGCATCGTTGACAAGCCGGTCGCCCGTAAGGGCGATGTAACGATCGCGTTCCATGACGATCGCGCCGTTCTGCCGGGCGTAATCGCGCCAGATCCCGGCGACAGTGAAACGATGCGAGCGATCGCCGATCGGAAGCTCGACACGCTCGCCCACGCGAAACCCGTAGAGATCCGCCGCCACTTCCGAGACCCACACAGGAGGAGGGTCGCCGGGGTGCAGAACGAGCGTGCGGGTCGAGAGAGGCAGCGTCTTGTTTGCTTCGCTCGCGTCGATCGCTCGCGCGAGCAGCGTCACCGGGGCGCGTGTCGAGTCGAGCAGCAGGTTCTGGCTGCGGAGAAAATCGGCGCGGACGATACCTGGCGTCGCAGCGATGCGCCACTGTTCCTGCGGTGTGAGATAGCCGGTCTCCCCGCCACCGCCGACGCGCAGATAGAGATCCGCCGGCAGCATCTGTTCGAGCCATGCGTCGAGCGAGAGCCGGAACGAGCTCACCATGATCAGCATGGATACCATGAGACTCATGCTGATGACGATGGCGGCGATGCTGATCGCTGCCTGGCGCGGCGTGCCTTTGAGCTGCGCGAGGGCGAGGCTCGCGGGACCACGCGCAGGGGCCGGAAGCCGCTCGACGCAACGCGCGGCAAGTGCCGGCATCACGAGCACGCTGCCGCTCAGAATAAGCGCGATCGCGACGTAACCGCCGACCGGAAGGCCGTCAAGCGGCGGCATCAGAGCGCACGGAACAGCGGCGAGAAGCGCGGCAGCGCCCCAGCGCGCGGTACGCGTGCGCCGCAGTCCTTCCTCTTCGTCGCCTGCGCGCAAACCCTGTGCCGGCGGCCGGCCGGCCGCCTCCCATGCGGGGAGGGCGGCGCCGAGAACTGCGAATCCCACACCCAGAGCGAAGAACGCGAGCAGCGCGTGCGGGTCGGCCGCAATGTCGGCCGCGACCGAATGAAAGTAACCGGCGCCGAGGTCCGCGCCGACAGCCGCAATCGCGTAGTTGGCGAGGAAGTAACCGAGGGCAACGCCCGCAGCCGCGCCGAGCGCGCCGATCACGATGCCTTCGGCGACAAGCTGGCCCGTCAAGGTCAAGCGCGTGACGCCGATCGCGCGCAGCAGCGCGAGTTGCGAGCGGCGGCGCAGCAGCGCGAGCGCCTGGGACGAGAACACCAGAAACGCGCCCGTGAAGAGCGCAATGAGCGCAAGCATGTCGAGGTTCGTCCGATAAGCGCGCGAGAGGTCCGCAGTGCGCCGCGCTTCCTTGTCCGGCGTCGAAGCATGCACGCCGGGCGGCAGGATGTTTTCGAGATTGTCCCTGAAGGTGCTCACGTCGACGCCCGGCGTGAGCTTGAGATCGATCCGATTGAGCCGCCCGAGCCGCCCGAGCCGCCACTGCGCCGTTGCGACGTCGATGACGGCGAGCCGCTGGCGGTATGCTTCGTGCGGCAGGAGACCGGCTATCCTGAACGCGACGGTTTCGGTGCCGACGGTCACGCGTAGCGCATCTCCGGGCTGAAGCGCGAGCCATTGTGCAGCTTCCGGACTGAGCAGTGCCGTGTCGCCTTCGAGGAGCTCGCCTACCGTGCCGGTGCGGCTGGGCAGGAGCGCCGGTTGCACGGTGGCGGCTCGCAGCGGGTCGAAACCGAGCATGCGTATCGAGGCTTCGCGTCCGGCGAGCGGCACGTCGAGCTCGACCGCGGGATTTGCCGCCTCCACGCCGGGCAACCGTGCAAGCTGCGGATAGAGCGCTTCGTCGAAGCCCGCGCGCGGCCCGCGCACCACCAGGTCCGCCTCGCCCGCGAGATGGCGCGCGGCGAGACCGAATTCGTTCACCGCGCTTGTATTCACGAGGTGCACCGCGACGCCGAGCGCAACACCAAGCGCGATGGCCGCGATCGCGAGGACGAGGCGTCCGGGATTCGCGCGCAAGGGACCGACGACGAGGGCATAGGTGAGAGCGAAGCGCGTGCCCGCGTCAAAACGCAGCGCGCTCATCGCGGGTCTCCGCGTGAGGCCCGCGGTTGCAAACCATCTGGCGTGAGCGTCAACACGCGATCGGCAGTGGACGCCACCCGCTCGGAATGCGTAACGACGATGCCGGCGGCGTTCTGTCCCTTGATCTGCTCCCGCAGCAGCGACATCACCTGGGTCGCCGCATCGGGATCCAGGTTGCCGGTCGGCTCGTCAGCGAGGACGAGCACCGGCCCATGCGCGAGCGCACGCGCGATGGCGACGCGCTGCATTTCGCCTCCCGAGAGTTCGCGCGGATAGCTCTGTGCGGCTGGGGCAAGGCCCACGGCCGCCAGCATTTCCGCGACGCGCTCGCGCACCGCATGCGCGGCCCTGCCGTTCAGCGAGAGCGGCAACGCGACGTTCTGCGCAACCGTGAGATGCGGCAGAAGGTGGAAGGCCTGAAACACAAACCCGATATGCGCTCGGCGATGCAACGTGCGCGCCGCGTCGTCGAGAGCGCTGATTTCGACGCCGTTCAACGCGACGCTCCCTGCATCGGGAAGATCGAGACCGGCGATGAGGTTGAGCAGCGTCGACTTGCCGACGCCCGATTCGCCCATAACGGCTGCATATTCGCCGCGCTCGAGATCGAGGGCGATGTCGCGCAGGATCACGCGCGGCCGCGCCCCGCCGTAGGATTTGGAGAGCCCCCTGATGCGAAGCAGCGTCTTGCTCCAGCGCGTCACGGATGATGGACGCGGGATATTAGCACGCGCGGAACCCGCCCCCGGGCAGTGCGTTTTCACGCATAGCTTCTGCTAACATTCGCGGTCTTTTCGACGCGCATATCGCAGCAAAAGGAGGATCATGAATCTCGCCGTCCCTGTGGCCGCAGCGGTTCTTGCCGCGGCTTCCGCTGTCGCGGCTTGCGCCGCGCACGCTCAGAACTATCCCAGCCGGCCGGTCCGCATCGTCGTGCCGTTCTCTCCCGGCGGCGCGGCCGACACGCCGGGCCGGATGCTCGCACCGCGGCTCGCCGAGGCGCTCGGTCAGCAGGTGCTCGTCGACAATCGCCCCGGAGCCGGCAGCACGATCGGAACCGAACTCGTCGCAAAGGCGGCGCCCGACGGGTATACGCTGCTGCTCGTCTCGAACACCCATGCCATCAACGCAAGCCTTTACAAAAAGCTGAATTACGATCCCGTCGCCGATTTCACTCCCGTGCTCCAGTTCGCGACCTCGCCCAACGTGCTGGTCGTGCATCCTTCGCTTCCCGTCAAGTCGGTGAAGGAATTGATCGCGCTTGCCAGGGCGAAACCGGGGCAGATCGATTACGCCTCGTCGGGCAACGGCAGCTCGCAGCATCTCTTCACCGCGCTCTTCACGACGATGGCCGGAATAGAAATGAACCACGTGCCCTACAAGGGCAGCGGGCAGGCGCGCACCGATCTCCTGAGCGGCCAGATTTCGGTCAGCATCCCGGGAATCGCAAGCGTGATCCAGCATATACGGGACAGCCGGCTCCGCGCGCTCGGCGTGACGAGCGCCGTGCGCTCGCCTCAGCTCCCGAACGTGCCCACGATTTCCGAGGCCGGCGTGAAGGGGTACGATGCGGATCAGTGGCTGGGCCTCCTTGCCCCCGCCAAAACGCCCGGGAATGCGGTCGCCAGGTTGAACGATGCTGCGCAGAAAGCGCTCAAGGATCCCGCGTTGCGGGCCTCCTTCGAGAACGTCGGCGCGCAGGCGAACTACCTCGGCCCCAAGGCGTTTGGCGACCTGGTGAAGTCGGAAATGCCGAAGTGGGGCAAGGTGGTCAAGGCAACCGGCTTGCAGATCAATTAGTCGCCCGCTTTTGCGCGGGGCACCCCCTTGGTAACATGGCGGCCGCAACACCAAAACCGAGGAGGATCCATGAAAGCATCGCTGAAACGTCGCGGAACCGGTCTGCTGGTTGCCGCGGTATCGTGCATAGCCGCCGGAGTTGCATTTGCCGATTCGTATCCCACCAAGCCCATACGCATGATCGTTCCCTTCGGCGCCGGTGGCTCGACCGACGTGCTGATACGCATCGTCGCAAACAAGCTCCCTGAAGTGCTCGGCCAGCAGGTCGTGATCGACAACCGCACAGGCGCCGGCGGCCTGATCGGAACCGAAATCGCCGCAAAATCCACCCCGGACGGCTACACCCTGCTCGGCACAGGGTCGCCGCACACTATCGCCCCGAACTTCTATAAGAAGGTGGAGTTCCACCCGTTGAAGGACTTCGAGCCCATCATGCAGATCGCGAGCCAGCCCTACGGCCTGGTCGTGCACCCGTCGCTCGGCGTGAAATCGGTGAAGGAGCTGATCGCTTTGGCGAAGAAGGAGCCCGGCAAGCACAATTACGCATCCTCCGGGCAGGGTGGCGCGATGCATCTCTTCCAGGCCCTTTTCGTCAGTATGGCGGGGATCGACATGGTGCACGTGCCCTACAAGGGTAGTGGTCCGGTGCGCGCCGATCTCCTCGGGGGGCAGATCAAGATCGGCTGCCTCGGCCTCTCGAGTATCCTGCCCAACCACAAAGCGGGGCAGGTGAGGATCATTGCGGTCACGACGACCAAGCGCTCCCCCGAGTTGCCGGACGTCCCATCCCTGGGAGAAATCCTGCCGGGTTACGACGCCTCGTTATGGACAGGATTGCTTGCCCCGAAAGGAACGCCCAAAGAAGCCATTCAGCGCATACACCGGGAAGTGACGAAGCTGCTCCAGTCGCCGGAAGTGCGGACGGCGTATCAGCGCGCAGGCGCCGACATCGTGGCGACCGATCCGAAAAGCTTTGGCAAGTTCCTCGATCAGGAGAACGCGAAGTGGGCCAAGACGATTCGCGATCTCAAGCTCGTGGTGAACTAAAACGATCCGCTGTGTCGGGCCTCGTCGGCGGCCACATTTCGGCGAGGCCGTCGGCGTCGCTCGCCGATATCGTCGTGCGGATCATGTAACGCGGCTCGCCAGGGGGCCACCGCCAGCCGCGATGCAGCACCGCGCGGTTGTCCCACATGATCACATCGCCCGCCTGCCAGCGGTGCAGGTAGGTGTGCCCGGGCGCTGTGATGAAATCGATCAACTCGGCGAGCAGCGCCTCCGCGTCTTCTTCCGGCATGCCCTCGATCGCAAAAGTATGCGATGCGATGTAAAGCGCGTCGCGGCCGTTCACCGGGTTGCGCCAGCGAATCCGCCAGGAGACCGGCGGAAGCTCCGCTTTCTCGCGCTCCGATGCGAGATGCGGCGCGATCTTTCCCCGCGAATGCGCGTAGTCGTGCCACGCGTAGGCGTTGGCGAGCGCGCTGCGCCGTCTCTCGGGCAGCCGCTCCCACGCGCAGCGCATGGAAGCGAACTCGGTTTCGCCTCCGGTTGCGGGTATGGTGCGCGCCGAAAGCACTGAGGCGAGCGCGGGCGGCGCCTTGAAGCAACTGTCCGTGTGCCACAGCTGATTCGCGCGTGCGCGCAACGCCTCCTTGTGATCAGGCGCCACCAATGCGCCGGTCGCGCTATCGATGTTGGTCAGAATGCTGAAGGGAGTGCCTTCGCCGAGGGAGGCGGCCTTCGCGATCTCGAGCGGCCCGAAGCGGCGCGAAAACGCGACCTGCAGTTCGTCGGTGATCGGCTGATTGCGGAAGAGCAGCACGGAATGCGTTTCGAACGCATTGCGGACCGCCGCGTAAGCGGCGTCGTCCGCGGCCACATCGGCAAGTCCCACCCCGCGTACTTCGGCGGCGAACCCCGGCCCCAACTGCTGCACTTCGATCATGGATGCGCCCCGGTCGGCTGCTCGGACAAATATCGCTTTACCGCTATCAAAAAAGTCACCAACGATGCGCGCGCGGACGCGGTATCCTACCACTGCCCGGCGGCGCTCGGGTGGAAGGCGGCAATGGCAGCGGTCGATGAACCGTTCGCCTTTTCCGTTGTCATCGTTTTCAGAAGAACAGCTAATTTACTGCTTATCTCATGATTTTGCGCTTCTCGAACTGGCTGAGAGCGAAGTGGCTCAGCCTGCTCTTGCTGGCGGGGATACTCGGGGCGTTTCCTGCAGCCGGTCTTTCGTTTCTTGCCTACAAGGAGCGCGATCTCGTGTTCCGCATCGAGCCGGGAATCGCGCGCTGGTACAACGGTTTGCCGTTCGGCGTGAAGGAGTTCGAGCTGCCGGTTGCTTCCGCCAACGGGCAGCATACGCTGCATGCGTGGTGGTGGCCCGCGGCTTCACGCAACGCGCCCGCCATCCTTTATCTGCACGGCTCGCGCTGGAATCTGACCGGCCAGCTCTATCGCATCGAACAGCTGCGTGACTTCGGCTTTTCGGTGCTCGCCGTCGATTATCGCGGCTTCGGCAAGAGCAGCGGCGGCCCGCCTTCTGAGCAGAGCGTGTACGAGGATGCGCGGATCGCCTGGGAGCGCCTGATGCGGCTCCAACCCGATCCCGCCAAGCGCTACATCTATGGTCATTCGCTGGGCGGTGCGGTGGCGATCGAGCTTGCGCGCTCGTTGAGCGATACGGCAGCCGGCATCCGAAAATCCGCCGCCGGGCTCATCGTTGAATCGTCTTTCACATCGCTCGCGGAAGTGGCCGCCGCCATAACCAGCATCCGATTGCCGCTGGACTGGCTGATCACGCAGAAGTTCGAATCGATCGAGAAGATAGCCGGCGTGCGGATCCCCGTCATGCTGGTCCACGGGACGGAAGACCGTTATATCCCCCCTCGCTTCAGCGAGGCGCTCTACGCCGCGGCCTCGGAGCCCAAGAAGCTGCTTCTCATCGATGGCGGCTCGCACAACAATTCGATGCGCGTGGGCAGCGAGGAGTATCGGCGCGCGCTGAACGACTTCTTCGGCCTGGGCAAGAAGGCGCGCCGCGCGGTCGCGCGCGGGTTCCGAAGCTCGCTCTCGCACTGATCTTTCTTTCCCGCGCGCTGCACCCGCAGACGCTTTGCTCCCATGCGCCGCGCGCTGAAGGCCGAGGCCGCGCGCACTGTGGGGCTACTTGATCGGCAGGAAGACCGCCGTGGCGAGGCTCTGGATCGCCTTCACCACCGTGCGGTTCTCCTTGTCGGCGGCGATCTTGGAGAGCACGTCGAGGCTCGCAATCACCTTCCCGAACTCGCGCTCGAAGCTCAGGTTGCGCACCGGCCCGCTCGTCTCGTTCGAGAGCAGATAGAGCCCCCCCGCGGGATTGTGGGCGTTGGACAGCTTCCAGACCGCGATCTCCACGTTGCGCGCGGCGTTATAGAGTCGCTGGGGATCGAGATCGTCGAGCACGAAGAATTCCACCTTGTCGTTGAAGGCGCGCTGGATCATGCCGCCGAGTCCTCCGACGAAGGCGAGCACCCGGTCGCCTTCGTAATCTTCGCGAAAGGCAAGGTGAATCGCGTCCGTGCTGCGCGCGCCTTTCAGCTCGGGGAATCGCCAGCGATGCGGCGTGTAGAAAATTCGCGCGACGCCTGCATCCACGGTGGTGCGGCTGCTTTTCCGTAACTCGCGCGGATTGCGCCGGTAGAGTTTCTCGGTGAGCACCTTGAGATTCTCGAAAATCTCGCGTTGATGCGCTTCGGCAACCCGATCGATGTCGGTTTTGACGAGCTGTGCAGCGGTTACGGGGCCGGAGGCGGGCCGGATGGGCGTCGTGCCGTAGCTGGCGCATGAGGTCAATATGACAATGCATGGCAGCAATGTGAGTGGCCTTTTCTCGAACATTCTTGTTTCTATCGCGCCTCGCGCCCCTGTAATGCGGCGCGCTCATTCTAATCCACGGACTGACCTGTTTAGCGTTTGGGAAGACGTGCTGCCGTTGCGGCCTTCGCCCATCGCTCCGTTTTGGCCACGCATTTTTCCCGGGCTTACGGGGCCCAGGCGAGCTGCGACCGTAGTTCGGTCGCTGACGAGCACGTCGTGGTTTCCGTGCGCCGCGGTTCAAGCGTCAGCGTGCGGGCCCTGACCGTCTAAGCTGTTATTTCGATACGCTTGCCGGCGACCGCTGTTCGTACTCTTTAACGAGTTTCTGATAACGGCGCGTCGTCACCTCGATGCGGCCCCAATCGATGGAACCCGTGGTGCCGTCCAACTTCACTGAAAAATCCCCGAGATCCCATTCCGCATATTGCGTCGGGAACCTGGAACGCAACGCGTTGTGCATGTGCTTTCGGGCGCGCGCGGGCTCGCCATATGCTTTGGTGAGCGCGGCCAGGGCGCCACCCTGAGCCTGGATGCCCCACGTTCCGACTTGTATGGACTCCACGATGCCGTCGACCACCGAGACGCGCAGCTCGCCGCGCACATAGGGTGGCGTACCAGCGCTCGGAATCGAGACGTAGTACTCATCGGCGCCCCATGCCGTGCGGTTGATCGCTTTGCTGTTGAAGCAAAGCCGACGGGAGATGGAAACCTCTTTCGCCTCGCACGGCGGCACCAGAAACCTCGTCCCAAGTTCCACGCCCAGGACGGTCTTGTCCGGCGCGGCAGCGGACAACGTGGCTGACGGGTACGCCAAGCAAGCGATGAGAAAGCTATTTCGAACGAGGCTCATTCAGTGCATGATACAGTCTTGATGAATCGCGCCACCACATGGATGCAGCCTAGAGAATTCGTTTGCTCGATTTCCAGGGAGGAAATGGCGAACCTGCCCATTCGGCGGTACGAGGGCAGGGTGTGCCTCGTGGCAACGGCTCGGGATCTGGAGCACGCGCTGGCGGATCTGCGGCAGGAAAGGGTGGTCGGACTCGATACCGAGACGCGACCGGCATTCAGAAAAGGCGAGAGCCATCTGCCATGCCTGGTCCAGGCGGCCACCGCTCGGGCGGTGTACTTGTTCCAGTTTCGCGGCCAGAACGTCTTCCCGCTGCTTGCCGAATTACTTGCCGAACCGCGCATCGCGAAAGCGGGAGTCGGGCTGGCACACGATCTTCGTCAGCTGAAGTTGGTGTTTCCATTCACGGAGCGGAACGTCGTTGACCTGGGTCAGACCGCCCGCCGCTGTGGCCTCGACCAGAGCGGCGTGCGCAATCTCGCAGGGATTTTCCTCGGGTTCCGGATTCCGAAGGGCAACAGGACGTCAAACTGGGCTGTCCGGCAGCTCTCCCCAGCGCAGATTACCTACGCCGCGACGGACGCCTGGACATGCCGGGAGTTGTTTCTGCGTTTCGAGAGCCTGGAGCTTCTACGGTCGTAAAACCCGCCCAATATTCCCGTTGAACCTGTGAGATTGGACCCGCTTGCCCGTGATTCTCATTGCAGCGTGCGCAATGCGGTCAGTGCTTCGGCAATTTCCCTGCCCTTGGCTTCTATTAAAGCGAGAAGTACTGCCAGAGTGCGCGTGTCGATTACCGTCTTGCGGTTCGGGTTGACAGCTTTTAAGCCGTACACGGCGTTTTCTATCGCCTGGGCCTTGGCAGCAGCCTCGCGGGCCGCCTTGTTAAGCGTCGTAGAAGCAGGCCCTCGTACACCTGCGACAGCGTGAAGACGTGCGTCGTCCTCCCCACACAACGCCCCGTTATTAGAACTACCCTCATGATTGTAAGACGCTTCGGCGCTGTCATTCTAGGCTGGCTACGGTGTCACTGGTGCCCACACCGCCGACGTTGATCTATGCTCCTGAATTGGGCTACGATCGCTGCGAAAATAGCAACGATAGAATTCATGTAGGCCAATCTTGCCGCGGTTCTCTTCGGTATCTAGCCAACGCGACGCGCTCGCGTTGCTCCTTTTGCACCCCGAGAAGTCGCTGCACCTGTGTGAGATCGCACGTGTGGCCGTCTATTTTCCCCTCTCGAATTCAAGGAGAAGATTTCGGATGGGAATAATCTCTTAAGATGCCGGCTTTCCGAAATTCGCCCGACCTGGAAATGTTCTATCAGGTCGATGATTTCACCGACCCGTGGACGGAACCCGAGACCGTCCTGATGCTTCACGGCAACTGCGAGAGCAGCGCGGCGTGGTATGCATGGGTGCCGCATCTCGCCCGGCGCTTTCGCCTGGTGCGCCCCGACATGCGAGGCTACGGGGCATCGACGCCCATGCCCCGCGATTTTCCCTGGACACTCGACCTTCTGATCGACGACTACGTGCGGCTCATGGAAGCGCTCGGGATCCAGCGGTTCCATCTCATCGCGGCGAAGATCGGGGGAACGATCGCCCGCGCGTTTGCCGCGCGTCGCCCTGAACGCGTGATCACGCTTACTGTCGTCGGCACGCCGCCGGCAAAGCGGCCAGGGGCCGAGCGGATTCCTGAGCTCACCGACGAATTCGAGCGGCACGGGGTCGAACATTGGGCAAGGCGCACGATGACGGGGCGGCTCGGCGATGCGTTCCCGGAGGAGGGCGTTAAATGGTGGAGCGGGTTCATGGGGCGCACCGCCGTATCCACCGTGATTGGCTTCAACGAAAAAATCAACTACGTCGATATCTGCGCGGACCTGCCGCAGATCCGGTGCCCGACGCTCGTCATCACCACGCAGGAGAGCGGCCTCGCTTCGGTGGAGCGCACGCGCGCGTGGCAGGAAACGATCCCGAACTCGGAGCTCCTCGTGCTGTCCGGCAATTCCTACCACGCTGCAGCGAGCGATGCGGAGCGCTGTGCGCGGGCGGCACTGGAATTCATCACCAGAAAGAGTAGCGCTACGCTGTAACCGCGACGGCGCGCGGGGCCGCCGCATCCTCCCGCCGGCGCGCGCGGGGCGGTGACGTGGAGACCGCTATCGGGCAGGAATGACGGGAAGCAGCAGATAGGCCTGGCGTGACGGACCGGTATGCAGGGTCACGTCCGCGCCGAAAACGGCAGCGGGGCGATCGCGCGGGTCGTTGTGCCGGAAGGGCCCGACGCCGGTGAATACCTCGTTCAGATTTCCCAGCCCGCTGGACACCCCGCCGGGGTACTCATAGTCGCGCCCGCGCACGGTGAGGCCGATGCGGCAGCCCTTGGGGACAACGATGCACGTCGGCCATACCTCCACAGCGAGCTCGTATACCTCACCGGGCGTGAGCTTCTGTATCTCGTCATGCGTATGATACGGGCGATACGGAAGCGACAGCGCCTTGTCGAGCTTGCGATGCGAAGCCCGAAGCCACCCCTGCGCGACGGGCGTGTGTGGGTCGAGGGCGCCCATGAAGGTCACTTCCTTGAGGTCGGGCGAGAAGACGCGCACCACGAGGAAAAGGTCGGCATCCTCGCTGGCTGAGGAAACCCAGAGCTTCGCGGCGATGGGGCCGGTGATCTCAGTTTCTCGGGCGA
Organism: uncultured Pseudomonadota bacterium; assembly: GCA_946885605.1. Next base: position 21,172 of record CAMPGR010000019.1, read on the forward strand.
GCGGTGAAGTGAGGAACGTGACGCCGTCTGAAAGGCCGCCATACGTGATCCTGCCTTCCTGCTCCGGCCCTTGCGCATCGAGTGCGAGGTTTTCGGGGCGCAGAAAAAATTTCGTCCACTGCGTGCGGGCGAGCGGCCATTCGTTGTCATGGCGCTCGACGAAGCGCTCGCCGGGATGGCGCACCTGAAGCACGACTCTCGGCTGCTTCGACCAGCCGGTGTCTTCGCCCTTCAAGAAATGCCCGAAAAAGCGCTTCTGCAGCCGCACGCCGTAATCGGTGTAGAACTCGGTCCAGTGCTCGATGCCGTGCACTTCGAGCCATTTCTCGCTCGAGGCGGCCCGCACGAAGCCTTCGAAGTTGCCGCGCGGATGCAGGCCCTGTCCGCCCCAGTTCGCAGCCGAGAGAACCGGCACTCGCACCTGCGACCAGTCGGGCATGCGGGAGGTCCAGTACTCATCGCTCGCCAGCGCGTTGGCGAAACAGTCCGCGGGAAAGTCGCACCGCTGCGCGCCGAGTTCCTCCTCGGTGAGCGTTTGGGGACCCGACACCCAGTCGCCGTTCATGCGACTGCGGTAGCCTCGGGTCCCACGCCCGTGCTGCACCGAGAGGATCTGCTTCGGGAACCAGGTATCGGCGAAGCTGCAGTAGATGCCGCCGTGATGGGTCATGTCGCGGTAGTAATCGGCCGCACCTTCCCAGACGCAGATCGCAGTGAGGTGCGGCGGCTGCAGCGCCGCGGCCTGCCACTGGTTCATGGCATAATAGGAGATTCCGTTCAAGCCGATCTTGCCGTTCGACCACGGCTGCTGCGCCGCCCACTCGATGCACTGACAGTAGTCCTGCGCTTCCCGGCGCGACCACATGTCGAGGACACCAGGCGAACGTCCGGCGCCCCGGGAATCGACCCGCACGATGGCATAGCCGTCCGGCACCCACTTTTCCGGATCCACCACTTCCCAGTTCTGGTACTTGTTGGAGGATCCGGCCGGCACGTTCGGATGCTCGTCGCACATCCGTTGCCACTGGTCGTGGTACAGATCGTCGAAGTGGAGCCATTTGCCGTACGGGCCGCAAGTCATGATGACGGGATGGCGGCCGCTTTGCACGGGGCGGAACACGTCGGCGCGGAGCATCACGCCGTCTTCCATCGCGATGGGGACGTCCCATTCGATCAGCATCCCGTCGCGGATTTCACTCACTTCACGATATGGCATGGCCCTTCGCCTCGAGACGCTTCTAGAGCGCTACCTTGAGACGCTTCTAGAGCGCTACCTTTACTGGCTGGCCGGTTTGCGCTGATTTGACGACCGCCTCGAATACGGCAACGCCATGAAGGATCTGCTCGTGCGTCACGGGGTATGGCGCCTCGTTTCGTATGGCGGCGGCAAACGCTTCCATCACGGCTTTCACCGGATTGAAGCCCTTGTGCTCGATGATCTCCGGCTTGCCCGCCGCGTGGGGATTATCGGCAACCGGAATGAAGCGGAACGTGTCCAGGCTCGGGCGCATGGTGTCCGCTATGCCGCGCGTGCCGAACGCGGCGATGCAATAGCTCCCCGCGCTCGCAAGCGTGCAGTAATTCGTCGAAACGACGCCATTCCTGTGCTTCAGCGTGAATACGGTGGTGTCGTCCACGAGCGGCGCTGCGCGGCGCGTGTTGATGCAATACGCTTCTTCGACTTCGCCGCACAGATCGATGAAGCCATCGACGAGATGCACGCCCAAGCCCGTCATGGCGCCGGCCGGTGTTTCCTCGGGATGGGTGCGCCACGACTCTTTCGGGAGCGCCAGTCCGCTCGGTGAGGACACTTCACCCACGCAGAACGAAAGCGTGCCGAGGCTGCCGTCGTGCACCCGTTTCCGGATTTCGCGGACGGAGGGGTGGAAGCGCCGCTGAAAATCGACGGCCAGCACGACGTGAGCCTGCTTGACCGCATCGATGGCTGATTTGGCGCTCGAAACGGTGAGCGTGAAGGGTTTCTCCACGCACACGTGCTTTCCCGCCTGGGCGGCGCGCCGCACGTGCTCCTCGTGCTGGCTGTGCGGAGTCGTATAGACGACCGCGTCGATATCGGGATCGCTCAGTATCGCGTCGAGATCGTCCCGCAGATGGAGCTTCCTCTCCCGACAGAACGCTTCGGCCTTGGCGCGCGTTCGCGTATTGGCTGCAACAAAGCTGATCTTGTCCGTCTTTCCCTGAACCGAATCGACGATGGTCTTGCCCCACCAGCCGAGTCCTACGATGGCCGCTCGAACCATGTGTCCTCCTTTGCAGCGGGATCGTCCCGCGTAGCGGATGATACTTTATGCGCGCGTCGTCATTCCGGGCTAGTCTCGTCGGGTTCCACGCCTATCCAATTTTGAACAACGCCCGGTCTTCGGCACTCAACTGCGCCATCAGCCCGGTTTCCCAGGCAAGGTACTGCTTCATCGCCTCGCGGTTGCCGGCATGGCGGTCGTGGACGAAGAAGAGATAGTCGATGCACTGGGCATCGGGCGGCATTCCGGGCGACGATTCCGTTGCGTAGCCCGCGCTTGTCCAGGCGTCGATACCGCCTGCAAGGCGCCGCACATCCTTCTTGCCCGCTTCGTGGAGATCCTTTGCCGCGATCTCTGCAATGCCGCGCTCCGCGACGAGCACCAGCATACCCTCGACAGCGCGCGCTTCGGCAGCGATACGCGGGCGTATCGTCCAGCGGCTTCCCGGAACGTGCCGTTTGCGGAACGCCATGCTCGCGCCGAGATGCAGCACCGCGCAGCGGCCGGCGAGACGCTTCAACTCGGCGGGCGAGATTTCCGGAATATCGGGCAGTGCGGCCCTTGGCGTCTCGGGAACCACAAGGTCTGCGCGCACGCCGCCTTCCAGCACATACGCGTCATAGCCCAGCTGCTTGAGCCAGCTCGCCACGACCGGCGCGCGCACGTGCTCGCCGCCGTCGGCGAGCACCACCCGGGCATTGCGCACGCCTATCCATTGATCGGTCGCCTGTATGAGCTGCCCCCCGGGCGCATGGCGCGCGCCGGGCAGCGAGCCCGCGCTGAATTCCTCCGGCGTGCGCACATCGCATACATAGGTCGTGCGGTCGGGCTCCTGCAGCCATGCCAGTACCTGGCCGCCCGCAACGCGCGAAACCGAAAAGCGCGCCATCAGCTTTTCTGCAGCCTCTTGTTGGGCGGGCAGCGTCCCGTCGTCGATGCGCGGGGGGTATTGGCGTGCAGAGCCGTATTCGAGCTCGAGATCGGCGAGACGCCACCCTTGCGTGCCGTTCTCGAGCGCGTAAACCGGGTTCGGTACGCCGAAATTGAGGAGCGTCTGCGCCCCGAGTATGGAGCGCGTGCGGCCCGCGCAATTCACGACGATCTTCGTCTTCGGATCGCGCACGATGCTCGCGACGCGGTACGGCAGCTCCGCATTGGGGCAGCATATGCTGCCGGGTATCGTCATCTTGTGGTGCTCGTCGCGAGGCCGGCCGTCGAGAAGCACGTAGTCTTCGCCTGCGTCCTTCATGCGCAGCAGCTCCCGGGCCGTGAGCCGTGGCGTGTGGTACACGTGCTCGACGAGCTCCCCGAAGAGCTTGCTCGGAACGTTAACTCCGGCGAAGAGCGTATAGCCCGCGGCCGACCATCCCTTGGTTCCGCCGTCGAGCACCGCTACATCCGAATAGCCTTGCTCTCTAAGGCGGCGCGCTGCGAGGCGCGCGACTCCGCTCTCTCCGTCATCGCACAGCACCACACGCACCGACCGGCGCGGAACAAGCGTGCCGATATCGAGCTCGAGGCGGCTATAGGGCAGCGGTGTCGCAAAGAGCAAATGCGATTCGCCGAACTCGCCCGCTTCCCGCACATCGAGGAGCGCGATCTCCCCGCCGCCATGCAGCATCGACTGGAGTTCTCGGGGCGTGACAGATCGATCGGGATGCATGATTCGATTCTAGCGCAAGAGCAACGGTATCCCGCTTGCAACCAGTATGACCGCCACGAGCCGCTTGAACGCGAGGGGCGCGAGGTTGGCGTGCACGCGGTTGCCGACGAAGACACCGATCGCCATCATCGGCAGAGCGACCCCGCACGCGATGATAGCCTCGCGGTCGAATGCCCCGACCGAGACATAGCCCGCCCCGCGAAAAAGCCCCAGGCCGAACAGGATTCCGGCGACCGTAGCGCGGAACTCGTTCTTGCCGTGCTTAAGAAGGCCGAGGTAGATCGCGAAGAACATGCCCGCCATCGAACCGAATATCGTGCCGATGAACCCCGCGGTGGCTCCCGCGGTAGGGGTGATCGCATACATTGGCAGTCGCATCTGTGCGGCAGGACGGTCGCTCGTCCAGAGCGAGTACAGGCCATACGCGATGACGAAGGCTCCTAGCGCTTTGGCGAGCGTGGGCGCGTCGAGCATCTTGAAGAAATAGAGGCCCGCGGCCACACCGAGCGCGCACCACGGCATGACGCGCCACAGGTCCCGCCAGACGATGTGGCGGTACTCGGTGCGCAGGATGACGGCCGAGGAGAGGATGCCGAGGAAAGTCACCATGGGCACCACGGTCTTGAGCGACATCACCCAGGCGAGGAGCGGCACGGTCACGCCGCCGAAGCCGGCGCTGCCGCGGATCGCGTAGGAGATGATGATGACGAAGCAGAAGAAGGCGAGTTGAGGCAGGCTCAGCGCATCCATGTCGCGGTCGCGCCGGCCTTGCCGCCTTACTTCCGCTTGTGGTGTGCGGCGGGGGCACCGCCCAGGAGGGCGGCTGTCGGGCGGTGCGGGCGCCCGCGGCCGGGCAATTGCAGCGGAGGAACGACGCGCGGCGTCGCATCGGGCGCCGGCTCGTAGGGCTTCGTGAAGTCGAATGTGCTTTCGGGATTGTGATTCACTGCGGCATCGCTGCGCGCACGCGGCGTGCTCCTCACGTGCCTCTCTTCCCGTTCGCGGCTCCGCTCGTGGCCGCGGCGCGGAGCGGCGGTGCGTTCGAACTCCGGCGCTTCCAGCCGCGGTAATTTGCGCTTGAGTAGCCTTTCCACTTCCGCAAGCAGCTTGTTCTCTTCCGGGCTTACGAGTGAAATCGCTTCCCCCGGCATGCCGGCGCGCCCGGTGCGGCCGATGCGGTGCACGTAATCTTCGGCCGAGTAGGGCAGCTCGTAGTTCACCACGAACGGAAGCTGCTCGATGTCCAGGCCGCGGGCCGCGATATCCGTCGCGACGAGCGCCGTTGCCTCGCCCCGCTTGAACTCCGCAAGCGCAAGCTCGCGCTCCGCCTGGCTGCGGTCGCTGTGTATGGCGGTCGCGCGGATGCCGTCCCGCACGAGCTCGCGCGCGAGGCGGTTGGCGTCGCGCTTCATGCGCACAAAGACGAGGACCTGCGTGATGTCGCGCGTGCGGATGAGGTGCGCAAGCAGCGCGCGCTTGCGCGATGCGGGCACCTCGTAGACCTGGTGCGACACGAGATCGGCGGGCGCGTTGCGCCGCGCAACTTCGATCAACGTCGGGCTGTGCAGAAGCTGCGCGGCAAGGCGGCGGATCTCGTCGGAAAACGTCGCGGAAAAAAGCAGGTTCTGGCGCTCGGACGGCAGCACCGCGAGGATGCGCTTGATGTCGGGCAGAAAGCCCATGTCGAGCATCCGGTCCGCTTCATCGAGCACCAGGATTTCGACCCGCGACAGATTGACGGTCTTCTGCTGCAGGTGGTCGAGAAGCCGCCCGGGTGTCGCGACCAGAATCTCGACGCCCGCGTGCAGCGCCCTGGTCTGCGGCGCAATATCGATCCCGCCATAGACCACCACGGATCGAAGCTGCAGATGCCCGCCGTAGATGCGCACGCTTTCTTCGACTTGCGCCGCCAGCTCGCGTGTGGGCGCGAGTATGAGCGCACGCACGGGGTGACGTGCCGGCGAGGGACTCGTGTTGGCATGTGGCGCGAGGCGCTGCAGGAGCGGCAGGGTGAAGCCGGCCGTCTTGCCAGTCCCTGTCTGGGCGCAACCCATGATATCTCGTCCCTCGAGGACGGCGGGTATGGCTTTGAGCTGAATGGGAGTGGGTTCTTTGTAGCCTTGCTCGGCTACTGCGCGCAGCAATTCGGGGATCAGCCCCAGGGAAGCAAAGGACATCTCGATGACTTGGGAAAGGAAGCGATGAATCGGGCAGCGGCAGTACGTTTCTGCCCGCGGTGCTTTGCTGCGACTATCGGCATCGGTCGCAGAAAATAGGGTCGGCTGAAAGCGTGGACTGGATCACGAAAGCGCATTATACCCTGCGCAGCGGTGAAAAGTGGTAAATTCCCTATCGCGACAGCGCATTGCTCTCCCGAAGGGCGGCCGCTGTGACGAAAACGCAATATGGAAAGACTGAATGACATACATGGGGCAGGTGAAGAGGCGCTCCTGCGCGGCACCTATCCGCTGATCCTCACGCTCGACACGCATGGCGTGCCGCACCGGTGGATAAGCTGGCAGCACGCGTGCTATTACCACGCCAAGGATCAGGTGGCATGGAGCCTGGGCGAGGAGGCGTTCACCGTCTTCGGCGGGCTCAACCGCGTGACCGGCGAGCGTTCCAGCATCACGTCGACCAGCATCATCGCGATCAAGGGAAGGGCGATGGCGATGAAAGCCTTCAGCCAGGTTCCCCCGCTCAACAACCGTGAGCTGTTCCATCGCGACCGCCAGATTTGCGCGTACTGTGGCGGAACGTTCCCCATTTCCAAGCTGACCCGCGATCACGTCGTGCCGTTCTCGCGCGGGGGACGCGATGTGTGGATGAACGTAGTCACGGCGTGCCGCTCGTGCAACGAAAAAAAGAGCGACCGCACGCCCGAGCGTGCCGGCATGGAGCTCATCTACCTGCCGTACGTGCCGAACCGCGCCGAGTACCTGATCCTCACCAATCGACGAATCCTCGCGGACCAGATGGAGTTTTTAGCGCAGCACGTGCCGGCCCAAAGCAGGCTGCACCAGAAGGCCCTCTAAGGCCGCGCGCCGGGCACACCTCCCGGACGCGCATGCGCAATACGTGAAACTACTGACGTGCCATCCTGTCACTCAAGTGACGGCGCGTTTCTGCTATGCTCCCGTCGTTGGAATCTCCCTTACGGATGCTCGCATTCGATCTCCATTCGCACTCGACGCGCTCGGACGGATTGCTCCCGCCCGCTGAGGTGGTCGCGCGTGCGGCGCGGCACGGCGTGCGTGCGCTCGCCTTAACCGACCATGACGAAGTGAGCGGCCTGAACGAAGCGCGTGTATCCGCGGACGCTCACGGAATCGATTTCATCAACGGCGTGGAAATCTCGGTGACGTGGGGTAAGCAAACGCTGCACGTGGTCGGCCTGCAGATCGATCCCGACCATCCCCAGCTCGCCGCGGGCCTCGAGCACATTCGGGTGGGCCGGCACGAGCGCGCGCAAGGTATCGCAGCCGGATTGGAGGAGGCGGGCATACCGGGGAGCCTTGCCGGCGCGCGCGCCTTCGTGACCAATCCGGAACTCGTCGGCCGCACTCATTTCGCGCGCTTCCTCGTCCAGCAGGGCTACGCGCGCGATGTGCAGGCGGTTTTCCGAAAATATCTGGCGACCGGCAAGCCAGGCTACGTGCCGCATCAGTGGGCGAGCCTCGAGCAGGCGACGCGCTGGATCGAAGCAAGCGGCGGCATTGCCGTGCTCGCTCACCCCGGCCGCTACGGGCTGAGCGGCGCGGAACGCGATGCCTTGCTCGCGCAGTTTGTCGAGGCCGGCGGTGCGGCAATAGAGGTCGTGACCGGGAGCCACACCCCCGATCAGTATGCGACCTGGGCACGCTATGCGCAGCGCTACGGCCTGCTCGCTTCCACCGGGTCCGATTTCCATGGCCCGGAAGAGGGTCGCGAATTCGGCACGCTTCCCGATCTTCCGGGCGGCCTCAAGCCCGTGTGGGAGCGCTTCTGAAGTGGCTCAGTTCTTCTCGGTGCATCCCGATAATCCGCAGCCGCGGTTGCTGCGGCAGGCGGCCGAGATCGTGCGGTCGGGCGACGTCATCGTCTATCCGACCGACTCATGCTATGCGCTCGGCTGCCGTCTCGGCGATAAGCCGGCGGAGGAGCGCATCCGCAGTATCCGCCAGCTCGGGCCAAATCATCATTTCGCGCTGATATGCCGCGACCTTGCCGAGGCAGCGGTTTATGCTCGCATCGACGACCGGCAATTTCGCTTGATGAAGGCCGCGACGCCGGGCAGTTATACCTTCATTCTGCGAGCGACGCGTGAGGTGCCGCGCAGACTGCAGCATCCGCGCCGCAAGACGATCGGGCTGCGTATCCCGGACCACAACGTCGTGCGATCCCTGCTCGCCGAACTCAAGGAGCCGCTGCTCTCTTCGACGCTGATCCTGCCCGAAGAAGACGAGCCGTTGAACGACGCGCACGAGATCCGGCGGCGCCTGGAGCATCAGGTCGATCTCGTGCTCGATGCCGGCCCATGCGGCATCGAACCCACCACCGTCGTCAATCTGACCGGCGATACGCCGCTCATCACGCGCACGGGGCGGGGCAGCGTTGCCCCATTCACGCTCGCCGTGTAACGCCACGGGACTGCTAAAATCCGCTACGGCCGGGCACCACGGCGCGCGCCCCATCACCCGAATAACAACCCCACACCCCCATGGAATTGAACCTCGTACAGACGATCGCCGTTTACGCGTTGCCCGTCATCTTTGCGATCACGCTGCACGAGGCGGCGCACGGCTACGTCGCAAAGCATTTCGGAGATCTCACCGCTTACACCGAGGGCCGCGTCAGCCTAAATCCGCTGCGCCACATCGACCCGATCGGTACGGTGGTGCTGCCGCTGGCATTGCTCGCCATATCGAAACTCTTTGCAGGGAGCGGAATACTGTTCGGCTGGGCCAAGCCCGTGCCGGTCAACTTTGCCAATTTGCGGCATCCCAAGCGCGACATGCTGTGGGTGGCGGCGGCAGGCCCCTTCAGCAATCTCGTGATGGCGTTGCTGTGGGCGCTCGCGGTGAAAATCGGCATCGCCGCACCAGACAGCTACTTCGCGCTGCCGCTCGCGCTGATGGGCGCAGCCGGCGTGTTCATCAATGCCATCATCATGGTGCTCAACCTGCTGCCGCTGCCGCCGCTCGACGGCGGGCGCATCCTCGTGAGCCTGCTGCCGCATCGCCTCGCTTATAATGTCTCGCGCATCGAGCCCTACGGCTTCATCATCCTGATCGTGCTGCTCTTTTCCGGCGTGCTCGGGATGATCCTGTGGCCGGTGATCGGCATGGTGATGACGCTCGCCGCGGCCATGATCGGATTGCCGGTTACCGATCTGCTGCGGCTCGCAAATGTCCTCTAGGATCAAGACAACGATACCAATATGTTCGTCAATCGCGTTCTCTCCGGCATGCGCCCCACTGGCAGCCTCCATCTTGGCCACTACCACGGCGTGCTCAAGAACTGGATCACGCTGCAGCACGAGTACGAATGCTTCTTCTTCGTGGCCGACTGGCACGCGCTGACCACCCACTACGACACGCCCGAGATCATCGAGCCGAATGTGTGGGACATGGTGATCGACTGGCTTGCCGCCGGCGTCGATCCGGGCCAGGCGACGCTTTTCATCCAGTCGCGCGTGCCCGAGCATGCCGAGCTCCATCTGCTGCTTTCCATGGTGACGCCGCTCAGCTGGCTCGAACGCATCCCAACCTACAGGGACCAGCAGGAAAAGCTCGCCAACAAGGATCTCGCCACCTACGGCTTTCTCGGTTATCCGCTGCTGCAGAGCGCGGACATCCTGATCTACCGCGCAAACCGCGTGCCGGTGGGCGAGGACCAGGTGCCGCACATCGAATTCACCCGCGAGATCGCGCGCCGCTTCAACCATCTTTACGGGCGCGAGCCCGGCTATGAGCAGAAGGCGGAAGCGGCGATAAAAAAGCTCGGCGCGCGCCGCGCGCGGCTCTACCGGCAACTGCGCACAAGATTCATGGAGAAGGGTGATGCCGAAGCGCTCGAGGCGGCGCGCGCGCTGCTCGAAGAGACGCAGAACCTGACTCTCGGCGACCGCGAGCGGCTTTTCGGCTATATCAGCGGCGGCGGGAAGATGATTCTTTCCGAGCCCGAGGCGATGCTGACCGAGGCGCCGAAGATGCCGGGCCTCGACGGGCAGAAGATGTCGAAGTCGTACAGCAATACCATAGCGCTGCGCGAGGACCCGGACAGCGTCGCGAGGAAGATCCGCACCATGCCGACCGATCCGGCCCGGGTGAAACGCTCGGATCCCGGCGAGCCCGAAAAGTGCCCGGTGTGGCAACTGCACCTCGTCTATTCCGACGAAGAGCGCAAGCAGTGGGTGCAGAATGGCTGCCGCACCGCCGGTATAGGCTGTCTCGACTGCAAGCAGCCGGTGATCGAGGCGGTGCTTGCCGAACTGGAGCCCATACGCGAGCGTGCGAAAGAGTACCTGGAAGATCCAACGCTCGTCAGGAACATCATCGCCGACGGCTGCGAGAAGGCGGGCAAGCTTGCGCAGGAGACGCTGCGCGACGTGCGCGAGGCGATGGGACTCAATTACACGTGAGCGGGGCATCGCATTTCGCATAGCGGCGTGTGCTCGCGCGCTGCGCAAGGCGCGCGCTAGGCGCGGCGCGTGACGCTGCGGCTTTTTTCTGTAGAATACCGCGATGCAGCCGCTCACAAGACGACGAAGCAGGGCGCCGCGAGCGCAGCCAGGGTGGCGGACGTCTGCCGGTGGCTCACCGCGGAATTGCGCAGCTCACGCAGCCTCCTCGCGCGCGCCATGAGCGAGGCGATTTCCCCCGCCGCCCCGGCTCCCGTCGCGAAAATCTACGGCCAACCTCTCCTCGAGGTGCCGCGCGACCTCTACATCCCCCCCGAGGCGCTCGAGGTCTTCCTGGAACAGTTCGAGGGGCCGCTCGACCTCCTGCTCTATCTCATACGCAAGGAGAACATCAACGTCCTCGATATCCCGATGGCGCAGCTCACGCAGCAATACCTCGAGTACGTCGAAGTGATGCGTGCACGGCAGCTCGAGCTCGCTGCCGAATACCTGCTGATGGCCGCGATGCTGATCGAGATCAAGTCGCGGCTCCTGCTGCCGCGGCCGAGTGACGCCGAGCAGGAAGAGGAGGATCCGCGCGCGGAGCTCGTGCGGCGGCTCCTCGAGTACGAGCAGATGAAGCTTGCCGGGCAGAAGCTGAACGAGCTGCCGCAGGCAGGGCGGGATTTCTCCGTGGTGCAGGTGCTGTTCGAGCAGGTCGCCGCGGAGCGGCTGCCGGAGGTGCGGACCGATGACCTGCGCATGGCGTGGCTCGGGCTGCTCAACCGCGCCGCCGTCACGCGGCATCACCGCGTGGTCCGAGAGCAGCTCTCGGTGCGCGCGCACATGAGCCGGATCCTGAGGCGCTTGCAGGAGGCGAAGTTCGTGGATTTTTCCGAGCTCTTCGCATCGCAAGGGGGCATTCCGGTGCTCGTCGTCACGTTCCTTGCGATACTCGAACTCGCGCGCGAGAGCTTGATCGAGGTCACGCAGCAGGAAGCGTACGCCCCGATCTACGTCAAGCTGCGCGGCGCCCATCTTACCGTTGTCGAATAGCGTAAATAGCGTACACAGCACATGGAAGACAGCTCCAACCTCGATCTTGCACAGGTCAAACTCGTACTCGAAACTGCGCTGCTCGCAAGCCCGGAGCCGTTGTCGCTCACGGAGCTTCGCAAGCTCTTCGACGAGGAGCTGAGCGGCGATACCGTGCGCAACGTGCTCGAGGCGCTGCGCGAGGATTGGGAGGGGAGGGGCGTCGAGCTCGTGGCCACCGCTTCCGGTTGGCGCTTTCGCACCCGGCCGCAGTACCAGAAATTCCTCGACCGCCTCAACCCGCAGAAGCCGCCGCGTTACTCGCGCGCAGTGCTCGAGACGCTCGCGATCATCGCGTACCGGCAACCGGTGACGCGCGGCGACATCGAGGAAATCCGCGGCGTCACGGTGTCGGGCAACATCATCAAGACGCTGGAGATGCGCGGCTGGATCGACGTGGTGGGGCATCGCGAGGTGCCGGGACGCCCCGCGCTCTATGCGACGACGAAGTCCTTTCTTGACGACCTCAATCTGCGCTCGCTGGAAGAGCTGCCTCCGCTCGCGGAGCTCGGCGCGCTGGTAGACAGCGCGGGCGTCGCTCCCGGCGAGCCGGGGGCGGTCGAAGAGACCGCAGACGAAACGGACGGAGAAATGGCGGGCATCGTGCCGGATGACGGCGAGACGGCAATCCAGGCTTCGCAATTGCACTAAGCATCCGCAGCAAGCTCCGCTCGGTCAAGACCTCGCGCCGAGCGCCTGCGTGCCCGCAAACCCTCGAGTTTTTCCATGTTAGCCGCCGCCGCGCGCTGGATCGACGCCAATATCCTCGGGCTGAGCCGCGAGGTGCGCGTCACCTATCTCCCGCCGCTCATGGTGTACATGGCCTTCGGCGTGTCGGGGCTGACGGGCATCGTCGGCACCTTCTTCGTCAAGGACTACCTTGGGCTCTCGGCGGAATTTCTTGCGGCGCTCGGCTTCTGGGTCGGCATTCCGTGGGCGCTCAAAATGCCGCTCGGCCACCTCGTGGATCTCGTCTGGCGCTGGAAGGCCTGGCTCGTGTACCTCGGCGCCGCGCTCATTGCGGCGAGCCTCCTCATCATGGTGTTGCTGATCGGCCACCGCGAAGCGATGACCTCGATCATGCCGGCCAGCGTGTGGTTCGTGTTGAGCAGTCTCCTTGCGCCGGTCGGATACGTGATCCAGGACGCAGTGGCGGATGCGATGACGGTCGAGGCCGTGCCGCGCGTCGATTCCGACGGGCGGCTCATCGATCCCGCGACGCGCAAGCTCATGCATACGACGATGCAGACGCTGGGGCGGGTTGCCATCATCGGCGGCCTGGTGCTGGTTGCTCTGATCAACCTCTACGTCTTTTCGGGGGTGCAGGGGCTCCCGGAGGCCGAACTCGCACGCGTCTATGGCAACGTCTACCTGATAGCGCTCGTAATCCCGGCCATCTCCGTGCTGGGTGTGGTCATACACTCCGTGCTCAAGGCGCGCCGCGTGGACGCGCTCATGGCGCAGGGTCGCAGCCGCGAAGAGGCGGCGCGGCTCGTGAGCGAGCCCGAGGAGCGGCCGTCCCCCAATTGGTGGATACTCGGGGGGAGCCTTCTCTTCGTCGTCTTCACGGTGACGATGGGCCTGAGCCCGCTCCGTTACAGCCAGGAGATCATATTCGCCGGGTCGTTCGCCATCGTCGCGTTTCTCATCGCGAAGCTCACGCGTGAGCTCGATCCGACTTCGCGCGCGACCTTGCTCGGCACCGCGATCGTCATATTCGTCTATCGCGCGATCCCGACGCCGGGATCGGGCGTGACCTGGTGGATGATCGACGAGCTCGGCTTCGACCAGCAGTTTCTCGCGGTGCTCTCGCTCATCTCGAGCGCGCTTACGCTGGCCGGCATGTTCATCTTTCGGCGCTTCATGGCGGAGCATTCCATCGCCTACGTCGTGGGGTTTCTCACCCTAATCGGCACCGCCCTTTCACTGCCGATCGCCGGCATGTATTACGGGCTGCACGAGTGGACTGCGGCTATGACGGGTGGTGTAGTGGACGCGCGTTTTATCGCGCTGGTCGATACGGCGCTCGAGTCGCCGCTCGGACAGATCGCCATGATCCCGATGCTCGCGTGGATCGCGAATGCCGCACCGGCGAATCTCAAGGCGACGTACTTCGCCGTCATGGCCTCGTTCACCAACCTCGCGCTGTCGCTGTCGCAGCTCGGGACCAAGTACCTCAACCAGGTCTTCTACATTGCACGCGAAGTGCGGGACCCGGCGACGGGAACCGTAAATGTGCCGGCAGACTACAGCGAGCTCGGCATGCTGCTGATCGCGCAGATCGCGATCGGGCTCGCGCTCCCGCTCGCCGCGATCGCTTTCGCGCGGCTGACGCGCTTCAAGAGCGCCTGACCACCCGGATGCAAGGAGAACCGCATGTCGGAGTTGCATGAAGTCGAGCCCGCGTTCAGGGCACCGCCCTCGAGCTGCGACTGCCACTTTCACGTCTTCGGACCCGCTGAGCGTTACCCCCACGGCAGCGACCTGCGATACCCGCCGCCGCTTGCGCCGCTCGAGCATTATCTCGCGCTTGCCCGCAGACTGGGATTCGGACGCTTTGTGTTCGTGCAGCCGAGCGCCTACGGACGCGACAACGCGTGCATGCTGGACGCGATGCGGGAGCTCGGCGCGGGCTGCCGCGGCATCGTCGACGTGGACGAGAACGTTGCGGATGCGGAACTGGAGAAGCTCAACTCAGCGGGCGTGCGGGGAGTCCGTATCAACGTCTCCCCGGTGAAGGCGCCCGAGTCCGGGTTTGCCGCGAAGCTCCTCCCGCGCATCGTGAGGCTGGATGCACGCTGCGCCGAAATCGGCTGGCAGCTCGATTTTCTGCTGCCGGGCTGGCTCACGGCCGAGCTGATGAGCACGCTGTGCGAGTTGCGGGCGCCGTTCACCCTCGCGCACATGGGAATGTTTCTGGCGCGGGAGGGCGCCAGCCAGCCTGGATTCCAGCAACTCTTGCAGCTACTGCGCTCGGGGAGCGGGCGATGCTGGGTGAAGTTGACGGGCGTCTACCGCATGTCGGCCACGCCGGGCTTCGTCGATGCGGCATCTATGGCGCGAGCCCTGTTCGAGGCGGCACCCGATCGCATCATCTGGGGCAGCGACTACCCGCATCTGTCCTTCGCCGACAGGGTGGGATCTGTAGAGTTGTTCAACCTGCTCGCGCAGTGGGCGCCGGACGAGATCACCCGGCGCAAGATACTCGTCGACAACCCGCAGCGACTCTTCGGGTTCTGAGCGAGCTGCACCGTCAGCGCCTGAGGCTCCTGTCCGGCACCTTGAAAGGAAGGCGTGCCATATCGCCCTCAAGGGTCGAGTTCACGAACGCGTACATGTGTGAGGCTGCTGGTCGCGCGCTTCGCGGTCCAGAGCTGCCTCTCGTCCTGTCCGTGCGCGAGGCATGAGGCGATTCAAACGGGAACCGGCCGGATCTCGAATGCCATCGTCTGAAGGTCGCCGAACGCGTAGGTCGCAGGTGCATTCACGCCCGCGACCGTCCCGGGGTCGATGCGCAGCGTTTCCTCGCCCTTCACGTTCCGGATGCGTTCGATGACAGCCCTGTGCTCATGGCCGTTGCACACCAGGTCGTAGTCTCCCGTCAAGGCGATGCCCTTGGCATAGTGCGGATAGTGGACCAGGAATATGCGCCTTTGCGCCAGCGTCAGGGAACCGTCCTGCCCGTAATAATGCAGGCGGTTCCTGGGTTCCTGGGCCCACTTGGAAAGGTAGAAGAGGTCACCTGAGTTGTTGCCGTGAATCAGATGGATCGGCAACTCCAGACCGACGATTGCGTGCAGGGTCGAGGGCGCGATCAGATCGCCGCAATGCAGTACCGCCCGGGAGCCGAGCTGTTTCGCTTCGGAAACGGCGGCGGCGAGCGGCTCGCGATGATCGTGACTGTCGGAGACGATGCAGATTTTCAAGTGTGACCTCCGCTCGCATTGTAGCCGATGCACTGCTAAGTATTTTCTATGGACGCATAACCTTTTTTTCGCGCGAATCGCCGCCTGTGCGTTTAGAATCAACGCCGTACAAAAGGGGGCCATGATGTTCACCAGTAATCCGTTTGCCGAGCTTTCTGCGTCCATACCGCCGGCCGTCACGCAGACCTATGTGGTCATCATGATCGTGCTGGTCGTGGCGGGCACGCTGTTCGACATCGTGCACAAGGGGAGCGCCAGATATTTTTTCGACAACTGGCGGAAATCGCGAAGCAGGGGAGCGAAGCAGGCCGGCGGCGGAGAACTCATGTCGATCGCCGTCCAGACCGCTGTTGTCGACGTGCTGGCGTCCGGCGAATTCTGCAACGCGCGCCGGCGCGTCGCCCATCTGCTGACCATGTACGGGTTCCTGCTCCACGTCATCACCACCGCCGTCATGGTGTTCGCCTACCCGACCACCACGATGCCCACGCCCGCGATCCTGCCGCAGCTCTGGTGGCTCGGCGGCCTGATGATTCTCGCGGGCGGATACTGGTTCTGGTTCTTTATCCGGGCGGATGTCGCCGCCGAGGGCAATTCGCCGCTGCGCGTCATGCGCGCGGATCTCTTCATCCTCTCGCTGCTCGCGAGCGTGACGCTCGGCCTCATCTGGGCCTGGCTGCAGGCGAGGGGGAGCGGTGCGGCCACGGTTGTCTTCGGCCTGTACATCATCGCCACGACGGTGCTGTTCGGATCCGTACCGTGGTCCAAGTTCGCGCACATGTTCTTCAAGCCGGCGGCCGCGTTCGAAAAGAGGGTTTCCTACGCCAACGGCACGCGAAGCAACCTGCCTGCGCCCGCGGACAAGCCGGAGCAGTTCGGCAAAGCGCCGAAACACGTCCGGCACTACTAGAGAGACAAGAACCATGCCAACTTTCGTTTACATGACCCGGTGCGACGGCTGCGGCCACTGTGTCGACATCTGCCCGTCCGACATCATGCACATCGATAAGACCTATCGGCGTGCCTACAACATCGAGCCCAACATGTGCTGGGAGTGCTACTCCTGCGTGAAGGCCTGCCCGCAGAACGCCATCGATGCCCGCGGCTACGCCGACTTCGCGCCGCTCGGTCATAGTGTGCGTGTGCTGCGCGAAGAGGCGAAGGGCACGATTTCGTGGCGCCTCAAGTTCCGCGACG
This sequence comes from uncultured Pseudomonadota bacterium, assembly GCA_946885605.1. The sequence goes on from CAMPGR010000019.1 coordinate 37,915, forward strand.
GCCGCGAGAAGAACTTCGTGTCCCCCATCCGCACCACGCCTTGGGGATCGATCAAGAGCCCCGCCGAATACGATGCGCCTCGCCCCACGGATTTTGCCAAGCAGGAACTGGCACACGAACCGGATTCGCTCCAGATTCCGGGAGGATTGCCTGCGCTGCGCCCGGATCAACTCAAGCAGGGAGTCATCTGATGGGTCTCTTCGGAGGGAGGAAAACGGTATTCGTCGACGCGGACATCCTCGTCATCGGCGGCGGCATGGCCGGCTGTGGCGCGACCTACGAGTCCCGCTACTGGGGGCGCGATCTGAAGATCGTGTGCGTCGAGAAGGCGAACATCGAGCGAAGCGGCGCCGTCGCCCAGGGGCTCTACGCCATCAACTGTTATATGGGCATGCAATGGGGCGAGAATCAGCCCGAGGACCATGTCCGCTACGCCCGAAACGATCTCATGGGTTTGGTGCGCGAGGACTTGGGCTACGACATCGCCCGGCACGTGGACGGCACGGTGCACAAGTTCGAGGAATGGGGCCTGCCGATCATGCGCGACCCGGAGACCGGGCGCTACCAGCGCGAGGGCAAGTGGCAAATCATGATCCACGGCGAAAGCTACAAACCGATCGTTGCCGAGGCGGCGCGCAAGGCCGCAACCGAGGTTTACAACCGGATCATGGTCACTCACCTGTTGATGGACGGCAACAAGCCCAACCGGGTCGCTGGCGCCGTCGGCTTCAACGTCCGCACGGGTGATTTCTACGTGTTCCGCGCGAAGGCCGTCATCGTCTCCGCCGGCGGCGCGTCGCACATCTTCAAGCCACGCGCCGTGGGCGAGGGCATGGGCCGGACCTGGTATGCGCCCTGGAGCAGCGCGTCCGCTTATGCGCTTCCCATCCAGGTCGGCGCCAAGATGACGCAGATGGAAAACCGCATCGTCCTGACCCGATTCAAGGACGGCTATGGCCCCGTAGGCGCCTATTTTCTCCATCTGAAGACGTACACCCAGAACGGCTACGGCGAGGAGTACGAGTCGAAGTGGTACAACCAGACGAAGGAGCTGGTGGGCAACTACATTGACCGCCACCCGGTGCCGACCTGCTTGAGGAACCACGCCTTCCTCGAGGAGGTGAAGGCCGGCCGCGGTCCTATCCGCATGGTCACCATGGAGGCCTTCCAGGACCCCCACAAGGAAACCGTTGGCTGGGAGAACTTCCTCGGCATGACGATCGGGCAGGCAGTCGTGTGGGCATCGCAGAACATCGACCCGAAGCACATCAACCCCGAGCTGACGACGTCGGAGCCCTATGTGATGGGCTCTCATGCCACGTGCTCCGGCGCTTGGGCCAGCGGGCCAGAGGACTACGCTCCGGCGGAGTACCAGTGGGGCTACAACCGCATGATGACCGTCGATGGGCTCTTCGGCGCGGGCGACACCATCGGCGGCACCGCCCACAAGTTCTCGTCAGGGTCCTTTACGGAAGGCCGGATCGCCGGCAAGGCCGCAGTCAAGTACGTGATGGAAAAGGGACGGGACGCGCCCCAGGTGAGCGAGAAGGAATATCGCGACCTCGAGAAGCTCATCTACCAGCCGCTCGAGAACTACCGGGTCGGCCGCAACGAGATCGTTGCCGGCACAGTCTCGCCGAGCTACCTCCTCCCGATCCACGGTCTCCAGCGCCTCGAGAAGATCATGGACGAGTACGTCGGCGGCATCAGCACGAACTACATGACCAACGACAAGCTGCTCGAGCGGGGCCTCGAGCTACTCGGCATGCTCAAGGAAGACATGAACAACATGGGCGCCGAGGACCTGCACCAGCTACAGCGCGTGTGGGAACTGCACCACCGGCTGCTGGCCTCCGAGTCGGTCACGCACCACACGCTCTTCCGTCAGGAAACGCGGTGGCCGGGGTACTACTACCGCGGCGATCACATGAAGCTCGATGACGAGAACTGGCACTGCTTCACGCTCTCCCGCTACGACCGGTATGCGGGCAAGTTCGAGATGGAGAAGGCGCCGGTCTACCATATCGTTGACTGAGCAGCCCGCGTTACACCAGACTGAGCAGCCCGCGTTACACCA
>CAMPGR010000020.1 GCA_946885605.1 uncultured Pseudomonadota bacterium
GCGATGCGTTGAATGATTGCGGTCGCGATCGCGCTTCCCGCCCCGCTCCCGATCGTCGTCGCGGTCACGATCCCGCGAATGGCCCTTGCCTTTCTCCTGTCGGTCACCGCCGCCGGCCCATGATGGTTTGTCCGCATAAAGCGAACCGCTCGCAACCGTCCCTGCGATGGCAAGCGCAAGTCCGTACAGCGCAGTTCTTTTCATGATCGAGCTCCCTGGCATTGATAACGCGGCGCTATCTTTGCATAAGGCAGGCGGTTATGCCAGCGTAAAGCCGGGCAAATATCACAGCGCATGCGGTGCGCCGATTCCGTCTGCCAATTACTTCACGCGTGAAAACCGACTATCATGAAACGCTCGGCTTTGCATATCGGAGGAGAGCACATGGCAGTACTCTCGCGATTTCTCGTCGTGGCATTGTCGTTGTCAGCCGCCGCAGCGGCGCACGCGCAAGGACAGCGGCCGCTCCGCGTGCTGGTCGCTTCCTCACCCGGCGGGCCTTCCGATGTGCAGGCACGCCTGCTCACGCCGAAGATGAGCGAAGTGTTGGCCCGGACGCTCGTCGTGGACAACCGCGCGAGTGCAAACGGAGTCGTTGCCACCGAAATCTGTGCCAAGGCGGAGGCGGACGGGTCGACGATTTGCGTAGGCAACAGCGGGACGCACGCAGTGAACGCCACGCTCTACCACAAGCTTTCATACGATCCGATACGCGATTTCGTTCCGATCAGCCAGTTTTCGACCACTGGCATGGTGTTGGCGGCGAATCCCAAGTTACCGGGGCGCACGGTTCAGGACCTCGCGAGGCATGCAAAGGAAAATCCCGGGAAGACCAACATCGCAATTGCGGGCGCGACGGGGCAGCTCGCGGGCGACGCGCTGTGGGCCCGGCTCGGCATCCAGATGAATAACGTCCCGTATAAAGGCAGCTCCCCTTCCGAGATGGCTGTTGTTGCGGGCGAGTCGCAGCTCTCGCTCTTGACGCCGCTCGCGAGCGCGGCGCACATCAAGTCGGGCCGGATGAAAGCCTACGGCATCACGAGCTCGAAGCGCCATCCGCTGCTGCCCGACGTGCCGACGGTCGCAGAGCAGGGCCTCAAAGGATATGACTTCCAGTTCTGGAACGGCCTGTTTGCACCCGCCAGGACCGGCAAGGCGCAGGTGCGCGAGCTCTACAAGGCGGTGCGGGCTGCGCTCGACACGCCGGAAGTGAGGGACCGTTTCGCCCAGCTCGGCCTCGTGATCGTCGGCAGTACGCCCGAGGAATTCGCTGAGGTCGTGAAAACCGACGTGGAGAAGTTCCGAAAGATCATCATCGAATCCGGCATCCCGCGATTGTGACCGCGGCCGCCGTGCGGACACGAAAGGACGTGAATGAAAGGTTCAAAGCTGCCTGACGGTGAAGTCGCCTTCTCGTATTTTCCTGACAACTACCGCTGGTCGCACGGCGTGCTGATCGCGCTCGGCGGCGCGCCCTGGGGCGGCGGCGAGATCGACGAGATCCACCGCATCGGCCTGCGATTGAAGCACTGCGTTGGCGATGACCGGGCGTGGTTTCGGGAATGGACCGCGGAAGCGGAACGGCTCGAAGGTATTGCGGGCGAGAAAGCCGTGAAAGGACACCACATCGGCGCTGCATCGTATCTGTTCCGGGCCGCGCACTACTACCATGTGGGCGAGCGCTTCGTGCAGCCCAAGAACGACGAGAGCCAAACGGCCTACCGGCGAGGCGTGGAAGCGTTCAGGAAAGCCGCGAGCGCTATCCGGCGCCCGCGCATCGAGCACGTTGAAGTGCCGTACGAGGGCACAAGCCTTCCCGGATTGTTAGTGCACGCCGATGCCGTCCCGGGCCGCACGGGCAAAGGGCCTGTCATGCTCTTTCTCGACGGCTTCGATGTCACGAAAGAGATCCAGTACTTCCGGGGCATACCCGACCTCGCCGCGCGCGGCATTTCGTGCCTGATTCTGGACGGCCCGGGGAACGGCGAGTCGATCCGCTTCCGCGGGCTCACGCTGCACCACGAAACGGAACGCCACGCAGGCGCCGCCTACGACTATCTCGCAGAGCGGCCCGAATTCGATCCCCGGCGCATCGGCATCATGGCGTTGAGCCTCGGCGGGTACTACGCGCCGCGGGCGGCCGCCATGGACGGACGCTTCGCCTGCTGTATCTCCTGGGGGCCGGAGTGGGACTACCACACCAAGTGGAAGCAGCGGCTCGAGCGCATCGAGCGCGGCGAAGTGCTTTCGCTCTCCGTGCCGTGGGAGCACCTCTTATGGGTGTTCGGGGTAAAGACGAAGGAAGAGGCCTTTCGCAAGCTCGCGGGCTTCAAGCTCGATGGCGTGATCCAGAAGATGCGCTGCCCGTACCTGCTCCTGCACGGCGAAGGCGATCAACAGGCGCCGTTCGAGCATGCGCAGAAGATGATCGCGGCGGCCGGGTCGGCGCGCAAGGACCTGAAGGTGTTCACGCGCGAGGAGGGCGGCTATCACCACTGCCAGGTGGACAACGTGAGCATCGGCACCTGCCACATGTGGGACTGGCTCGAAGAGGTGCTGAGACCGTGACGGGCGTCGTTCACGGCAAGCCGAAGTAGCGCGAAAGCCTACCACGTGTACTGGACGGTGTAGCGGACGACTGCTTCCCCGTCTGCGGCCACTTTCACCGGGAAGTGGATCGTCCTTGCATCCTGCTTCTCGAAGTCTTGGCTCTTCGACGTGATCTGCCAGTTCACCCAGCGGTAGAGGTTCTCCTTCACGATGACGGTGACCGCTTCGCGCTTGCGGTTGCGAAGCTTCACTTCGATCTCCTCGGTCATCGTCCTGCGTGATGTGTCGACCGAAAAACCGACCTGGCGCCGCTCGCCCACCACGTCGAACGCGGACCCCATCTTGATGAGGACGTTTTCGTTGCGCGGCGTGTGATCGATCTTGTCCTCGCCGATGAACTCGAGAGTTACATCCGCCGCATCGAGCTTATTGACGCGCACGCGCCCCGACGGGAGCGGCATTCCCATGTTGTTGTCTGCCGAGTTCTTGAAGCCCAAGTAAACGTCCACCTTCTTGTTGCTTTGAGTGCCGTAATTGCGGTCGGTGATCGGGTCCGGCGCATAGCCGTACGCCGGCGTCATCCCGTAATAGACGAGTTTTTTCTCGCACGGTACGTCGCGTGCAGCGGGGAAGAGCTCGATCTGCTTCGTGGAGTTGTCCGGAATCGAGGTCGCACGGCCGAGGGTGTACAGGTGATACTCGAAAAACGATTTCTCCTCGAAGCCTGCCGCCCGGTCTTGCAGCGCTTGGGTGCGTGCGGCCATCGGTGCCCGCTGCATCTGGCCGGCCGGCGTGACGCGCTGCACCTCGCCCGCGACGAGTTTCAGTCTCGCTTCCGGATAGCTTGCGCCCGACTGGTTGACGATGCTCACCCACGCACCGATGTCGAGCTTGCAGGCGTTGGCGTTGACGCCGTCCGCGTACGTCACGTTGTAGTCGGTCCACCACGTGATGCCGCCCGTCTGATACGAGACACGCGTGCGATGCGTCCCGCCCTTCGCTGCCGTGATGTCCCAAACGAGCGTCGGCCGCGTGATGAGTCCGCCCGGGAGCTCCGGCAAACGTATCCCGGCATTATGAGGCAGGATTTGTATGCTGCCGTCCTCGCGCTTCAGCGTGATGCCGCCGGCAACGGAGAGCAGCGTGCCGCGGAAAGACTCCACGCTGTCGCCGCGCAACTGGTCCACCGTGATCGTGCCATCCACGTATTTCTGGAGCAGCCGCTGCGTGTTGACGAGATCGAACTGGAAGTTCTGTTCGATGACGCTCGTGCCCTTCGCGTCCGTCAGCGACTCGAAGTGCACGGTTGTGGGGTCGATCAACGCCGCGACATCGGTGAATCGCACGCTATTGCGGCCGCTCCTCAACGCAAGCTCGCGCTCGTTTCGCACCACTGCGTAACCCGGCACATTCTGTCCGCGCCCGCCGTCCCGATAGAGTTCCGGGGGCACTGCGCCGGGGCGTAGCGTGCTGTAGATCGTGAGCGCAGTGCCGCTGCCGTTCGCTGCTGCCGCGCCCTGCGACACCGACAGCGCGGAAGCGACCGCAGCGGCGATGACTGATACGTTTGCGAAGGATGGACGCATGATTTTTTTCCTTTCCATGTCCGATTTCCGACGCATTGCCGGTTCTGCCTATAATAAACGTGCAGGGCGCGAGCGTGGGGTTAAACCGGGTGCCGGGCGGTATAATCGCCATGTCATCATCAGAAGTCCTTGGATGTCATCACACTTGAGGAGCGGAGATCATGACGACGGAAAGCTCGGTCAATACCGATAAGCTGGTGCAGGACCTGAAGCTCGTGGTTGCCGATGCCGAAGAGCTGCTACGCGCAACCGCAAGCCAGGCTGGCGAGCGTGCGGCGGCCGCCCGGGCCAGAATCGAGCAGAGCCTGGAGCGGGCGAGGGTCAAGCTTGATGAAGTGGAGTCCGCTGTCGCCGACAGCACGCGGCAGGTGGCGAATGCGGCCGACGAATACGTGCACGAGCATCCCTGGAGCGCCGTCGGCGTCGCGGCAGGCATAGGACTCATCGTCGGACTGCTGATGAGCCGCCGCTGACCATGCGCTTCGCATGAAGATCGAGGACGCCGCGAATCAGGGCGCCGCGCCGATGAGGCTCATGCACTCGTTGAAGGGCCTTGCCGGGACCGCGCTCGGTATACTGCAGACACGGCTCGAGCTGCTCGTAAGCGAGGTCGAGGAGGAGCGACTGCGCATACTGCAGCTGCTCCTGTGGGGTTCAGCGGCGCTCCTCTTTTTTGCCTTCGCTCTGCTGATGCTCACCTTTGCCGTGGTTGTGCTCTTCTGGGAGACGCATCGCCTGCTCGCCGCTCTCTTGCTGTGTGTGGTGTATCTCGCGATTGCAGGCGCGTTTGCCGCCGGCGCGCGCCGGCGCATACAGCGCCCGCGGCTCTTTGCAGCGAGCATGGAAGAGCTCGCCAAGGATCGCGATACGCTGAAGTCGATGTGAGCTACGCATATCGCATATCGGAGCTTGAGCGGCGCAAGGAGCGCCTGGTCGCGCAATGCGCACGCGAGCGGGCAGAACTGGGAACGGCGCTCGCCGCGTGGCAGGCGCCGCTCGCCGCGCTCGACCGCGGTATTGCGGCAACGCGGTTTCTCGCTGCGCACCCTGTGGCGGTGGCTGTCACGGGTGTCGTCCTCGCCGTGCTCGGCCGCCGGCGCTTGCTGCGCTGGGCGGGCCGCGGCCTGCTCGTGTGGCGTACATGGCGCACCGTGCGGGCGCTGGTCGGCTGGCTGGTTGACGCGGCTTCCCAGCCGCGACCACTGCCGCGGGGCGCTGCTAGAATGGCGGTCATCGATCGCTGCACGATCCCCTTACGAGAGAACCGTCATGGCTGATAAGAAACTGGGGGCATATAACATCGCGGACCTGCGCGCAATGGCGCTGAAGCGCGTCCCGAAGGGCTTGTTCGAATTCGTCGATCGCGGCACCGAGGATGAAGTGTCGCTCAGGAACAATCGCGCGGTTTTCGAGCGGATCCGCTTCAGACCGCGGACGCTCATCGATGTGTCGGGCCGTAACCAGCAGATCACGCTCTTCGGCAAGACGCACAAGATGCCGATCGTCATTGCGCCGACAGGCACGGCGGGGCTCATGTGGCATGAAGGCGAGATCGCGCTGGCGCGGGCGGCGGCGGAAGCGGGCATCCCGTTCACGCTCGCGACCGGCTCGATGACGGCGATGGAGAAAGTCGCGGAGCAGGCGGGAGGCGAGCTGTGGTTTCAGCTTTACATGTGGCCCGACCGCAGCCTTTCGCACAAGCTCGTCGAACGTGCGCGCGCGGCGGGATTCAAGGCGCTGGTCGTCACGGTGGACGGCGTGGTGTCCGGCAATCGCGAATACAACCTGCGCAACGGCTTTACCATCCCGTTCAGCTTCACCCGCAAGAACGTAACGGACGTGCTGATGCACCCGCGCTGGCTCGCGGGTGTTCTTGCGCGTTACGTGATGACGACCGGGATGCCGCGTTATGAAAACTACCCGAGCGAGATCAAGTACAAGGTCACGGCGCAGCCCATGGGGCGCTCGCAGATGCGCAACGACTCGCTCAATTGGGAGGACCTCCGCGAGCTGCGCAAAATGTGGCCGCACCGGCTCATCGTCAAGGGCATCCTGCATCCCCAGGATGCGGTGTTCGCCGCAGAGTGCGGCGCGGACGGCGTGGTGGTCTCGAACCATGGCGGGCGCAATCTCGATGGCGCGATGTCGCCGATCGAGGTGCTGCCCGAGGTTGCCGATGCCGTCGGGAAACGCGTTACGGTCCTCGTGGACAGCGGATTCCGCCGTGGCTCGGATGTCGTCAAGGCGCTCGCGCTGGGCGCGCACGCGGTGCAGATCGGCCGCGCCACGCTTTACGGCGTGGCAGCCGGCGGGCATGCTGGCGCAACGCGCGCGATTGGGATATTCCGCGAGGAGATCGACCGCGTCATGGCGCTGATCGGATGCCCGACCATCGACAAGCTTGGGCCGGAGTGCCTGCACTTCACCGATCCGGCTTTGCGCCCGCCGGGACTCGCAAAGCCCGAGCTGAAGCTGCTCAATTCGGAACGCGCCGTCGCAGAGAGATAGCATTGCTGGGCTACCTGCTGCTCACGCTGCTGCCGGTCGCCGCTCTCGCTTACTTGGTGTGGTACTACCGCAAGCGCGCGGCTGAACGCGCGGCGGCGAGCAGCAAGCGCTTTGCCGAGATGTTCGGAACGGTCACGGGGGCAAAGCCCCGGTTGTCCGCCACGCTCGCTGTAGCAAGCCAGGCGGCGGCCGTCCCGCTCTGTGTCGCAAAGGAAACCGTGTTCGACGCCATGCACGCCGCGCTCTTTCGCGCGCTGTGCTCGGGGTTCCCCGAATTCCACGTCTTTCCGCATGTCAGCCTGGGCGCACTCGTGCAACTTCCACCCGCCTTGCAGGGGCGCGAGCGCGAGCAGCGATTGCGCGCCATTGCGCAGAATACCGTTGACTGCCTCGTATGCGATCGCGATGCGCGCGTCATAGCTGCGATCGACCGTGAAGGCGGCGCGGGCGCCGAATACCATATCAAGTCCGCTTATCTCGCAGCGGCCGGATTGCGCTATCTGCGTCTCGATCCCGCAGCGCTGCCCGTACCGGATGACATCCGCAAGATGGTTCTCTCTTCCGCGGGAGCAAAGTCGGCTTAGGAGACATCCCCTTCGTCCTCGTATCACCCGGCGTTTGAACTTTTGTAGCGGGCAGGGCTACTAAATCGCGCTGGCGCGCAGTAAGCATTGCGCAAGAATCGCCGCCTACAATCGACATCGAATACGGAGGGAGTCGCCGATGTTCCTGTTGAGAACCGCTACGATCGCAGCGCTCGCTGCGTGGACTGTGCAGGGATATGCGAAGACCCCCGAGCAGATCTTTCAGCAGGCTTCCAAGAGCGTCGTCGTCATCCAGGCCTACGACCGCGAAGAGAACCCGGTCAACCAGGGCGGCGGCGTTATGATCGGCCACGAATCGGTGATCACCAACTGTCACGTGCTGGAGGACAGCGCCCGGCTTGTGGTGAGCTACGACAAGGAGCAGTTCGAAGCGCGATTGAATCATGCCGACCATGAACGCGACCTGTGCCAGTTGTCGGTACCTCGCCTCAATGCGCCGCGCGCAACGCTCTGGACCGGCAGGCTGCGCGTGGGTCAGCGGGTTTACGCGATCGGCGCGCCGGAAGGTCTCGAGCTCACTTTCACGGAGGGGTTGGTCTCCAGCCTTCGTGAATTCGAAGGCTCGCAGTACATCCAGACTTCCGCGGCGATCTCCCAGGGTTCGAGCGGCGGAGGATTGTTCGATACCGAGGGCCGCCTGATCGGCATCACGGCGTTCTTCCTCCAGGATGGCCAGAACCTCAATTTCGCGGCACCCGCGAGCTGGATCGCACAGCTCGTCGCCCGCTCCGGAAACGCTGTTACGACGAAGTCTGCGAGCGCGGCACGGGACAGCGTGGCGAAGCGCTGGGCGGCGCGGATCGCGCAGGCGAAGGCCAGGAAGGACTGGGCGGGCGTGCTGACGCTCGCACAGCAGTGGGTGCGCGCCCAGCCGACCCAAGCGGCGGCGTGGCAGGAATTGGGTGACGCCTATCGCGGCATGAACCGGCCACGGCGCGCGGTTTCGCCTTACCATCAGGCGCTCCGAATCGATCCCGAACTCTACGAGGGCTGGCTCAATCTGGGCTTTTCCTACCTTGCCTTGAACCAGCACGACCGGGCGCTCGAAGCGTTCCAGGAGGCGTTGCGCATCCGCCCGAACGACCCCACTGCGCTCTATAACGCCGGCGTCGCGTATCACTTCCAGAACCGGCAGGACAAGGTGAAGGAAACCTACGCGAGCCTGAGGGCCCGCGACCCGAAGGCGGCGGAGGAATTCGCAGGCCGCTATCTCAGGCGTTGACGCTTCAGAATTCGCTTGACCGCCCGGCCAGATGTGCGTATAAAGTGCGCCACGTGTTTAGTTTCTAAGTTCTTAAGAATTCTGAAGTTCAGTTGTTGAATGTTCGTTCTTGTGGGGCTTTGAGATTCAAACATCGGTTGGGCTAAGCCCTTTTTCAATTTCATTTAGGAACGCAGCATGGCAACTGGAACGGTGAAGTGGTTCAACGACTCGAAAGGCTTCGGCTTTATTACGCCGGATGATGGCGGCGAAGACCTCTTCGCGCATTTTTCGGCAATCAACATGTCCGGCTTCAAGACCCTCAAGGAAGGTCAGAAGGTCTCTTTCGAAGTCACCAACGGCAACAAAGGCAAGAAACAGGCAAGCAATATCCAGGCGGTCTGAGGCGCCGGGATAACTCTAAAAGCCGGGCAGATGCCCGGCTTTTTTGTTCACTGCTGCATGGCGCGTCTTTTCGCGCCGACGGGACGTTATGTCACCGCCCTGTACGTGGGACATCTTTTGCAGGGTCGTCGACAACTACGGTGATGCGGCGGTCTGCTGGCGGCTTGCCAGGCAGCTTGCCGCGGAACACGAGGCAACGGTGCGGCTCTGGATCGACACGCTTGCGCCGCTGCATGCGCTGTGCCCGCAAGTTGCGATGGGCTGCGCGCGCCAATCCGTGGCAGCGGTCGAAGTGCGCGTATGGCCTCAAGCCTGGGAAACGGTGCAGCCGGCCGAGACCGTTGTCGAAGCCTTCGGATGCGGGCTGCCTGATGAGTATGTCCGCGCGATGGTGGAGGCTGCCCGACCGCCGGCGTGGGTCGTGCTCGAGTATCTCAGTGCAGAAGCATGGGTGCCGCAGCATCACGGCCTTCCGTCCCCGCATCCTCGCTGGGGAATTCCGCGCTATTTCTTCTTCCCGGGCTTTGTGGAAGGCACCGGAGGTCTCCTGCGCGAAGCGGGTCTTGCTGAGCGACGACGCGCGTTTGATGCGGAGGCACGAGGGCGTATATGGCATTCGCTCGGCTTCGAGGCGCCGGCGGAGCGTGCAGCGGTCGTTTCGATCTTTGCCTACGCGGGCGTACCGCTCGAATCGCTGCTTTCAGCTTGGGAACATGGAGAAGCGCCCGTCATCGCCGGAATTACGCACGGAAAACTCGCGGCGCGTGCGGGAGCGTACCTGGGCCGCGGCGCTGCGGTGGGTGCGGGACAACGACTGCGCCGCGGCAACGTCGAAGTGAGAGTGTTGCCCTTCGTTCCGCAGCACGCGTATGACGAGCTGTTGTGGAGTTCCGACTGCAACTTTGTGCGCGGCGAAGATTCTTTTGTGCGCGCGCAATGGGCGGCCTTGCCGTTTGTCTGGAACATCTATCCCCAGACCGGCGACGCGCACTGGAAGAAGCTGGAAGCCTTCCTCGGTCTCTATTGCGCCGAGCTGCCGCAGGACGCCGCGAGCGCAGTGAAGAACATGTGGGCGGCATGGAACGCCGGACCGGGAAAAGCGGTCGATGGGGCGTGGCACGAATTCCGCCGGCATGAGGCGATTCTCGCCGGTCATGCTCGAGCTTGGGCCGCGCACTTGTCGGAAGCCGCGGATCTCGCGGGAAATCTGGCGCAGTTCTGCGCCGAAAGAGTAAAATATTAGTTTTCGCATCAAAGACATATTGGAGTCACAATGAAGACGGCACAGGAAATCAGGGTGGGTAACGTGATCATGGTCGGCAAAGACCCGCTCGTCGTGCAGAAAGCCGAATACAACAAGTCGGGGCGCAATGCCTCCGTCGTGAAGATGAAGCTCAAGAACCTGCTGTCGGGCACGGCGAGCGAGACGGTTTACCGCGCCGACGAGAAGTTCGAAACCGTGGTGCTGGAGCGGAAGGAGGCGACCTATTCGTACTTCGCCGAGCCGTCTTACGTGTTCATGGATGAAGAGTTCAATCAGTACGAGGTCGACAAGGAGAACATGGGCGACGCGCTCAACTACCTCGAGGACGGCATGCCATGCGAGCTGGTGCTGTATAACGGCAGGCCGATCTCGCTCGAGCTGCCTCAAACCGTCGTACGCGAAATTGCCTACACCGAGCCGGCGGTCCGCGGCGACACCTCGGGGAAGGTGCTGAAGCCCGCCAAGCTGCACACGGGATACGAGGTCCAGGTGCCGCTCTTCTGCGGCACAGGCGACAAGATCGAGATCGATACGCGGACCGGCGAGTACCGCAGCCGGGTCAAGACCTAGGCGACTCTAGCGCGAGTCCGCTTGCCGTTGATGGCCGTAAGGAGGCCGCAGCGGCAGCGCCGCGGTAGCCGACGTCCTCACGATGGGCGGCGTGGCATTGCCGTCACCTTCACTCGATCCACGCAATTGCGTGCTGGGAAGCCGGGCAGCCCGATACAGTGCGAGATGGCGTTCGGCCAGTAGGTCGGCATCGGATGCGCTGGACGCCTTGAGCGGTAGGGCACGCTGCCGTTCGGCCGTACCTTCTGCAGCAACGGCCTGCGCGGTCGCAACTATGGAAAGTGCAGCGAGCAGTCTTGCCAATGGGATATGCCGCATGAGATAGCCCCCCGTAGTCTGAAGATGACTCGTTCACCTATGTGCAAGTCCCGTGCCACACAGATTTTTCCGAGCAATTCCAATTAATTGAGGATCGAGGGGCCGCAAGACCTGGCAAAAAGTCGTTGCAAAGTGTCGTCTGAACGCGACGCAGGCGGCGGCCACGTCACTCAGCTCGTTGATTGCACTGACGTTCCCGCTGTTGCGGGCGGGCGACACGCTGCGATGCAGAGCATCGGCCGCGTGCTGTAAAAGGGCGCCGGAATTGGCAGCTAGCAGCCCGCCTCACTATACTTCGCTTCTCGTTGTGGAAACCGTAATATCAACTCTCGAAAACAAATGAGGAGGAAAGTCATGCGCATTGCGAAACTGCTCGGCGCTCTTGCCATGCCCCTGGCGCTTGCGGCGGCAAACGGGTACGCGGCACAGGATTCGTTTCCGGAGAAGCCCATCCGGCTCATCATCGGCAGCGCGCCGGGTTCCGGGCCCGACATCATTTCGCGAACGGTTGGAGAGCGTCTCTACAAGGAGTGGGGCCAGCGCGTCGTGGTCGATTCGCGGCCCGGCGTGGCGGGCATCATCAGCGCGGAGCTCGCGCTGCGTGCTGCACCGGACGGTTACACCTGGATGATGCTCACATCGCAACTGTTCGTTGCGACGTCCGTCTACCCAGACCTCAAATTCAATCTGGACGAGGATTTCGTTTCCATCGCGCTGATCGGCAGCGTGCCGTTCGTGCAGCTGGTTAACCCGGAGATCCCGGTGAAGTCGATTCGCGACCTGATCGACTACGCAAAGAAGAGGCCCGGAGAGTTGCGTTACGGCTCCGCGGGAACCGGAGCGTCGGAGCATCTGTGCGGCGTGCTCTTCACCAACCTGACCGGCACGAAGATGCTGCACGTCCCGTATAAGGGTGTTGCCCAGGCTATCGCCGATACGCTGTCGAAGGAGGTGCATCTCACGTACGCGGTGCTGCCGGCTGCGCGGCCGCACATCGAGTCCGGGCGGCTTCGCGCGCTCGGCGTAACGACGCCCAAGCGCTCGCCGTCGCTGCCCGATGTGCCGGCGATCGCGGAGGTCGTGCCGGGCTACCAGATGTTTGGTTGGTACAGCCTCGTTGCGCCGAAGGGCACCCCCGAGCCCATTCTCGCCAAGGCGAGCACCGAGGTCGTGAAGATCGTGAAGGAGCCCGAGTTCCGCGAGAAGCTCAAGACGCTCGGCGTCGAAGTGATCGGCGGCTCGCGCAAGGAACTGGATGATTTCCGGCGCAACGAGCGCAAGCGCATTACCGAGCTCGTCAAGTCCTCGGGCGTGGACGCAACGAAATAAGGTTCCTCGCAGCTTCGATACAGAACCCCCTGCCGCTTGCGGCCGGGGGTTTTTGCTTTCTGGTGGTGGAGGCGGCGGGAATCGAACCCGCGTCCGCAAGTCCTCCACAGTCAGGACTACATGCTTAGCCTGGTCTTTTGGATCTCGCCTCGCGCCCGCCGGCCGGCAGGCTGGCGCTCAGCCAGTCGCTTCGACGGATCCGTATGGCCAAGCGACCAGACCGCACGGAGAGGCTGATGTAAATGGCGCTGCACCGGGTTGCCCCGGCCTAGCCCATCAGCAAGCTAGTGCAGCGTCCAGCCGGTGTTAGGCGGCTAGAGCGTAACGCTCGTCGTTGGCGTTTGTGGATTTCCAGCGGTTTAACAAGGTGGCTGGACCTTGGCATGCCCTGAACTGCTTCGCTACCCACGTCGAAACCAAGTCGCCCCCGTTTCGTGTTGCCGAGCTGCTAGCAGAACACGCTTATTATCCCATATGGGGCCCATCCTCGAGATTTCAATTCGTTGCCAATCCGAAGAAAGGCGCTTCAAACGACACTGTGTCAACGGAAAGCGACAAGCGAAAAGCCGCTTTTTCAAAGGCTTGTAAAAATTGCGCCGCTGCTCGTCGCCAGTCGGCGACAGGATGTTTAAGCGCGCCTTAGGCTTCTTCGCCGTAAGCACCTGATTGTCATGCACATAATGCAGTTGGCATGAACCTCGCTACACAGCGCACGGGCTGCCATGCCCGTTTTGTGAACGGAAACTTCAAGGAGGTTGTGATGAAAAGCATCATTGCGTTGCTATGTGCGCTGGGACTCGGAATGAGCAGCATCGCGTTTGCCGGTCCGAGCGATCCGCAACAAACAAAGCCAGCGGTCGACTGCAAGAAGAATCCGACCCATCCCGACTGCAAGGCGAAGAAGTAACCGTCGCAACCAGGACGCTCGGATCAATCAGCGTTCTGCTAGCGAGAGTCAAAAAGGGCGCTTTCAAAAGCGCCCTTTTTGCGCTTATGAGGCAACGGCGAGCGGCTCGTGCTCAGAGATGCTCGGTGAGATCGAGCGGATTCCCTATCACCGCGTCGGCGCCCCACATCTCCGGCATTCCGCCGTTGAGATAGCCATAACGCACCGCCACTGTTTTCATTCCCGCGGCACGTCCCGCCTCCACATCGCGTCGATCGTCTCCCACGTAGATGCAGTCCGACGGCGCAACAGCGACGATTCGGCTGGCGGCAACGAGCGGCTCCGGATGGGGCTTGAGGTGCGGTGTTGTATCGCCGCCGACTATGCAGTGGGCCCGCTCTCCGAAACCGAGCGCGTTCAGAAGAGTGCGCGCAAGACGTTCGGCTTTGTTCGTCACAATGCCCCAGATGAGGCGACGCGCCTCCAAGGCTTCGAGCAACTCCGGCACTCCCGGGAAAAGACGGGTGTGCCGGCAGATGTTTTTCTCGTAGATCCGCAGAAACTCTTCGCGCATCGAGCCGTATTGCGCATGGCCGGGCACCACTTCGAACCCTATACCGAGCAGTCCGCGCGCGCCGAGTGAAGTCACCGGACGCGTGGCCTCGATCGGGACAGGCGCAAGCCCGCGTGAAATTCTCATGCAGTTGAGCGCGTACCCGAGATCGGGCGCCGTGTCGGCGAACGTGCCGTCGAGATCGAACAGGACCGCGCGAACGCTGGGCCGACTCATCGAGACCATCGGGCGCTTGAGCTGGCGGTCACGGTTCGGCTGCGCTCCGGCAGTGCAGGATGTAATTGACGCTGGTGTCGTTTTCGAGCGCGTACGTTTTCGAAAACGGGTTGTAGGTCATACCCATGAGCCCGGCCATACTCAGGCCCGATTCGCGGCACATACCGGCAAGCTCGGACGGCTTGATGAACTTCGCATAGTCATGGGTGCCGCGCGGCAATAACTGAAGGATGTATTCGGCGCCTATCACCGCGAACAAATACGACTTCGGATTCCGGTTGATTGTCGCAAAGAACGCGACCCCCCCCGGCTTGAGCAGCCTCGAGCAGGCGCGCACCGTGATGGCAGGATCGGGCACGTGCTCCAGCATCTCCATGCATGTGACGACATCGAACGCGTGGGGCGATTCCTGGGCGAGAGCTTCGGCGGAAATCAGACGGTAATCGACCTCCTGTCCGGACTCGCCCAGGTGTAGCTGAGCCACCTTGAGCGGCTTGTCCGCGAGATCGATACCGGTGACGCGGCCGCCGCGTGCCGCCATGCTTTCTGCGAGGATGCCGCCGCCGCAGCCGACGTCGAGCACCGACTTCCCGCGCAGTCCGGCGATGCGATCGATATAGTCGAGCCTGAGCGGATTGATCTCGTGCAGAGGCCTGAACTCGCTCGTGGGATCCCACCAGCGGTGGGCGAGCTGGCTGAATTTTTCCAGCTCGATCGGGTCGACGTTGATCATCTGCGGGCTTACGACTTTTTGCGCCGCACCGATCGCTGCCCGGAGGGCGTGCCGGATGGCTCGGCGCCACGCCGATTCTTCGAAGCGTTGGCATTACCCCGACCGGAATTGGCCACAGCATCGGGCTCCATCGTCTCCACGAGGTGAAGGACATCTTCACGCAGGTGGTGTGGAAGGCCCAGTCGTTCCACGCGTTTCAATCGCGCGGCGCGCGATGGCAGGCCGTGCAGCCCCAGGAGGTAAAGCAGGAGGTCATCCGTCGTATGGGCGGCTGCGAACCCTCCGCGCTGGAAGTCACGTGGCAAGTTAGGGAACGCGGGGAAATGTCCCGGGAATAGCACGCGCACTACGAAATCGAGGCAGCTCAGGCACAGCGGCTCGCCGCGTGCGCGCACGTAGCAATAGGGCGTCTCATCCTCGATATAGGGCGCAATACGTCCGGCAAGCTGCTCGCGAAGCTCGCGCATGGAGCGCTCGTCGCGGAACGGGCGCACGCCGTAGAGATGCTCGACTTGATACAGCCTGCCGTTCGCCTCCACCGTGCCCGACCTGATGAAAGAGGTAGTCGCTACGCCGATCTCAGGGAATGACCATGCTATCCGCTGGTCGTCCAGCTCGATTGCGATCTGGGTTTCGCTGATCTCCTCGCGAAGGTCGCGGATCAGAAAAAAATGCACATATCCTGCCTGTCCCGGCGCTGTTGTGCCCGCAATGTCGACTGGAGAAGTGGAACGCGAAGCCGGCTGCGCAGGCCGCGAGCCGGCGAGCGTCTTGCGGTTGGACGCTTCCGCCCATCCGCTCGCGAGCAGCGCTGTCGTCAGGACAAGAATTGCAAGTGGGATGCTGCGGTGTGCGGAATATGAGTGGCTCATCGACGCGCTCCTTGCCGGGGCGGCGCGAAAGCGCCTACGCAACGTTCAGCTTTCGCCAGCGCGGATTCGTTCTTTCCAGTGGTTCGCCTTCGCCGCAAGGCGCTGAGGATCAAGCCGCGTCAGTGTGCCGTCATCGAGCAACAGATCCCCATCGACCCATACATGGCTGACGTGTTCCCTTCCCGCAGCGTATGCAATATGCGACAGCGGATCGTAACACGGTGCAAGTTCGGGCGCAGAGAAAGACACAGCCACCATGTCCGCCCGCTTGCCCTTGCTGAGACTGCCGATGGATCGCTCGAGCCCGAGGGCGCGCGCACCGTTCAGCGTGGCCATTTCCAGTGCCGCATGTGACGGCAGGGCGGTCGGGTCTCCGCTCGAGCCCTTGGCGAGGAGCGCTGCAAGCCGCATTTCCGCAAGAACGTCGAGGCGGTTATTGCTCGCAGCGCCGTCAGTGCCCAGGCCGACGTTGATACCGAGGGCGTGCATGCGGGAAACCGGCGCAATTCCGCTCGCGAGCTTGAGATTGGAGGAGGGACAGTGCGCGACGTGGCTGCCGTGTTCGGCGAGGAGCGCAATTTCGTCCTCGGTGAGGTGCACCGCATGCACCGCGATGAGTCCGGGGCCGAGCAGGCCCAGTCCCTGTAACCGCCGCAGCGGGCGTACGCCATGGCTGTTGAGGCTGCTGTGGATTTCGTCTTCCGTCTCGTGGAGATGGATATGAATCGGTGTGTCGAGTTCGCCCGCGTAGGTCGCCACCTTTTCAAACGTGGCATCGGTAACAGTGAAGGGTGCGTGGGGCGCGATGCAGAAGGAAATTCGCGGTTCGTCGCGGAGCGCGTCGCGCAGGCGTAATCCCTTCGCGAGATAGTCAGCGGCATCAGCGCCATACGGGGAAAGAAATTCCACCACAATCATGCCCAGCGCTGCGCGCATCCCGGCGCTCAGCACGGCCTCGGCTGCCGCTTCGGGAAAGAAATACATGTCGTTGAAGCAGGTTATACCGCCACGCAGCATTTCCGCGCACGCGAGCAGCGTCCCGTCCTGCACGAAATCGGGAGAGACGAACTTCATCTCCGCCGGCCAGATGTGCTTCTGCAGCCATTCCATCAGCGTCTTGTCGTCAGCAAGCCCGCGCATCAGCACCATTGCCGCGTGGGTGTGCAGGTTGACGAGACCGGGAATCAACGCGTGCTGGTCGAGGTTCACACGTTCCCGAGGGCGGTAGCGCGACTGCGCGTCGGCGCTCGGGGCGATATCGACGATCGCGCCGTCTCGTACGACCACGGCATGATCCTCGAGCACCGCGCGCGCGGGCTCGACGGGAATGACCCAGCGCGCGGCGATCAGGAGGTCGACGTCCACGGACAAATCGTGCATGCGAAAACGAGCGGCGAAAAAAAAGCCCTGCCGAAGCAGGGCTTAGTTTGTATCAGATTTTCCGGATCAGCGCTTGCTCGCGGGCTTCTTGCCTGCAGGCTTCTTCGCCGCCGGTTTCGGCTTGGCGAGCGATTGCGCCCGGCCGACCACTTCCACGGTCACGCGACGGTTCGGCGCGAGACACTCGATGAGCTGCTTGCGCTTCATCTTGGCGTCGCAGAACTTGGTGACCGGAATCGGCTCTTTCGGTCCTTTGCCTTCCCAGAAGATCAACTTCTGGTCGACGTTCAGGTTCTTGACCAGGTAGTCCTTGACGACGACCGCACGACGCTCGGACAGTCTCAGGTTGTACTTCAGGCTGCCGATGCGATCGGTGTGGCCGGTGACAACCACCGCACCGAACTGCACGGGCGCACGGGCCTTCGTCGCTTTACGCAGCCCGGCGATGAACTTGTCGAGTTCTTTCCTGTTGTCTTCGGTCATTTCCGCCTTGCCGAACGGCATGCCCTGAAGCTCGATCTTCTCCGTGATGTTGAGCATCTGCGGCTTCTTCGGCTTCGGCTTCGCTTCCGGCTTGGGTTTGGCCGGCGGCGGCGCGGGTTTCGCAACAGGCGGAGCCGGCTTCTTCACCAGATCGGGGTCGCATTCTGCAATGGCGCGCGCCGGGGTCCAGTCGCTCGTACGCACACACACGCCTGCTCCAGCCGCCCGGACCACACTCCCTTGCGAATCTAACAGGTAGCCTTGGCTTTTAGCGTACTGGGCTGACGCGACCGCAGGAACGAATGCTCCTGCGATGACGACGCCAGCCAAGGTATTCCGCAATGCTGCACTCATGGTTTTTGATCCTCCTGTTTTCGAAGAAGTTGGGCCCGCTGGAATGCCGGTGAACCGTAAAAAAAGTGAATCTCTCCCTGTATTTGCTTCATATCATAACGGGGATATCAAAGCAAACTATGCCCGAATCATAACACGGTTTACTCGGAAAGACATATTGGTTGTTGGCAAAATGAGACACTTTTCGCGCGGGTAGGCGGCTCCATCGCGGGGTGGTTACCCGCTTGGCATACCGCTCGTGCGTGGATTGATGGTGCATCGGTTTTCTTCGATGCGACGGGATGGCCTGTTGAGCCGCGCTCGGCACGAAATGACGCAGCGCAAATCCCCGCTGTAATATGGTCTCGGCCGTGCCGTTTTAGGGGCGGATATTGCTGTCCGCCCAGGCCTGTTCCCGATGGACGCCGGGCGCCATTCCGCACTTCGCCAGGGTACGCCCGGGGGTACCGTTTCGGGCACCTGGCGTGATAAAATATACAGTTTTTATGCGCTTGCAAAAATCACGCGTCCCCGCGCCTTAGGATCCCCGCTTCATGGACCAATTCGCCAAAGAAACACTGCCCGTAAGTCTCGAAGAAGAAATGCGTCGTTCCTACCTCGATTACGCCATGAGCGTGATCGTCGGCAGGGCGTTGCCCGATGTCCGAGACGGCCTCAAGCCAGTGCACCGCCGCATTCTTTTCGCGATGCACGAAGCCAACAACGTCTGGAACCGTCCCTACGTCAAGTGCGCGAGGGTGGTCGGCGACGTTCTCGGAAAGTACCACCCCCATGGGGACGCGGCGACATACGAGGCCCTGGTCCGAATGGCGCAGGACTTTTCCATGCGTTACCCCCTCATCGACGGCCAAGGCAACTTCGGATCGGTCGACGGGGACTCGGCGGCGGCCTACCGCTATACCGAATGCCGGCTCGAGAGAATCACGTCGGAGATCCTGGCCGATATCGAGATGGAGACCGTCGATTTCGTTCCGAACTACGACGGCAAGGAGCAGGAGCCGGTCACCCTGCCCACTCGCATACCGAACCTGCTGATCAATGGCTCGTCCGGCATCGCGGTCGGCATGGCGACCAACATCCCGCCTCACAACCTGACGGAAGTGATCGATGCCTGCCAGGCACTCCTCGAGGATCCGGATATCAGTGTGGACGATCTGATCGGGATCGTGCCGGCGCCGGACTTTCCCACTCGCGGCATCATTTACGGCACGGCGGGCGTCAAAGAGGGCTATCGCACCGGACGCGGCCGCATCCTCATGCGTGCGCGGACCCATTTTGAGGAGGCGGAGAAGGGCGGCCGGGTTTCCATCATCATCGACGAGCTGCCGTACCAGGTGAACAAGGCGAACCTGCTGATGAAGATCGGCGAGCTCGTCCGCAACAAGAAGATAGAGGGTATTGCCGATATCCGCGACGAGTCGGACAAGAGCGGCATGCGCGCTGTGATCGAGTTGAAGCGCGGTGAAGTTCCCGAGATCGTCCTCAACAATCTGTGGAAAGAAACGCAGATGCAGGAGACCTTCGGGATGAACATGGTCGCGCTGGTCGATGGCCAGCCGCGCCTCCTCAACCTGAAGCAATTCCTCGAAGCGTTTCTGCGCCATCGCCGCGAAGTGGTCACCCGGCGCACGGTGTACGAGCTGAGAAAGGCGCGCGAGCGCGGCCACGTGCTGGAAGGCCTGGCGGTTGCGCTGTCGAACGTGGACGACGTGATCGTGCTGATCCGGGCGGCCGCAACGCCGGCCGATGCGAAGGCGGAACTGATGTCGCGGTTCTGGCGGTCCAAGCTCGTCGAGGACATGCTGGCCCGGAGCGAAGGCACGGCATCGCGCCCCCAAGGGCTTTCTGCGGAGTTCGGGCTCCAGAAGGAGGGCTATCGGCTTTCCGAGGTGCAGGCGCAGCAGATCCTGGAACTCCGGCTGCAGCGCTTGACCGCGCTCGAGCGCGACAAGATCGCCGAGGAATATCAGGAAACGATGGAGAAGATTGCGGATCTGATCGACGTGCTGGCGAAACCCGCGCGCGTGACGAAGATCATCTCGCAGGAGCTCGCCGAGGTGAAGAAACAGTACGGCGACGAGCGCTACAGCGAGATCGTCGTGGACACGCAGGATCTCGCGATGGAAGATCTGATCGCGTCCGAGGACGTGGTGGTCACGCTGTCTCACGGCGGCTACATGAAGTCGCAGCCGGTCGCGGACTACCGGGCGCAAAAGCGCGGAGGGCGCGGGCGGCAGGCGACGACGACGAAGGACGACGACTTCGTCGACAACCTCTTTATCGCCAACACCCACGACTACATCCTGTGCTTCTCCAACCGCGGGCGCGTCTACTGGATCAAGGTGTATGAAGTGCCGCAAGGCAGCCGCACTTCACGCGGCAAGCCGATCGTGAACCTCGTGCCGCTTATGGAGCACGAGAAGATCACCGCGATATTGCCCGTCAAGGAGTTCGACGAGGATCATTTCGTCTTCATGGCGACGGCGAACGGGACGGTCAAGAAGACCGCGCTATCCGCCTTCTCGCGCCCGATGTCGAAAGGCATTATCGCGGTCAATCTCGAGGATGGCGACTACCTGATCGGGGTCGCGATCACCGACGGCAAGCGCGACATCATGTTGTTCTCCGACGCCGGCAAAGCGGTGCGCTTCGCCGAATCGGAAGTGCGTGCGATGGGACGCGCCGCCGGCGGCGTGCGCGGGATGAAACTCGGCAAGGGGCAGCGCGTGATCGCATTGCTGACGGCGGACGGCGAGCAGCAGTCGGTGCTGACCGCAACCGAGAACGGCTACGGCAAACGCACGCCCGTCTCGGAGTACACGCGCCACGGACGCGGCACCCAAGGCATGATCGCGATACAGTGCAGCGAACGCAATGGACGGCTCGTGGGCACGCGGCTCGTCAGCAAGGATGACGAAATGATGCTCATCACGACCGGGGGTGTCCTCATCCGCACGCGAGTTTCCGAAGTGCGCGAGCAGGGCCGCTCCACTCAGGGCGTGCGCCTCATCAACCTCGATGCCGGCGAGAAGCTGGCCGGGCTCGAGAAGATCGTCGAATCCGATGAAGGCGAGGAAGTGGTAACCATTCAGTAAATCCAGCGGCAAGGTAATCCGTAATGACGCGTGTATATAACTTCAGCGCCGGCCCGGCGGTGCTTCCGGAACCGGTTCTCGAGCAGGCGGCGGCGGAAATGCTCGACTGGCATGGCAGCGGCATGTCGGTAATGGAGATGAGCCACCGCGGCAAGGAGTTCATTGCGATTCACGCGCAGGCCGAGGCGGATCTGCGCGAGTTGATGAGCATCCCCGCGAACTACAAAGTCCTCTTCCTGCAGGGCGGAGCGGCAGGGCAGTTCGCGATCGTTCCGATGAACCTGCTGCGCGGAAGACAGACGGCCGATTATGTGAACACGGGGCAGTGGTCGAAGAAGGCGATCAGCGAAGCGAAGAAATTCTGCCGCGTGAATATCGCGGCGAGCAGCGAGGACGCAAAATTCACCTACGTCCCGAAGCAGGCGCAATGGGGGCTCGATCCCGACGCCGCCTATGTGCACATCACCTCCAACGAGACGATAGGCGGCGTGGAGTTTCACTGGACGCCGGAAACGGGGAACGTGCCGCTCGTGTCCGACATGTCGTCGCATATCCTGTCGCGTCCAATGGACGTGACCCGCTACGGGCTCATCTATGCCGGGGCGCAGAAGAACATCGGTCCCGCTGGACTCACGATCGTCATCGTGCGCGAGGACTTGATCGGCCAGCCGCTCTCCATTACGCCGTCGGTATTCGACTACAAAGTGCAGGCCGATGCCGATTCCATGATCAACACGCCTCCGACCTACGCGGTCTATATCGCCGGGCTCGTATTTCAATGGCTGAAGAAACTGGGCGGGCTCGCGAAGATGGCGGAGATCAACGCCGACAAGGCGCGGCTGGTTTACGATTATCTGGATCAAACCGAGTTCTACCACTCGCCGGTCGCGAAGGAGGATCGTTCGCTCATGAACATTCCTTTCACGCTGCGCAACGCCGCGCTCGACAAGGAGTTCCTGGCACAGGCCGAACGCAACGGCCTTACACAGCTGAAGGGACACCGCTCGGTGGGCGGCATGCGCGCTTCCATCTACAATGCGATGCCGATGGAGGGCGTGCGGGCACTGGTCGATTACATGCGAGATTTCGAGCGTCGCCATGGCTGATGCTTATCGGATCCTTACGCTCAACCAGATCTCGAGCATCGGGCTCAAGCGATTTCCCTCCGGTCGCTACCTGGTCGGCTCGCAAACCGACCGGCCCGATGCGATCCTGGTCCGCTCGCATGACATGCGCCAGATGGACATTCCCGTAAGCGTGAAGGCGATCGGGCGTGCGGGCGCCGGGACCAACAACATCCCGGTCGCGAACATGAGCCAGCGCGGCATGCCCGTGTTCAATGCGCCGGGCGCGAACGCGAATGCCGTGAAGGAGCTCGTCCTGGCCGGGCTGCTGATCGCCTCGCGCAACCTGGTGCAGGCGGTCAAGTTCGTCGAGGGCCTCGAGGGCGACGACAAGACCATCGACAAGCTCGTCGAGGATGGCAAGAAGCAGTTCTCGGGCAGCGAACTGCCGAAGCACACGCTCGGGGTGATTGGCCTCGGCAAGATCGGCAGCCTCGTCGCCGATGCCGCGATCAAGCTCGGCATGAACGTGCTGGGCTACGACCCGGAGATCACGGTCGAGGCGGCGTGGAGCCTTCCTTCGGCTGTGAAGAAGGCGCACAGCATCGAAGAGGTCCTCAAGAACTCGGAATATGTCACGCTGCACGTTCCGCTTCTCGACGTGACGCGCAATCTGATCAACGCCGAGCGGCTGAAGTCGATGAAGCACGGCGCGATCCTGCTCAACTTCTCGCGGGACGGCATCGTCGACAACGATGCGGTGCTTGAGGCGCTGCACTCGAAGCGCCTGCGCTACTATGTCTGCGATTTTCCGGCGCGCAAGCTGCTCGACGAGCCGCATGTCATCGCGCTGCCCCATCTCGGCGCATCGACGCGCGAGGCGGAGGAAAACTGCGCCATCATGGTCGTCGATCAGGTGCGCGATTTCCTCGAGAACGGTAACATCCGCAATGCCGTCAATTTTCCCGACGTGACGATGGACCGCGAGTCGCCGTATCGCATGGGCATAGCGAACGCCAATGTACCGAACATGGTGGGGCAGATCTCCACTACGATGGCGCAGGCGGGCCTCAATATCCACAACATGCTGAATAAATCGAAAGGGGAGATGGCCTATACGCTGGTGGACGTGGACAGCCCGGTGCCGGACGAGGTGATCGCGCGGCTCGCCAGGATCGAGGGCGTGCTTTCCGTGCACTATCTTCCGGTCGACGCGCGGGGCCACTGAAACCGCGGCGAGCGCGGTGAGTGCGGTCCTGGCTGGCGGCGCGAGCCCCGGCTTGAGGCCTCGTACACTTCGCGCCCTCCCGCAGACCGCCATGACCGACAAGTTGAAGCTCATACGCGAGCGGATCGACGCGATCGACGGCAGGCTGGTGAAGCTGCTTTCGGAGCGGGCGCGGCTCGCCCAGCGGATCGGGATGCTTAAGCAGGGGGCAGTCTATCGCCCGGAGCGCGAAGCGCAGGTGTTGCGTCGCGTGAAGGACTTGAACCCCGGCCCGCTTTCCGGCCCGGCGCTCGCCCGCCTCTTCACTGAGATCATGTCCGCGTGCCGTGCGCTCGAAGACCAGATGACGGTCGCCTATCTCGGGCCTCAAGGCACCTTCAGCCAGGAAGCGGTCATTAAGCACTTCGGCGGCCTCGCCATGACGCGCTCCTGCGCGTCGATCGACGAAGTATTTCGCGAAGCGGAAACCGGTGTTGTCGGATACGCGGTTGTGCCGGTCGAGAATTCCACCGAGGGCGCGGTCGGGCGTACGCTCGATCTGCTGCTCACGACGTCGGCAAAGGTGTGCGGGGAGGTCATGCTCCCGGTGCGGCAGTGCCTGATGGCGCGCGACCGGCGGCGCGAGCGCATCCGAACCGTTTATTCCCATACGCAGAGCCTCGCGCAGTGCCAACGCTGGCTCGCGCAGCACCTGCCTCACGCGGAGATTGTTGCCGTAGTGAGCAACGCGGAGGCGGCGCGACGCGCAAGCAAGGAGCGGCACGCGGCGGCCATCGCGGCAAGAACGGCGGCGACGCTCTACGGGCTCCATATCCTTGCGCGCAACATCGAGGACGAGCCGCGCAATACGACGCGTTTTCTCGTGCTCGCGGAGCACGACGCGCCGCCCTCCGGGCGCGACAAGACTTCACTCATCCTGTCCACACGCAACGTTCCGGGCGCCATGCACGATCTGCTGACGCCGCTCGCCGCAAGCAACGTCAGCATGACGAGGCTCGAATCGAGGCCCGCCCGGACCGGATTGTGGGAGTACGTGTTTTACGTCGACATCGAAGGCCACCGGCAGGACGCCAATGTGGCGCGCGCGCTCGTGGAGCTCGAGCGCAAGGCTTCATTCCTCAAGAACCTCGGTTCGTATCCCGCTGCCAGCTAGAGTCCCCATGACGATTTGCGATCTTTCGCCCGCTTACATCCGCGGCATCGCCCCGTATCAGCCGGGGAAGCCCATCTCCGAGCTCGCACGCGAGATGGGTCTCGACGAGTCCTCGATCATCAAGCTCGCCTCGAACGAGAATCCGCTGGGCGTGAGTCCGCGTGCCCGGCGAGCGATAGAGCGCGAGCTCGACGAGCTCGCGCGCTATCCCGACGGAAATGGCTTTGCCCTGAAACAGGCGCTCTGTGCGCGGTATGGGGTTGCACCGGAGCAGATCGTTCTCGGCAACGGCTCGAACGACGTGCTCGACCTTACCGCCCGAGCGTTTCTGACGCCGCAGTGCAGCGCCGTCTACTCGCAGCACGCGTTTGCGGTCTATCCGCTCGCAGTGCAGGCGATCGGCGCGACAGGCATCGAAGTTCCCGCTCTCGACTTCGGGCACGATCCGGATGCCATGATGCGTGCGGTGCGCGCGGACACGCGGCTCGTGTTTCTCGCGAACCCCAACAATCCGACCGGAACGATGATCACCGCGCCGAGGCTGGAAGCGTTCCTCGCCGCCGTGCCCTCGAACGTGCTCGTCGTTCTCGACGAAGCCTACAGCGAATACGTGCCGGCCGAATCCGCTTACGACAGCTTTGCGTGGCTCAGGCGCTTTCCGAATCTGGTCGTCACGCGCACCTTCTCCAAAGTGTACGGGCTTGCGGGGCTTCGCGTGGGATGCGCGTTTGCCGCGCCGGAGATCGCGGACTTGATGAACCGCGTGCGCGAGCCGTTCAACGTGAACAGCATGGCGCTCGCCGCCGCCGCCGCGGCGCTCGACGACGACGAGTTCGTCCGGCGCAGCGTGGAACTCAATCGGGCCGGCCTGAAACAGGTGACGGAAGGGTTGTCGCACTTCGGGCTTCGATACATCCCGTCGTATGGCAACTTCGTCACCTTCAAAGTGAAGGACGCTTCAGGCGTCTACCAGCGGCTGCTGCGCCGCGGCGTCATCGTGCGCCCGATCGCAAGCTACGGCATGCCCGATTATCTGCGCGTGACGATCGGCCTCGAATCCGAGAACGCGCGTTTTCTCGAGAGCCTGCGGCAGGCCCTTGCCGGCTGAGCGGCGCATTCCCATGCCGGCCAAAGCGAAAATCGGCAAGCTCGTCGTGATCGGCGTGGGGTTGATCGGCGGCTCGTTCGCGCTCGCGCTCAGGAAAGCGCACGCGGTGAAGCGCGTGGTGGGTGTCGGCCGTACGCGGCGCAATCTCGCGCTCGCGGTGCGCCGGGGGATCATCGATGAGACCGCAGCAGACGCCGGCCGCGCCGTGCGCGATGCGGATTTCGTTTTTCTCGGCACACCGGTAGGCCAGATGGCGCACGTCATGGCGCAGATCGCGCCGTGCTTGCCCGCCCACTGCGTCGTCACGGATGGCGGAAGCACCAAGCAGGACGTCATCGGGTACGCCCGCGAGCTGCTCGGTGCGCACTATGCGCGCTTTGTTCCCTCGCATCCCATAGCCGGCACCGAGAACAGCGGAGCGGCTGCCGCGCAAGCCGATCTTTTCCGAGACCGCAATGTGATTCTCACGCCGCAGGCGGAGACCTCTCCGGCGGCGCTGCGCACCGTTCGCGCGGCGTGGGAGCAATGTGGCGCGCGCATCGTGCGGCTCGAGGCCCGCGAGCACGACGAAATCCTCGCCGCGGTGAGCCATTTGCCGCACGTCGTCGCCTTCGCGCTGGTCAACGCCCTTGCGGCGCGGGACAATGCGCCGAAGCTTTTGCGTCATTCGGGCGGCGGGTTGCGCGATACCGTCCGCATCGCGGGAAGCTCGCCAGAAATGTGGCGCGATATCTGCATCGCGAACCGGGAAGCGCTGCTTGCCGCGCTGGACGGCTACACTGCGGAGCTCGCGCGCGCCCGCGCCGCCATAGACAAGCGCGACGGCACGGCATTGGAGCAGATGTTCGAGCGCGCGCGCAGCGCACGCGCACGATGGCTGCTGCGTCGGCATTGATGCGGAGCATCCGGCCATGGATTTTCTCGATCTCGCACCGATCCGGCGGGTCCGCGGAACGGTAAAGCTTCCCGGCTCCAAGAGCATCTCGAACCGCATACTGCTGCTTGCAGCACTCGCGCGGGGAGAAACCCGCATACACGACCTGCTCGAGTCCGACGACACGCAGCGCATGCTTGAAGCGTTGCGTACGCTGGGCATCGAATGGCAGCTGGAGGCGAAGAACCGCGTGCGCGTGCGCGGCGCGGCTGGCACGCCGCCTGTCAGGGCAGCGGACCTCTTTCTCGGCAATGCGGGAACCGCGTTTCGTCCCTTGACGGCGGTGCTCGCGCTCGCGGGCGGGAACTACCGGCTTTCCGGAGTGCCGCGTATGCACGAACGGCCGATCGGGGATCTGGTCGATGCGCTGCGAAAGCTCGGCGCGCACATCACCTACCTCGGCAACGCTGGCTATCCGCCGCTCGCGCTTGCGCCCGGCTCGAACGAGCGCCCCGGGGCCGTCAACGTTCGCGGTGATGTATCCAGTCAGTTCGTGACAGCGCTTCTGATCGCGCTTCCGTTGCTTCGGACGAAAGTGCGGGTGAACGTGCAAGGCGAGCTCATCTCAAAACCCTATGTCGAGATCACGCTCAACACCATGCGCCGATTTGGCGTCAGCGTGGAACGCGAGGGGTGGTCCGCGTTCATCGTTCCCGCTGTCGCGGGCTATGCAAGCCCGGGCGACATCTACGTCGAGGGGGACGCGTCGTCCGCGTCATATTTTCTCGCTGCCGGCGCGATCAGCGGGCTCGGCGGCGGCGGGCCGGTCCGGGTCGAAGGCGTGGGACGCGCCTCTATCCAGGGCGATGTGCGCTTCACAGAGGTGCTCGAGCGCATGGGCGCCGAGATCAGTTTCGGCGACAACTGGATCGAAGCGCGCGCGGGCGCGGCTGTCGTCGCGCGTGGGCGGCTCAAGGCCATCGATGCGGATCTCAATCACATCCCGGACGCCGCGATGACCCTCGCAGTCGCTGCGCTCTACGCGGACGGCGTTTCCACCTTGCGCAACATCGGGAGCTGGCGGGTGAAGGAGACGGACCGCATTGCGGCGATGGCAACAGAATTGCGAAAGCTGGGGGCTATGGTGGAAGAGGGGGCCGATTACCTGCGAGTTACGCCACCGCCCGGCGGCCGTCCCGGGCCCGGCGCCAGCATCGATACCTACGACGATCACCGCATGGCGATGTGCTTTTCGCTTGCTGCGCTCGGCGGTGTAGCGGTGCGCATCAACGATCCCGATTGTGTGGCCAAGACCTTTCCCCGATATTTCGACGTCCTGCGCAGCATCTCTGAGCACTAGGGTCGTGGAGCCAGGAAACGACCCGCATCCGACACCGCCTCCGTCGCACACGTGCCCACGCTTGATATAGGTTCCAGGCCCCCCGTCATTGCGATCGACGGGCCTTCCGCGTCCGGGAAGGGGACGGTCGCGCGAGGGGTAGCGGATGCGCTCGGGTTTCACTATCTCGACAGCGGCGCGCTCTACCGGGTGGTGGCCTTGGCCTCGCTCGAGCGCGGTGCATCAGCGGATAACGAGGCGGAAATCGTAACGATCGCCCGGAACATGGAGGTGAGGTTCATGTCGGAAACGGTTCAACTCGATGGTCGCGATGTCAGCATCCTCATTCGGACTGAAGCGGTCAGCGCGCGCGCGTCGCAAGTCGCGGCGCTGCCCGAGGTCCGGGCGGCGCTGCTCGAGCGCCAGCGGGCTTTTCGCCGCCCCCCGGGGCTCGTGGCTGACGGGCGCGACATGGGATCCGTGGTTTTTCCCGATGCGGCGCTCAAGGTGTTCCTCACAGCGAGCCCGGAAGAACGGGCCCGGCGGCGATATAAGCAGTTGATGGAAAAAGGTTTGAGTGCTAACATGGCGATCCTCTTGCAGGACATCCGCGAACGCGATGCGCGCGACAGCGCCCGTGCCGTGGCCCCCCTGCAAAAATGCCCCGATGCCATCGAGATCGATACGACCGCGATGACGGTGGCCGAGGCGGTATCAAAGATACTGGCGCTGTATGCGCAGGCAGTACGGGCACCATGAGTCGGCTTGACTCGTGGTTTTTTTAACTCACCCCGTCAGACAAGGACGGGTTTCCTAAGACACTGAATCTGAATGATGAAAACTTCTATCCCGGCTACAGGGTCCGCTGAGAATTTCGCCGCGCTGTTCGAAGAGAGCCTCTCCCGCAAGGAGATGCGCGTCGGCGAAGTGATCACCGCCGAAGTGGTGCGCGTAGACGACAACTTCGTGGTGGTCAACGCGGGCCTCAAGTCTGAAAGCTATATATCTGCGGACGAATTTCGCAATGACCGGGGTGAGCTGGAAGCCAAGCCGGGTGATTTCATCAGCGTCGCAATCGAATCGCTCGAAAACGGTTACGGCGAGACGCGGCTTTCGCGGGACAAGGCGAAGCGCCTGGCGGCATGGCATCAGCTCGAGGAAGCGCTCGAGAAAGGCTCGATCGTGACCGGCGTGATCAACGGCAAGGTCAAAGGCGGCCTCACCGTCACGGTCAATGGCATCCGCGCGTTCCTTCCCGGTTCGCTGGTCGACATCCGCCCGGTCAAGGACACCGCGCCGTACGAAAACAAGCAGATGGAGTTCAAGGTCATCAAGCTCGACCGCAAGCGGAACAACGTTGTGGTTTCGCGGCGCGCCGTGCTCGAAGAGACGCAGGGCGAAGAGCGCCAGAAACTCCTCGAGAGCCTGCAGGAAGGCGCCGTGGTCAAGGGCATCGTCAAGAACATCACCGACTACGGCGCTTTCGTGGACCTGGGGGGCATCGACGGGCTGCTGCATATCACCGACCTCGCGTGGCGCCGCGTGAAGCATCCCTCCGAAATCCTTTCGGTTGGCGATGAGGTCGAAGCGAAGGTGCTCAAGTTCGACCAGGAAAAGAACCGCGTCTCGCTCGGCCTGAAACAGCTCGGTGAAGACCCGTGGGTGGGGCTCTCCCGCCGTTACCCGCCCGGCACACGACTCTTCGGCAAGGTCAGCAACCTTACGGACTACGGTGCGTTCGTCGAAATCGAGCCCGGCATCGAGGGGCTCGTGCACGTCTCCGAGATGGACTGGACCAACAAGAACGTCCATCCCTCCAAGGTCGTGCAGCTCGGCGACGAGGTGGAGGTCATGGTGCTCGAGATCGACGAGGAGCGCCGCCGCATCTCGCTCGGCATGAAGCAATGCATGCCCAACCCGTGGGAAGAGTTCGCGATGAACTTCCGCAAGGGCGATCGCGTGAAAGGCCAGATCAAGTCGATCACCGACTTCGGCATCTTCATCGGGCTGCCCGGCGGCATCGACGGCCTCGTGCATCTCTCCGATCTTTCCTGGTCGCAGCCCGGCGAAGAGGCGGTGCGCAACTATCGCAAGGGCGAAGAGGTGGAAGCCATGGTGCTCTCGATCGACGTCGAGCGCGAGCGCATCTCGCTCGGCATCAAGCAGATCGAAGGCGACCCGTTCACGAGCTACATCTCCGCGCACGAGAAGAACACTGTCATCACCGGGACGGTGAAGTCGATCGACGCGAAGGGCGCAGTGATCCAGCTCGAGGGCGACGTCGAAGGCTATCTGCGCGCTTCCGAGGTCGCGCGCGACCGCGTGGAAGACATCCGCACACGACTGAAGGAAGGCGACTCGGTCACCGCCATGATTATCAACATCGATCGCAAGAACCGCACGATCAATCTTTCGATCAAGGCGAAGGATATGGCGGACGAGGCCGAAGCGATGCAGAAGCTTCAGTCCGACAAGCAGGCGAGCGCCGGCACGACCAACCTGGGGGCATTGCTCAAGGCCAAGCTCGACGTAGCGAAGACCGAACAGTAAGGGAGCGCCATGACCAAATCGGAGCTGATCGCAAAACTTGCGGCGCGCTATCCGCAGCTCGTAGCGAAGGATGCCGAGCTCGCGGTCAAGATGATCCTGGACGCGATGGCGAAGAGCCTCGCCCAGGGCCAGCGCATCGAGATCAGGGGTTTCGGCAGTTTCGGTTTGAACTACCGGCCGCCGCGCACCGGCCGCAACCCGAAATCGGGCGAGAAGGTGCAGGTGCCGGCCAAGTACGTGCCGCACTTCAAGGCCGGCAAGGAATTGCGCGAACGTGTGGATTTCAAGAAGCAATAAGAACTGAGCATCCGCTGCAAGCCGACGGCATCATCGAAAGATCATGCCGTCTTTTTTTGCCCGCCACCGGCCGGCTCGCTGACAGGTGCGGCGGGTTCAATTAAGCTCCGCTTATGCGTTACGTCCTCTGGCTGCTCAAGTTCGCGCTTTTCGTGCTGATCCTGAGCTTCGCCGTGAAAAATACCGACATCGTGTCGGTGCGCTACTACCTCGGACAGGAATGGCAGATGCCGCTCTTCCTCGTTCTCTTCCTCGCCTTCTGTTTGGGCGTTGTCGTCGGGTCTTTTGCGCTCTTTGGGCGTCTCTTCAGCCAGCGACGCCAGATTTCGACGCTCAGGAACGAGCTGCGCTTGCGGGAGGAGCCGGGGGCGAAGACGCCTCCCGACAACCTTCCGCCGATCACATGAAACGTCCCGACCTCGCAGCACGGCGCCATGGACATTGAGTACTGGTGGCTCCTCGCGCTGCCGCTTTTCTTTGCGCTGGGGTGGCTCGCGGCGCGGATCGACATCAAGCAGCTCATCTCCGAATCGCGGGCGCTGCCCGTATCCTACTTCAAGGGGCTCAACTTTCTCCTGAACGAGCAGCCCGACAAGGCGATCGAGGCCTTTATCGAAGTGGTGAAGGTCGATCCGCAGACGATCGAGCTGCATTTCGCCCTGGGCAGCCTCTTTCGCCGACGGGGCGAAGTGGAACGCGCGATCCGCATGCACCAGAACCTCGTCGAGCGCGCGGATCTCGAGGAGGAGCAGCGGCTGCACGCGCTCTTCGAGCTCGCGCAGGACTATCTCAAGGCGGGCCTGCTGGATCGCGCCGAAGAGCTCTTTGTCAAGCTCGAGAATACCGCGCACGCGGAACCCGCGCTCAAGTGTCTGCTCGAGATCTACGAGCAGGAAAAGGACTGGCAGAAAGCGATCGGCGTCGCCGGCAAGCTCGAAGGGCTCACCGGGCGCTCGCACCAGAAGGAGATTGCAAACTTCTATTGCGAGCTCGCGAGCAATGAAATCATTCACTCGCGTCCGGGGGCGGCTCGGCCGTTTCTCGCCGAGGCGCTCGCGCACCACCGGCTCTCCATCCGCGCCAATCTGCTCCTCGGGGAGCTCGAGATGAGCCTCGCCAACGCCGAGGCCGCGATCGAGGCGTGGAAACGCATCGAGAGCCAGAATCCCGCGTATCTCGCGCTCGTGGCCGAGAAGCTGCTCGCCGCGTTCACGCGTCTCGACCGCATCGAGGAGGGGCTCAATCTGCTGCGGGGCTACCTTGCGAAGTACCCCTCGCTAGATCTCCTGAACACGGTGTTCCAGGGCACGCTGGAGACGGAAGGCCCTGATGAGGCTTACCGCCTCGTGCGCGACGAGTTGCGCCGCAATCCCACCCTGCTCGGACTCGACAAGCTGCTTGAAGCGCAGCTCCTCGAGGCGCCGCTCGAACGCCGGCGCGACTTGGAGCTCATCAAGGAGCTGGTCCACCAGCACACGCGCGGGCTCGCAATGTACAAATGCGACAGTTGCGGCTTCCGCGCGCGCCAGTTCTACTGGCATTGCCCGGCCTGCGCAGCGTGGGAAACCTATGCGCCGCGCCGCACAGAAGAGAAAGGGCTGCCCGCGTGAGCGCCGCAATCCGGTCGAGCCCGCACGATCCGCGCGTCATCGTCGCCCTCGATTTTCCGGACGCGAGCAGCGCTCTCGCGCTCGTTGACCGGCTGCATCCCGCCGCATGCCGGCTCAAGGTCGGGAAAGCGCTCTTCACTGCAGCCGGCCCCGTGCTGGTGGAGCGCCTGGTCAATCGCGGCTTCGCCGTATTTCTCGACCTCAAGTACCATGACATCCCGACGACCGTCGCGAACGCGTGCCGCGCCGCAGCGGCGCTCGGCGTGTGGATGGTGAACGTGCATGCCCTGGGCGGACGCGGCATGATGGAGGCCGCGCGCGAAGCGCTCGACAGCGAGGCCCGGCCACCGTTGCTCATTGCCGTCACGGTGCTCACAAGCCTCAATGCGGCGGATCTCGCGGCACTCGGCGTTGCCGGGACACCGAGGGAGGCGGCGGCACGACTCGCGCACCTCGCACAATCGTGCGGCCTTGACGGCGTCGTATGCTCGGCGCAGGAAGCAGCGAAGCTACGACGCGAGCTTGGCGCCGGTTTTTGCCTGGTGACGCCGGGAATCAGGCCCGCTGATGCCGGCCACCACGACCAGCAGCGTGTCATGACGCCGCGCGCGGCGATCGAAAGCGGCGCGGATTATCTCGTGATCGGACGACCCATCACGCTCGCGCCAGACCCGCTCGCCGTGCTGGAGGCGGTGAGCAGGGAGGTCGCCACCGCATCCTCGCCCCAGTGAGACCGAAAACGACCATGAACGACAAGGAGAAGCCGCACGCGATGCGGCGCGAACCGCGGCAGCGGGCGCACGCTGCCGCGTCGGCCATTCGGACCGATTCCTCGATCATGAGTGGCGCGCGAGTGCTGGTCGTGGGGGATGTCATGCTCGATCGCTACTGGTTCGGCGACGTTGGCCGCATCTCGCCGGAAGCGCCTGTTCCGGTCGTCAGAATAGATCGCATCGAGGAACGGCCCGGCGGCGCGGCGAACGTCGCGCGCAATGCGGCGGCACTTGGCGCGACAGTGAGCCTGCTCTCGGTAATCGGCACCGACGAGGCAGGCACCCGGCTCAAGCGCCTGCTCGCCAGGGAGTTGATCGCTACCCGGCTTCATCGCGACCGGAGCGTCGCAACGACCATCAAGTTGCGCGTCATCGGGCGGCAGCAGCAGCTGCTGCGCGTCGATTTCGAGCGGACGCCGAGCCATGAGGTGCTCGCGTCCAAGCTCAGGGATTTCTCCAGCATGCTGCGCTCCGCCGACGCCGTGATTCTCTCCGATTACGGCAAGGGCGGGCTCGCGCACATCGCAAAAATGATCGTGATGGCGCGCCGGGCCGGAAAGCCGGTGCTGGTCGATCCCAAGGGCGAAGACTACTCGCGCTATCGGGGCGCCACTATCATTACGCCCAACCGTGCCGAATTGAGGCAGGTGGTCGGCGGCTGGACGAGTGAGGTGGAGCTCACGCGAAAGGCGCAGGAGCTGCGGCGTCGCTTGCGGCTTGGCGCGCTGCTGATTACACGCAGCGAGGACGGGATGACGCTCTATCGTCCGGGTGAACGGCTGCACGTGCCCGCGCAGGCGCGCGAGGTGTACGACGTGAGCGGCGCGGGCGACACCGTGATCGCCACGCTCGGCGCAATGCTCGCCGGCGGCGCGGCGATCGAGCAGGCGGTGCGCATCGCGAACCGCGCCGCGAGCATCGTGGTGGGCAAGTTCGGGACCGCGGTGGTATACCCGGAAGAGCTTTTCAACGAGGCGAAATAAGCCGATGTACTACATCGTCACCGGCGCAGCGGGCTTTATCGGCGCCAATCTGGTGAAGGCGCTGAACGGCCACGGCATCACCAATATCATCGCGGTCGACGACCTCTCGCACGGCGACAAATTCCGCAATCTCGCGGACTGCGAGATCGCCGATTACTTCGACAAGGACGAGTTTCTGGCGGCCCTCGACAAGGGTGGGTTCAAGGGTGGATTGAGCGCGCTGCTGCACCAGGGCGCATGCTCGGACACCACGGAAGCGAATGGCCGCTACATGATGGAAGTCAACTACGGCTATTCGCGGAAGCTCCTCGATTACTGCAGCGCGAACGCGGTGCGCTTCATCTACGCCTCCTCGGCGGCGGTATATGGCGCCGGCCCTCATTTCAGGGAAGCGCGCGAATGCGAGGCGCCGCTCAATGTGTACGGCTACTCCAAGTTTCTGTTCGATCAGCTGGTGCGGCGGCGCCGGAGTGAGTCGAGCGCGCAAGTCGTCGGACTGCGTTATTTCAACGTCTATGGCGAGCGCGAGCAGCACAAGGGGCGCATGGCTTCCGTCGCGTTCCATTTTTTCAACCAGTATCGAAGCGGGGGGATCGTCGCACTCTTCGAAGGCAGCGGTGGCTACGGCAACGGCGAGCAGCGACGCGATTTCGTGTCGGTGGAAGACGCCGCGGCAGTGAACCTCTACTTCCTGGATCACCCGGAACGCTCCGGGATCTACAATGCGGGAACCGGCCGGGCGCAGAGCTTCAACGACGTTGCGGTCGCGGTGGTCAACGCGTGCCGCAGGGAACAGGGCGAGGCGCCGCTCACGCTGGAAGCAATGCAGCGGCAAGCCATCATTCGCTACATCCCTTTTCCGCCGGATCTCAAGAACAAGTATCAGAGCTACACGCAAGCCGACGTGTCCGCGTTGCGCCGCGCCGGGTACACGGCACCGTTCCTAACGGTCGAGCAGGGTGTGACGCGCTATTGCGAGCGCCTGCTTGCGCGGGACCGGGCATAAGGCCTACAGGACGCACTCCATGTACAAAACGCTGGAACATCTCGTCGGCAACACGCCGCTGGTGCGGCTCAAGTGGATCGGCGCCCGCACCAACAACACCTTGCTTGCCAAGCTGGAGGGCGACAACCCGGCCGGGTCGGTGAAGGACCGGCCGGCGCTTTCCATGATCCGGCGCGCACAGGAACGCGGGGAGATCAAGCCCGGTGACACGTTGATCGAGCCGACCAGCGGCAATACCGGGATCGCGCTCGCGATGTGCGCGGCCATGATGGGATACCGCATGATCCTCGTCATGCCCGAACACCTGTCGCTCGAGCGCCGCCAGACGATGGCCGCGTTCGGCGCGGAATTCGTGCTGACGCCCAAGGAAGGCGGGATGGAGGCGGCACGGGACATCGCGGAGAAAATGCGCGACCAGGGCAAGGGGGTGATCCTCGACCAGTTCGCGAATCCGGACAACCCCCTTTCGCACTACGAAGGCACCGGCCCCGAGATCTGGCGCGATACGGATGGCCGGGTCACACATTTCGTGAGCAGCATGGGAACGACCGGAACCATCATGGGCGTGTCGCGCTTTTTAAAGGAGCGTAACCCCGCCGTACAGATCGTCGGCTGCCAGCCAGCGGATGGCGCACAGATACCGGGGATACGGAAGTGGCCCGCCGCTTACCTCCCGAAAATCTGCGACTGGAGCCTTGTCGATCGCGTTATGGAGGTGAGCCAGCGCGATGCGGAAGACATGACGCGACGCCTTGCGCGCGAAGAGGGGATCTTTGCCGGCATTTCGTCGGGGGGCGCGATGTGGGCTGCGCTGCAAGTGGCGCAGGAAGTGCGCGATGCCGTCATCGTGACCATCGTTTGCGACCGCGGCGACCGCTATCTCACCACCGGCGTCTTTCCGGGCTGATCGGGCATAGCGTCGTTACATGAATCCGGTTCTCGTCTTTGATATCGAAACCGTGCCCGACATCGCGGGCCTGCGCAGACTGCACGGCCTGGACGAGAGCGTGCAGGACGCGAGCGTGGCGGAATTGGCGTTCCAGCTGCGGCGCCAGACCAGCGGGAACGACTTTCTGCCGCTGCATCTCCAGCGTGTGATCGCGATCTCGTGCGCGCTGCGCGAGCGCGATACGTTTCGCGTATGGTCGCTCGGCGGCGCCCAGCAGAGCGAGAGCGAATTGATCCAGCGCTTCTTCGACGGCATCGACAAGTACACGCCCCAGCTCGTCTCGTGGAACGGCTGCGGCTTCGATCTGCCGGTGTTGCATTACCGCGGGCTTCTCCACGGCGTCAAGGCGCCGCGCTACTGGGACACGGGGGACGGCGACCACCGCGATAGCCGTGACTTCAAATGGAACAACTACATCAGCCGCTACCACACGCGACATCTCGATCTCATGGATCTCCTCGCGCTCTACCAGCCGCGCGCGAATGCACCGCTCGACGCCATCGCGCAGCTGCTGGGGCTTCCCGGCAAGCTCGGCATGTCGGGCGGGCGCGTGTGGGAAGCGTTTCTTGCAGGCAAGTTCGACGAGATTCGCTGCTATTGCGAGACCGACGTCGCCAATACCTATCTCATCTTCCTGCGCTTTCAATTGATGCGCGGGGCGCTCGACGACCAGCAGTACGCCGCGGAATGCGAGCTCGTGCGCAGCGCGCTCGCCCGCTCGAGCGAGCCGCACTGGAAGGAGTTCCTCTCTCAGTGGTCGTGCGCCTGACCCTCTTGAGGTAGACTTCAACCTCGTTCGCGGCGAATTTTGACTCCGCCGCAGCCGCAACCTCATGCATCAGGCAGTCATCGAATTCCTCGACCAGGAAGGCCGTGGCGTAGCGCGCCGTGACGGCAAGACGATCTTCATCGATGGCGCGCTGCCCGGTGAGACCGTCGAGTTCTCTCCCTACCGCAGGAAGCCCACGTTCGAGCTTGCGACAGCAGGCCGGCTGCTGAAGGCGAGTCCGCTGCGCACCGCTCCGCGCTGCGACTTCTTCGGCACTTGCGGCGGCTGCAGCCTGCAGCATCTCGATGCGCGCGCCCAGGTCGCCGCAAAGCAGCGGGTGCTGGAGGATAGCCTCTGGCATATCGGACAAGTGGTGCCGCAAGTCATCCTTCCCGCGATACACGGACCGGCGTGGGGATACCGTCATCGCGCCCGGCTTGCGGTGCGCTACGTCGCGAAAAAGGGCGGGATGCTCGTGGGCTTTCACGAGAAGCGCAGCAGTTACGTCGCCGACATGACGAGCTGCGCTGTCCTGCCGCCCCATGTCTCGGCGCTGCTCGTGCCGTTGCGCGAAACGCTGGGCCGGCTTTCGATCCACACGCGGCTTCCGCAGGTCGAGGTCGCGGTGGGCGAAAATGCGACTGTGCTCGTGCTGCGCATCCTCGAGCCGCTCTCGGCGGAGGACGAAAGGCTGCTGCGGGAATTTGCCGAGCGGCATGCCGTGGTGCTGTACCTGCAGCCGGGAGGGCCGGACTCCGCGAAACCGATGGCGCCGGAGCGCGACGACGACCTGCACTACACGCTTCCCGAGTTCGATCTCAGGATGTGCTTTTCACCGACCGATTTCACCCAGGTCAACCACGCCGTCAACCGTGTGCTGGTTCGCCGCGCGATGCGACTGCTCGATCCGAAGCCCGGCGAGCGGATTGCCGACCTCTTCTGCGGCACCGGCAACTTTACGCTTGCCATCGCGCGCAGCGGCGCGAGGGTGCTCGGCATAGAAGGCAGCGCGGAGTTCGTGCGCCGCGCGGAGCACAACGCATTGGCCAACGGGCTCGCCGGGCAGGCGCAGTTCAGGTCGATGGACCTCTTTGAAATCGACGGGCCGGGCCTCGAGGCGCTCGGACCGTTCGAGGGCATGCTCATCGATCCGCCGCGAGAGGGCGCTGTCGCCGCGGTGAAGTCGCTCGGACCGCAAGCGCCGCGCCGCATCGTCTACGTCTCCTGCAATCCTGCCACGCTCGCACGCGATGCCGGGCTGCTCGTGCACGCTCAGGGTTACACGCTGAGCGCCGCTGGCGCGGTGAACATGTTCCCGCATACCTCGCACGTTGAATCGATAGCCGTGTTCGATCGGGCGTAGCGCCGCGGCGTCCTCCAGGCCGGCACACACCTGCCATGCACGGCTCACTGCCCCACGCGGCAAAAAAACGGCCGGGATGTGCCCGGCCGTTCGTGATCGCCTTCCGGCGCTATTCGCGTTCGCCCGCGAGCGCCATCAGCAGGTTCAGCAGGTTGGCGAATATGTTGAACAGGCTCATGTAGACGCCGGTGGTCGCCATGATGTAGTTGGTTTCGCCGCCATTCACGATCCGGGACAGGTCGTAGAGCAGGAACAGCGAGAACACTACGACGACCATCGCGGAGATGGTGAGCGCCAGCGCCGGAATTTGCAGGAACATGTTCGCGACCAGCGCCAGCAGCAGCACGATCATGCCGACGAACAGGAACTTGCCCATGAAGCTGAAGTCGCGCCGCGTGGTGGTCGCGATGCCGCCCATTACCATCAGCACCACGCCCGTCCCCGCAGCGGCCAGGCCGACGAGCTGAGGCCCGTTCTTGAGCGACAGCGCCACGGAAAGCAGCGGGCCCAACCACCACCCAAGCAGGAACGTCATGCCGAGGAGCAGCACAACGCCCAGGCCGCTGTTCCGGTTGGCGGCGATGGCATACTGCAGGCCAATCACCGCACCGAGCATCACGAAGAAGCTGATGATGGGGTGCTGCATGATGATGCCGCCGGTACTCATCCCGATGAAGGCACCGACCACCGTGGGCACCATGGTGAGCGCGAGCAACAGATAGGTATTGCGCAGAACTTTCTGCTGCTGAAGGGCGAGCTCCTGCGTCCCGATCCGATAGGTGGACTGGTTCGATTGCAGTTCGGGTGGCATAGTCTCGAGGCTCCTCTCCAAGTGGTTGAATTTCCCGCACGAATAAGACTACCTAAAGCGGTGGGAAGTTTCAAATGGATATGGGGCGCTTACCCGCGAATTCAAGGCCCAAGCGCCTGAAAATGCGTGTTATTATGGGAAGGTTGGCGACTTCGCCCCAGACCGCGCGGCGGGTGGCCGCTTACGGAGGGTTGGCAGAGCGGTCGAATGCGGCGGTCTTGAAAACCGTTGTAGGGCAACCTACCGGGGGTTCGAATCCCTCACCCTCCGCCACTCACGTTCTCACTGCCGGCTGCACCGGCTACTTCCGCCGGGTATTGCGCCGCTGCGCTTCTTTCCGCAGATTGCGGTACAGCTTTGGATTGGCCTGCTTCAGGTAGGAGACGACCTCGAAGTCCTCGCCGCGCGCCTTCGACAGCTCGATGCCTTCGATGTGGACCAGCCGCAGCAGCTCGCGTACCGGCTTCGGCATGGTGCGTCCGCTCTCGTAGCGCGAGCCGCCGCTCTGGGTGACGCCGATGCGCGACCAGAATTCCTGCTGGTTCATGTGCAGCTTGCGACGAATGTCCCGGGGATTGTTGATGCGGTCAAATGGCTTCATTCTGTGCTCTCGGTGGGTCAAGTCGCGACTATTCGGTTGACATGTGCGCACTGAATAGGTTCCGGTTGCGGAGAACGAAAGCGGTGCGCGCGAGCGCACAGCGGCGGCGGTGAACGCCTCGCGCCAGCGGGCATACAGCGAACAGGAACGCGAGGCGACGTCGCCGCCGCAAAAGGAAGCCGGCGCATGCTCGTTTTTGCAGGGAAAAACCACTAAAATGAGCGCCTTTTTTTGGATCCCATGAGCCTCATCGTCCAGAAGTAC
>CAMPGR010000021.1 GCA_946885605.1 uncultured Pseudomonadota bacterium
GTGACCACACGCCTGCCCGCCGCGTTTTCCTCGTTCACCGCGATGGCGTAGATGCTCACATAGTCCATGGCTCCGGGCGCCGGTGCCGCGCCGGCCGGGCCTTCGGTCTCCAGCCGCCGGCTAAGCCCTCGCGCCCGCCGGCGCACGCCGAGCCCGCCGGGCAGTATGCCGTCCGCCGCCATGCCGCGGTCGATGCACGAGAACATGGTGTCCGTCACGCGCTCGATGCGGCGCTCGATCTCCTTGCGCGGTCTCAGCGACAG
This sequence comes from uncultured Pseudomonadota bacterium, assembly GCA_946885605.1. Next base: position 264 of record CAMPGR010000021.1, read on the forward strand.
TTCGTTTTCGAGCACGAGTTCGGCAATGGTGCACCGCTGCTCGCGGCACATCTTGAGCAGCGCCTGAGCGGACCGGAACGGAAAAGGCTCGGCGGGCGCAGCGCCACGACCCGAGTCCTCCTCGCCTTCCCGGGCGATGAAGCCGCCGCCGAGGGAATACCAGACTTCTTCCTCGAACGGACGCCCCGATTCGACCAGCACGGAAAACTTGAGGGCATTGGGGTGACGCGCCAGGCTCGTCGTCGTATCGAAGACGATGTCCCGCCCGGGGTCGAAGTCGATTTCGCGGCCACCGTGCAGGCGCAGGCGCTTGCTCTCGCACGTCGCCTTCCAGAAACGCTCCGCCTCGTCCGGATCCACGGTATCGGGCGCGTGGCCCGCGAGGCCGAGCGTGACCGCCTTGTCGGTGCAATGCCCTTTTCCGGTGCAGGCGAGCGAGCCGTAGAGGCGGATGCCGATTCCCGCCAGGGAGGCGTAGCGCGAATCGGCTGCCATCCTCGTTGAGAACGCGTTGGCGGCCCTCATCGGGCCGACGGTGTGCGATGACGAGGGCCCGATGCCGATCTTGAACAGATCGAAGATGCTGATCATCGAGCGGCTTCAGGCGCGGGACGCTTTGAGCTTCGGGATAATTTCTTTGGCGATGATCTCGATCTGGCTCATCTCGTACTGGTACGGCACGAAGATGATCTTCTGAACGCCCACCGCAAGATGCTCTCTCAACTGCACGACGCACTCATCGACCGTGCCCATGATCGCGCTGTCCTTGGTGGAATCGCTCCACGAGGCATAGTCCCACTCCTTGCCGAGCCACTCCATCATCGGGCCTTCCACCTCGGCGCGCGACTTGCCGATCATGATGGGAAGCTGCGCGCCGTTCATCAGCGTATCGGGGTCCTTCCCGGCTTCCTGCGCGAAGGCGCGCACCTTGACCCACGACTTCGCGAAACTTTCCGGCCGGTAGAAGTAGGTGAGCCAGCCGTCACCCGCGGTCGCCGCGCGCTTGAGCACGCGGTCGACGTAGCCGCCGATCAGTATTGGCGGCCGCGGTCGCTGAACCGGCTTGGGATACATCACGCCCGCTGGAATCTTGTGATGCGCCCATTCTCCCTTCACCATGTCCTCGGTCCAGAAGCGCTTCAGGATCTCGAGGTTCTCGTCCATGATCCTGCCGCGCTGCTCGAACGGAACGCCGACCGCGTCGAACTCGCGCTTGTACCAACCGGCAGCCATGGCGAGCAGCAAACGGCCGTCGGAAAGCTGGTCCATGCTCGATAGCTGCTTCGCCAGCACCACGGGATTGCGCAACGGAAGGACCAGTATGCCGGTGGAGAGCTTGATTTTCTTGGTGCGCGCCGCGATCGCGGTGAGCAGCGTGAGCGAATCGATGATCGGAAAATTCGGCTCCACGCCGAGCAGGATGTGATCCCACACCCACAGCGAGTCGAAACCCATCTCTTCCATCTTCACGCCGTAATCGACAAGCGCGCGTGCGTCGGGCATCTCGGGATACGAGGTAAAGTTGCGAACGGCGATACCGAAGGTGTTGTGCAAGCCGGGCATGCGAGTCTCCTGATTGCTGCGCGTAATGACTAGGCGGTATAGAGCCGCTCGGGATCGAGCTTGCGCAGGAACGCCAGTTCGTCGGGCCGTGGCGGATCGGTGATTGCGATGTCGGAACCGGCGGCCATCTCGAAGCCGCTGTTCTCCTGCACCTGGGCTACGGTGACGCCGGGATGGAGCTCGATGATTTTCATTCGCTTCGTTTCCTCGTCGAAGCCGAAGAGCCCGAGATCGGTAACCACGCGATACATGCCCCCGGCAGCAAGGCCGCTCTCGTGGCGCGTATTGCCACCGCGCAGGAAGCCCGGGCTCGTTACGAAGTCGACGCGCTCCACGAAGCGGCGCTTTTCGTGCTTCATCGCGACGATCATCTGGGCGAGGCTCGCGATGTCGTTGCCGCCGCCCGTGCCGGGAAGGCGCGTCTTCGGGCGCGCCGGATCGCCGATGAACGAGGAATTCAGATTGCCGTACTGGTCGATCTGCGCACCGCCCATGAATCCGACGTCGATATAACCGCGCTGCAGGAGCAGCAGCACGTCGGTGCTGCTCAGGACCATGTTGGCCCGTATCGTGCAGCGCTGCTCGTTGGTGGACGGGGGCAGCTTGCCGGGCTCGATGACGGGCCCGATCACGCCGCCTTCGAAGAGGATCGTAAGGCCCGGGCAGTGCAGTCCTTGTGCGAGGGTCGCGGCGAGAAGCGGGATGCCGACGCCCGCAAATACGACTTGCCCGTCCTTGAGCAGCCGCGAGCTCATGACAGCGAGGAGTTCGGCTGCGGTGTAGCGTTCGCCCTTCGAGTCGGGTGCGCTACGGTCGCGGCCAATGGATGCGATCTCAGGCATTGGAAACGCTCCGCCCGCCGCGCGCCGCCGTGAGCAGTTGCTCGAGCCCCAGCAGGTTCAGGTATTCCGTCCACGATTTCGGGCCATGGACATAGCGCTCGAGGTATTCGCTCATGCCCTTGACCGGATCGCCGTTCACGAGCGCCGTGTAGTCGTCCATGTGCCGGAAGAACGGCTCGTAGGCGTTGCTGCATTCGTGGGGCGCGCAGCCGAACGGGACTTCGACCACCGCCTCGACCGCGAAAAACGGAATCTTCGTCTGATCGGGCATGCGGCGGATCTGATCGTTCGACACGATGCGCTCGGTGGTGAGTATGACGCGGTTCGCCGCCATGGCGAGATCGATGTCGAGGAATTGCAGGCCGTCGATCTGTGCATTGCCGTACGGGTCGCAACGCTGGACGTGGATCAGCGCGACATCGGGATTCAGAGCGGGAACCAGCAGCAGCCTGTCGTCGGTGTAGGGGCAGTCGATCTCGCGAACTTCGGGGCGCTGCCGCAGCACGTCCGAGCCCAGCATCGAACGCATCGGAAGGAACGGCACGCCCATCGCACCGGCGCGAAAGCGCATGCCCATCGCCATGTGGCTCCATTCGTCGAACCGCGCGAGCCCCTTCTCCACGTAATGGCGCATCACTCTTGAGATGCCCCATACGATGCCCTGGCTGAACCAGCTCGTGATGACGTGCGAGCAGGCGCCCGATCCCAATAGCCAGTCGCCCTCGCTGGAGGTGATGCCCCGGGCACAGACGAGATTGCGGCGCCGCGCGCGTATCAGCGACCAGATCATTGCCATTGGCGTGCGCGAAAGCGTGCTGCCGCCGATGCCCACCGTTTCCCCGTCCCTCACGCGCGCGGCCGCTTCCTCGAGCGTGACGACCTTCTCATGCAGACTGCGGTCGCGCTCCGCGAGCCTGCTGCGAAGTTCGAGGTAGGAATCGCTCATTCCGGCCTCTCTGGATCAAAGCGCATGCTGCGCTCCGGTGTCGGCATTGAACTCCGCGATGAGCCTGTCCCATGCCGGGATCGAGTCCTGCAGCCCCTTCCAGAACGCAGGATCCTTCCGCCGATCGAAATCCTCGATGGAAACGCCCTGCTGCTCGACCCAGGTGTAGTAGCCGAGGTTGAACACGCGGCGCCGCTCGACGTAGGTCAATTCGATCAAATGATCGTCGGCGAGGCCCTGCAGGTCGCGCCCGAAGATCTCCCCGGCGTTCACTTCGTCGAATCCGGCTGCGTAATGACGCTTCATGAAGCGCGCGCGCTCGCTGTGGTACAGGTCGGCGCTGTCGGTCGCGATGGTGGCGATGACGTCGTTCGCGCCGAGTTCCAGGTGCCTCGCCAGCTTGATCGCAGCCACGATATTGGCATAGCCGGACAACCCGAGGTGCGCGAACTGCTCGAGCAGCGCGGGATCGAGCTTGCGCCGCCGCACGAGATAATCGCGGCCGACGGGTTCGTTGAACAGTACGTTGAGCGAGTCCGAGCTGCGATCCGACACGCCCACCACGAAATCGGTGTTCATCACGTTGTGGATGAGCGGGATGTGCTTGTCGCCGATGCCCTGGATGTTGTGCTCGCCGTAGCCGTTGTACAGCATCGTCGGGCACTCGATCGCCTCGACCGCCGCAATGCGCGTGCCGTGTTTCGACTTGAGATAATCGCCTGCGCCGATGGTGCCCGCGGAGCCGGTGGCGGAAACAAAGGCGGTGAGACGCAGCGCGGGGTCTCGGCTCTGCATAGCCTCGTAGATCGCCTCGAGCGCGCGCCCGGTGCAGGCATAGTGCACCAGGTAATTTCCGAACTCCGAGAACTGGTTGACGATGACGTTCTGCGTATCGCGCCTGAGTTCCGCGCACTTGTCGTAGATCTCCTTGACGTTGCTCTCCGTGCCCGGCGTGCGGATGATGTCCGACGGGTCGCTCACCCACCGCTCGAGCCAGGCGAAGCGTTCCTTGCTCATGCCCGCGGGCAGCACGGCGACGCCGCGGCATCCGAGTGTGCGCGAAATCGCAACGCCGCCGCGGCAATAGTTGCCGGTGGACGGCCAGACCGCCTTGGCGCTGCCGGGGTCAAAGCGGCCCGTCACGAGTCGCGGCACGAGGCATCCGTATGCGGCAAGCACCTTGTGTGCGCCGATCATGGGAAAGCGGTCGCCGAGTGCGACGACGATTTTCGCCTTCACACCGGTGATCGACGCGGGCAGGACGATATGACCGGGAACGCTCGCGCGTCCGGCGCGCGCTTCGTCGTTGAACCAGTGCACGCGCCACAGATTCCCGGCGAGCGGTTCGTCCGGATCGATTCCCGACAGCGTGACCTGGTGCGCCCGATCGATTCGTGCGGGGTCCGCAAGCTCGGAGAACGTGGGCAGCGTGACCCTCAGCTCGCGCAGGCGCTGCACCGCATTGCGGCGGACCGCTGCGTCGGCAACCTCGGGTGTCAGGCTGAGCGCGCTCATGAATGTGCTATTGGCCTTCTTTTCCGGCGGACACGGGCACTCGAGCAGGCGCCACGTCCGAACCGCGTGTGCATATGATGCCAACTATAATACCATTGGATAGCTCCACGGGCAGGCCTCCTCCGCGCTGCGGCCGAGCGGGTCCCACTCCGCAAGCGTGTCCCACACGTGTTCACCCGCCGCTTGCGCCTCCTCGCACAGGCGCGCGAAGTCTACGCCGGGAATGACGCCGTTTTCCATGCAGATTTTTCCGTCCACGATCACGGTATCGACGTCGTCGCCGACGCCGCACTCCACCACGCTTTTCACTGGATCACGCACCGGGCCGTAGCGCAGCGTGCCGCGGCCGCTCAAGTCGATGAGGATGATGTCGGCAAGCGCGCCGGGTGCAAGACGCCCCAAATCCTCGCGGCCCACCGAAATCGCCCCGCCCAGCGTCGCCGCCCGAAACACGTCGCCCGCGCTGGCCGCGAAATAGCTGTGACTCATGATCTTGCCAAGATACGAGGCGGTGCGCATGTTCATGACCATGTCGCGCGGGTAGGTGTCGGAGCCGAGCGACATGTTCACGCCCGCGTCCTCATATTTTTTCCAGTTGTCGAGCGTGCGCGCCCGTCGGACGATGTTGATCGGGCAGTGCGACACGGTGGCGTGCGCGGCACCCATCAGGCTGAGATCGCGCCCCGCGGCGTAGTTGAGATTGGGATTGTCGGCGATGAAGTTGCCATGCCCGATGTTGAGCGTGGGGCGCAGCAGGCCGAGGTCGTGCAAGAGCTCGATGGGGGTCTTCATGTGCTCGCGCACGACGTCGTGGAATTCCAGAACGCTGTATGCGGCATGCGTCGCGATCGGCAGCTTCAGGCGGTCGGCTGCCTCGCGCGTGCGTTCGAGCAGTTCGATGCTCGACGTTTCCACTTCCCGCGGCACGAGGATCCCGCGCACGCGTCCGTCCGCGGCGCCGTCGTGCTTTGCGATCCAGTCGAGCGCCGTCTCTAGGCCCTTGAGCCCCATGCCGTCGTCGCGCACGCGCTTCAATCGTCCCCGCTCGTCGCCTACCCACCGCCCGCAGTCGTAGCCGGGCGCCAGGTAGCCACGGATGCCGAGCCGCGTCACTTCAGCGAGCAGCGCGTCCTGCACGCGGAGCTGGCTGCCATACTCGACGAAAGTCGTCACGCCGGTCCGCAGCAGTTCCGCGACGGTGAAGGTCGCGTTGAGCTGAAATGCGGCCTCGGATCCCGCGTCGCCGTGCTTCAAATAGCGCGGGTCGCCTTTGACGATTCTTCCCTCCCGGGGCACGCTGATCTCGAGAAACGGCTGACCGTAATACATCGGCCTCCCCGTATCCGTGATCAGACGGTGAGACGCTCGGTGTCCGGAGTGCACGTGCGTATCGATGAAGCCCGGCGCGGCGAGCTTGCCCTTTGCCTCGATCGTTTTATCCACATGTCCTTCGAAGTTCCTGCCGGCGTGCACGATGCTATTGCCCTCGTACACCACGACGCCGTCACGAATCAGTTGGTGCTGCCCGTTCGCGTGGCCGATGACCCAGCTCGCGTTGATTCTGGTACGCATGTTCGATCCCTGAGAAGAAACTAAGAGTGCCTAACATAATGAACCACGTGTGCGTTGCAGCCAGAACGGATTGATCACGCGAAGGGCGGTGCAGCTCATATCGCGGCGGCTGCGACTCGTTAGCCGCAGGCCCGTTTGCGGGAGCAGCCGTGGAAGCCCTGAGCCCCTATCGCTTGAACACGCCGCCTCGCGCCCCGTCCCGCACCACGCTGCGCGAGACCGAGGCCGGGGCGCATGAGCAAGCCGCCCGACAAAGTGAGCGGCCGTTGTGGCTGCAACCCTTCGGGCTGGCACGAATTTTGGCCCATGATTTTGTCGCTCGCCTTGTGAATATTCGCGATATTCACTGCGGCGAGCTTCGCGTCCTGAGCCAAAATCGTGACAGCGCAGCACGCGGGTCATTATGTTAGGCACTCTAAGGTTGACCCGGCGCACTCGATGCTTTCGGCGCCTTCAATTTATGTCGCCACACCTGGTAGCCCGCGATCAGCGCGATACCGACTGCGCCTATCACATCGGTTACGGGGTTGGGATCGATGAGCAGCGGCGAGAAGCAGAACAGTGCAACGCGCAACGGCCAGGTGAGCGGCCCGAGCAGGTAGCCCCCCGTCGCGACCGCGAGTCCCACTACGCCTGTCGCCGCCGTTGCGACCACTTGAGCGATATGCGCTAGATCGCCCTGGAGCAGGATGCCCTGGTCGAACACGAACGCGAACGGAATGAGAAAGCCCGGTATGGCGATCATGAACGCGACGAGGCCTGTGGTCCAGAGATTTGCGCCGCTGATGCCCGCAGCGGCGTACGCCGCGAGTGCCACGGGCGGAGTCACCATCGACAGCACGGCGAAATAGAAGATGAACAAGTGCGCGGCCAGTGCCGGGATCCCCAGACTCTGCAGCGCCGGTCCCACGAGGACCGCGGCAACGAGATAGGCCGCCGAGGTCGGCATCCCCATGCCGAAAATGAGCGTGAGGAACATGGCGCCGATGAGCGAGATCATCAGCGAGTTGCCGGCGAGATCGAGCAACCAGCGCTCGAGATGCAGCGCCATCCCGGTCTGGATGAGCACACCGACGATAATGCCGGCGACGGCGGAGGGAATCGCCACTTCCGCCGCGCCTCGTGCACCGTTCACGATCGCTTCGTAGATCGCGCGCAGGTTGAGCCGGGTCGAGGCGCGTGCCCAGCTCAGGATGATGATGACAATCAGGCTCACCGCGCCGACCAGCATCAGCGAGTACTGGGCGGTCAGCAGATAGATCATCACGCCGAGCGGTACCAGGACATGCCAGCGCTCGCGCAGTCCGGCGAAGGATTCCGCGACCGGAAGAACGGGATTCGGTGCGAGCCCCATGCGCCGGCTGTAGCTGTCCACGACGGTGTAGAGCGAGAGATAGTAGAGCACGGCCGGTACAATCGCTGCGAACGCTACGCTTGCATAGCTGACACCCACGATATCGGCGAGGATGAATGCAGCGGCGCCCATGACCGGTGGGGCGAGTTGTCCGCCGGTGGAGGCAGTTGCTTCGATGGCGCCTGCGAAAGTTCCCTTGAAGCCGGTTCGCTTCATCAGCGGAATGGTAATGATGCCATCCACCAGCACGTTCGCCACGGCGCTGCCGGATACGGTGCCGAAGAGTCCCGAGGACACCACCGACGCCTTGGCGGCGCCACCCCAGGCGCGGCCAGTGACGCAATAGGCGAGGTTGACGAAGAGCTGTCCCGCGCCCGAGCGCTCCAGGAACGCACCGACGATCACGAAGTAAAACACCATGTGCGCCGATGCCGAGATCGGGGTGCTGAAGATGCCTTGCGTGGAAAGCACCTGGAGATCGATGAAACGCATGTACCTCATGCCGCGGTGCGCGAGTCCGCCCGGCAGATAGGGCCCGGCGAACACGTACGCAATAAACAGGGCCGCGAGTACCATCAGGACGATGCCGGCTGTGCGCCGGCATGCCTCGAGCAGCAGAAGCACCAGCAGCGTGCCGAATACCTTGTCCCAGAAGAACACGGGATCCACGCCTTCGATACGCTCCGAAACGCGGTGTCCCTGGAACGCGAAGTACACCGCGCAGACGAGCGCGAGCAGTGCGAGAACGACGTCGGCCAGCGGGACGTCTTCGCCATCCTTGCGTCGGTTCCTGAAGCCGATGGTCAGGAACGCGATCGCGGTGGTCGCGCCGACGTGAATGCCGAGAAAGGTAATCTCATAGAGCGCCTGTCCGTGGACGAGCGGCGCGAACTCGACGGCGGTCAGACCAATGGCAATGAACCCGAGGAAGAGCCGCGCGCGTGCGTACGACAGTACCACGGCGCGCCTTTTCCCGGGTCCCCGAGTGCTGCTGGCGTTACTTGATCAGGCCCGCTTCCTTGTAATACTTCGCGGCGCCAGGGTGAAGCGGGCAATTGCCGTTCAGCGCCGGCTCGGCGGCCTTCTTGGGATCGAAGTCGCTCAACGCGGCGTGGATCTTGGGCAGCTTCTCGGCGTTCTCCATAATGGTCTTGGTGAAGATGTAGGCGATGTCTACCGGGACATCGGCATTCACCAGGATATTCGAGACGGCCTTCACCGTTTTCACCGGGGTCGTCTGGCCCTTGAAGGTGTTGGCCGGGATTTCCGCCGGCGCCCAGCCGTATTTCTCGACCATTCCGTTGATGACATTACCAGGCAGGGGCAGCACGAGCATGTCGTTCACCGTGACGATTTGCGTCGCGGCCGGGTGTCCCTTGGTAACCACGTGGGCCCAACCGTGGGCCTGGCCGTCGCGTATGGTCTCGGCCGCGCCCGAGCGCTCGGTTGCTTCCACCTGTCCGCCTTTCTTCGCCACGTCCTCCTTGCTCGAGCCAAGGAGCGAGAGCACCTGGCGTACTCCCTGCTCGCCGGTGCCGCCCGCGCGCGTGGTGAGCAGATGGAACCGGTTCTTGGCGGCCGCGATGTCATGCCACGACGTGATACCCGATTTCTTCGTCACAAAGGTGCCGAAGTAATAGACGTCCAGCCCGCCCACCAGTGCTCGCACCTTGTTCTGCTTTTCCTTGAACGCGCCGAACCCGCCGCAGCCTTCCGCCGACGTCACCGCAAAGCTGATTCCGAGTTCGATCTCGTTCGACTGGATGAGCTTGATATTGCCTACGCCTCCCGCGCGCGGCAGCACGTCGATGGACGAGCCTGCGGGCAGCCGCGGCTTGACGAGGTCCGCGATCCCGGCTCCATAGTTGTACCACGCGGAGCCGAGCCCCACGGTCCCAAAGCGTAGATTGACCTTTTGCTGGCCGTATGCCGGCAGCGCGCACAGCCCGATGCCGGCGGCCGTGACGGCGACGATGCGAGCGATTTTCATCGAATCCTCCTTGTGGACAGTTTCGTCATGCCGGTGAACACCGGCATCCAGCGAGAATCGCTCTGGATTCCGCCATTCACCGGAATGACGTGGTTTGACGCCGGCCCTTGTGACGACTGCGCTAAATCTTCACTCCGGATGCTTCCAGTATGCTGCGCACACGCGTGCGTTGCGCATCGGAAATCGCGAGCCGTTCCGCGAAATCCTTGCCGACCGGCCGCGTCGCATCGATGCCCATCTTCGTGACCGTGAACGTCTCGGGATCGGAGGTCGGATCGAGTATGGCCCCCTTGCAGCCGGGAATGAAGACGATGTCCTGTTCGGCGCGTACCCGCGTCGCCACCGCCCACATCACGTCGCTCATGTCGAACATGTCGACGTCTTCGTCGACCACGATCACGTACTTCGTATAGAACTCCGTACCGAGCGCCGCCATGATCGCCTGCTGCGGCTCGCCTTGCGCAGTCTTCTTCATCTTGACGATGGCGAGGAAGGCACCGCAGGTGCGATGCGGAACGTGCACACCGATCACGTTCGGCAGGTTGCGGCGAAGCGTGTTCAGTATCTCGCCTTCGCGCGTGACGCAGGAGACCAGAATGTGATCCTGGGACATCCCCGAGACGATGGAATGGAACAACGGGTTGCGCCGCATGCGGATGCGCTTCGCCACGAAGAGGTTCTGGGTGCTGCGATACGACGCGTAACCGGTGAATTCGCTGAACGGGCCTTCGGGCTCGTGCACGTCGGCCAGGATCTCGCCCTCGATCACGATCTCGGCGCCGACCGGCACTTCGAGATCGTGAAAGCCGGTGGTCGCGAGTTGATACGGCTCGCCGAACAGCCCGCCGATGATTTCGTACTTGCGAACGTGAGGAGGGTAGGCGTACACCATCGCGCCCATGTAGTGCAGCGGGTGGATGCCGAGCGTGATCGCGGCCGGCAGGTTCTGCCCGCGCTCCGCGGCGCGCCGATGGAATTCGTGCATGCGCCGGCGCGAGTGCAGCGATACGCCGAGGCGATTCTTCCCCTTCACCATGAGGCGGTGGAAACCGGTGGTATCGACACCCGTTACCGGATCGCGCGCGACGATCTGTCCGGCCGTGATATACGGGGCGGCGTCAACCGAGAAATGCAGCGGAATGGGCAGCTTGCCGAAGTCGACCTCGTCTCCTTCCAGGGTTATCGCCTGCCACGGCGCGTCCTTCACGACCTCGCAGGGGATGTACTTCTGGCAGCGCTCCCGGAACGCGCTCGGGAGCTCCAACGGGTCCACGCCAAGACACGCCGCCAGGAGGTTGCGGTTGCCGGCGATGTTGGTAACCACCGGAATGGAATGGCCCTCGACGTTCTCGTAGACCACAACCGGGCTGCGACCCGCACGCTCGAGCTCGAAGACGAGGGACGTGATGTCGAGTTCGGTGCGCACCGGCGCGCGGATGCGCAGGATTTCGTCGGGAAGATCGCGCTCGACCATGGCGAGGAATCCGCGCAGGCTCTGGCGCGCGATATCCCCGGCAGCGTTATCCATGAGTCATGTTCCTCGGTGGGGTGGCCGTTATTGTTGCACTCATCCTATTTACCATACAATAGCATGAGCGATAGACCCAATAAATTTCGCCGTTCCAGACCAAGGAGGAGTCCATGAAACCGCGTTGGTGGAAGGCTTTTGCTGCAATTCTGGCCGCTGCCGCACTGCTCCCGATTCACGCGGCGGCCCAGGACGTGATCAAGATCGGTGTCACCCAGCCGTTGACCGGCGCTTTCGCCGCGTCGGGGAATTACGTCGCGCAGGGCGCGAAGATCGCCGAAGACCACGTCAACAAGGCGGGCGGCGTGCTCGGCAAGAAGATCCAGCTCATCATCGAGGACAACAAGTCCAATCCCACCGAGGCCGTGGGGACCGCGGAGAAACTGATCGCGCGAGACAAGGTGCCGGTGTTAATGGGCGCCTGGAGCTCGACGTTGACGCTCGCGGTGATGCCGAAGCTGATGGAGTACGGCGTGCCGATGCTGGTGGAGACTTCGTCTTCAGGGAAGATCACCACGTCCGGCAATCCCTGGATTTTCCGCATCAGCCCGACGTCCGCGATGGAAGCGAAGTCGTTCGCGTCCATGGTGAAGAAGATGGGCATCAAGAAGGCGGACTTTCTTTCGACCAACAACGACTTCGGGCTCGGCGCGGCGAAGGAATTCTCCACCATGCTGAAAGGGCAGGGCGTTCAGATCGGCGCCATGGAGACGATGGATCCGAAAGCGACGGACTTCTCGGCGCAGCTTGCCAAGATCAAGGCGTCGGGCAGCGACACGTTGTTCGTCACCACGGCCGTCGAGCAGATCACGCTGATCCTCAGGCAGGCAAAGGAACAGCAGGTCAAGGCGCGCATCATCACGACCGGCGGCTCCAACTCGCCGGACCAGCTCATCCAGCAGGCGGGCGACGCCGCCGAGGGCTCGCTGCACCTCGTCTTCTTCACGCCCTGGTTTCCGGAAGCGGTGAAGTATCCCGAACTCGCGAAGGGGTTCGTGAGCGAATGGAACGCGCGCAAGCACCACGTCGGAGGGCTGACCGAAGGCTTCCGCGGCTACGACGGGATCATGACGATCGTGGCGGCGATCAAGGCGGCCGGTAAGGCCGAGCCCGCGGCCATCCAGCAGGCCCTCTGGGGCGTGAAGGTCAAAGGCATCAACGGCGATATCGCCTTCAACAAGGAAGGGCCGAAGGGCAAGGAGAGCGGCCAGAGCGTGCCGGCGGTGTATGTCGTGAAGATCGAAAGAGGCAAGGTCGCGAAATACTGAGCACCGCGGCTGGGCTGTAGATTCGGCTGGGGCGCGAGCGTAGGCGCGGAGCCGAAGCGTGGCCCAGCCGCCCGATACCCAAGTCGTTCATGTTCCGACTTTGCTGGACCACATTCGATACGGGCGCTCAGTAGAGGTGCTGAACTTGTCCTCCGGTATTCGAAGGGAAGCGTGAACGGCGGAAGCGCATTTCATCGAGTCGCCGGAACCTGAGCTTGGACCAGCTTCTCCAGCACGGGCTGAACGCGCTGATGCTGGGCGGCATTTACGCGCTGCTCGGCATCGGCCTTACGCTCATCTTCGGCATCATGCGGCTCGTGAATTTCACGCACGGCGAGCTCTACGCCTTCGGCGCGTACATGATGTACCTCTGCGTCATGCTGCTGGGCGTGAATTTCTTTGTTGCGCTCGCGCTCGCCGTCGCGCTGGGAGTGGCGCTCGGCGCATCGATCGAATTCACGCTGCTGCGGAAGCTCCGCGGCGCCGATATCGACACCACCATGCTGGTGCTGATCGGCGCCTGGATCGCGCTGCAGAACGCAGAGCAGTTCGTGTGGAGCGGGGTTGCGAAATCGATAGACAACCCGTTTCCGGCCGCGCCTCTCGTCATCGGGCCCGTGTCGGTCGCGTGGAACCGCCTCTTCGTGTTCGCGGTCGCGCTGGTGCTGATCGCCGCGACCTACGCGATCATCAACCACACGAGGCTCGGCAAGGCGATGCGCGCAACGTTCCAGGATCGGGAGACGGCTGCGCTCATGGGCATCCAGATCGGCATGATCAATACCGCGACGTTCGCGCTCGGTTCCGGGCTGGCGGCTGCTGCCGGCGCGCTGCTTGGTCCCGTTTTCGTCGCGTATCCCACCATGGGGGATCTTGCCGCTGCCAAGGCGTTCGCCATCGTAATCCTTGGAGGACTGGGCAGCATCGCGGGGGCGACGGTAGGCGGTTTCATACTGGCGCTCGTGGAGGAGCTTGGCGCCGCGTACATCTCGTCCGGGTATCGAGACGCGATGGGCTTCCTGATCATCATCCTGATCCTCATCTTCAAGCCTACGGGGCTCTTTGCGCAAAAGGAGCGGGTGGGTTGAAGAGAACGCTGACCCTGCTCTGGATCGCTTTTCTGTTCTCTATCCCGCTGTGGCTGACGAACCTGTACGTGTTGCACGTGCTGGTGATCACCGGGATCTTCATCATTGCGGCGATGAGCTTGAACCTGCTGCTCGGCTACACCGGCCAGCTTTCGCTCGGCCACGTCGCGTTCTTCGGCATCGGCGCTTACGCGAGCGCACTGACGGCGCTCGGATTCAGCGTCACGATCGCGCCGGGCGTGGTCCTGATGGTGGACCCCAAGCCCGTATGGCTCGCGATGCCCGTCGGCATCGTGGTCGCCGGCGTGTTCGGCTGGTTCATCGGCCGCATCTCGTTCAAGGTGCGCGGGGCGTACTTCGTCATCGTGTCGATCAGCTTTGCGGAGGTCGTGCGTCTTGTCGCGGTCAACTGGGTGGAGCTCACGCAGGGACCGATGGCGCTCAACAACATACCGCCGCTCACCCTTTGGCTGCCGGGCGCGGGCGAGCATACCTTCTGGAAGAAGCCGGAGAACTACTGGCTTGTCGCGACTGTGGCCGTCATCTGCTACGTCATCGTGCGCCGCCTCGTCCATTCGCGCGCGGGCCGCGCCATGATCGCTCTCAAGGAGAACGAGGCGCTCGCCATGTCGGTCGGTGTGGACGTGACCCGTTACCTCGTGCTCACCACCGTCGTGTCGGCTGCCATGGCGGGCGCGGCGGGTGCGCTCTACGCGCACTATGTACGCATTGTCGATCCCGACGTCTTTCTCTTCCTGTACACCGTCACCATGGTGATCATGGTCATGACGGGCGGCAAGGGGACACTGGCCGGGCCCATCGTCGGCGGTCTTATCTTCGGGCTGCTGCCTGAGGTCCTGCGCGGGTTCGAAATCGCCCCGGAGCTGCAGTGGATCTTCTACGGCGTGCTGATGATCCTGGTGCTCTACTTCCTTCCCCAAGGTATCGTGCCGGCGGCGGCCAGAATGTGGCAGCAACTTCGGCGCATCGGGTCATCGGCTGCCGCTACGGCGCCGACCGAGCGCGCGCGATGACGGACGCACCGGTGGTCGCGCTCAGCGTGAAGGCGCTGTCGGTGCGCTTCGGCGGCCTCGTCGCGATCGAGGACATGACGCTCGAAGTGCGCGAGGGGGAAGTGCTCTCCCTGATCGGCCCCAACGGCGCGGGCAAGACCACCGCCTTCAACGCCATTACCGGTTACCTGCCTGCCGCCGCGGGCGAAATCGTTTATGGGGGCCGGCGCCTGAACGGCCTCAAGCCCAACGAGATCGCTCAACTCGGCGTGGTGCGCACTTTCCAGAAGACCAGCGTATTCGGCGGTCGCACTGTTCTCGAGAACGTCCTGATGGGGTTGCATCTGCAGTCCAAACAGCGCCTGCTTGCCATCATGCTCGGGCTGCCGTCCGTCGTGCGCGAGGAACGGGAGCTCGACGACGAGGCGCGACGCATTCTGGATTTCGTCGGACTCGCGTGGCGTGCGAACGAGCTCGGGAGCGCTTTGCCTTACGGCGAGCAGCGACTGCTCGAAATCGCGATCGCGTTGGCCGCGCGCCCGAGGCTGCTCCTGCTCGACGAGCCCGTTTCCGGCATGAACCCCGCCGAAACGGCGAGCTTCATGAACAGACTTGCGGACATTCGCGCGCTTGGCATCACCGTGCTACTGGTCGAGCACGACATGAAGATGGTGATGGGCGTCTCCGACCGCGTCGTGTGCCTCAATCAGGGGCGCATCATCGCCAATGGCACCCCGGCGGAGATCCAGTGCAATCCGGAAGTGGTTCGCGCCTATCTGGGCGAGCGGTACGCGCGTGCTCACCGTTGAACGCCTCGAATGCCGCTATGGCAAGGTGATTGCGGTGCGCGAGCTGTCGCTCGAAGTGAGGAATGGCGAGCTCGTGAGCCTCATCGGCGCAAACGGCGCAGGGAAAACGACCACGCTGAAGGCCATATCCGGAGTGTTGAATGCGAGCGGCGGCCGTGTGATGTTCGAGGGCAAGGACATTACCCGGGCGTCCGCGCGGCGGATTCTCGAGCTCGGCATCGCCCACTGTCCGGAGGGACGGCGCGTATTTCCTTACATGACGGTCCGCGAGAACCTGGAGCTGGGCTGTTACCTCAGAAAAGACGCCGCGGGCATCGCGGCGGATATGAATCGGATCTTCGAGCGTTTCCCGATACTGCACGAGCGGCGCAAGCAGGCGGCGGGAACGCTCTCCGGGGGAGAGCAGCAGATGCTCGCCATCTCGCGTGCGCTCATGTCGCGGCCGAAGCTCGTACTGTTCGACGAGCCCTCGCTCGGTCTCGCGCCCAACATCGTGGATCGCACCTTCGACATCATCAGGCAGATCCGTGCTGACGGGGTGACGGTCGTCATGGTGGAACAGAACGCATACGCCGCGCTCGAGCTTTCCGACCGGGCGTACGTGCTCGAACAGGGTGGCGTGGCGCTCACCGGTACTGGTCAGGAATTGCTGGCGAACCCGCACGTCAAGCAGGCGTATCTCGGCGCTTGAGGAAGCGGCTCATATGTGCTTGGGAATTCTTGCCATACCCGGATCGAGCTGTGATAACGTAAGACAGAACCGAAAGACCGGTATAACGAGTGTCTGCCAACGAGGAGGTTTAAATGGTCCCGAACCGCACCGACAAAGCGCGTACGCGAGCGCTGGCCCGCTGGATCGGTTGCTCGCTGCTCTCACTGTTTTGTGCCGGTGCACTGGCACAAAGCTATCCGGTGCGGCCGCTCCGGATCGTCCTGCCGTATGGGCCGGGCGGCAACTCGGACATCATCGCGCGCCAGCTCGCCCAGCACATGAGCCAAAGGCTGGGGCAGCAGGTGATCGTGGACAACCGGCCCGGCGCGGGAGGCATCATCGCGACCGAGATCGCGCGCAAAGCGGAGCCGGATGGCTACACGCTGCTGTGGCTCAACACGGGCCACGCGGTCAGCGTCTCGCTTTACAAGTCGCTGCCTTACGACCCGGTCCGCGATTTCGTGCCGGTGTCCACAGTGGGCTTTTCCGGCCTTGCGCTGGTCGTCAATGCCTCGTCCCCGGCTCGGAGCGTCAAGGATCTGATCGCCGCCGCGAAAGCGCGGCCGGATCGGTTCAACATCGGAGTGACCTTCGTCGGCAGCACCAACCATCTTTCCGCCGAGCTGTTGAAATCCATGGCCGGAATCGATGTGCCGGTCGTTCCGTTCAAGACCACGCCGGCGCTCATCGCCGGGGTGACCAGCAACGAGGCGCAGGCGATCATCGAGTTCATCCCGCCGGTCCTGCCGCTCGTGAGAAGCGGATCGTTGAGAGTGCTGGGCGTGACCTCGGACCGGCGCTCGGCGAATCTGCCCGATGTCCCGACGCTTGCCGAAGCGGGACTGCCTGGTTTCGAGGCTTCCGCGTGGAACGGTCTCGCCGTGCCCGCGAGGACGCCCAAGGCGGTGATCACGAAACTGAACCGGGAGGTGCACGCAATCGTCGCGATCCCGGCGGTCGAGCAGCGATTGCGTGAACTTGACGCCGATGCGCGCGCGAGCACGTCGGAAAGCTTCCGCGATCTGCTGGTGGCCGACATCGAGAAGTGGAAGCGGGTGATCGAGAAAGCCAAGATCCCACGCCGCTGAACCGGTCGCTCAGTGGCGGCGGCCGGTTAAAGTAGCGCCGCCAGCAAGAGAGGCAACGTGCGCATCGCTCCGCACGGGTCGATGCGAAGGTCTCCTCACGTATCCCGGGGTCCCCAACTGAAGGAATTGGAATGAAGTCTATCAACCGACTGTCGGCCGTTGACGCCGCAAGAAGGCTCGCAGCACGCGAAATTTCCGCCGAGCAGTATGTCAGAGCCTGCCTGGACCGCATCGACGAGCGCGAGCGCGAGGTTCGCGCTTTCGCCTTCATCAACCGCGAGGGCGCGATTGCGCGCGCTAAGCAGCTTGACGCCGGGCCGGTGCTCGCGGCGCTGCACGGCCTCACCCTCGGCATCAAGGACGTATTCGACACTCACGACATGCCCACGCAAGGCGGATCGAAAGCGTTCGAGGGCTACCGGCCCGAACACGACGCGGGATGCATCGCCTACGCGCGCAAGGTCGGCGCGGTCATGCTCGGCAAGACGGTCACCGCGGAACTCGCCACGTTCCCGGCCAACGAGACGCGCAACCCGCTCAACCTCGCGCATACTCCCGGCGGCTCCTCCTCCGGTTCGGCGGCCGCCGTCGCGGACTTCATGGTGGCAGCGGCCACGGGTTCCCAGCAATTCGGATCGCTCATCCGGCCCGCCGGCTATTGTGGCGTCGTGGCCTACAAGCCCACCTACAACCTGATTCCCAAGCGCGGCGTATGGGCAAATTCGGATTCGTGCGATACCTTGGGCGTGATCGCGCGCACCGTGCCTGACGTGGCGCTTGTTGTGAGCGCGATGGTCGAGTTTCCGGGGCTGCGCGCGTTCGTGGACCGCGCCGATGAGGTGCCGGCACCGAAGGTCGGTCTCTGCCGTTCCTACGAGTGGGACAAATGCGATCAGCACATGCAAGCCGCATTTGAAGCCGCGGGTGCAACGCTCGCCGCGGTGGGCGCGAAGGTAACCGAGATCGTGCTTCCCGAGCCCTTCCGCGGCATGGCGGAGGCGCAGAAGCTGGTGTCGAATTTCGAGATGAGCCGCGGCTTCTCGGATGTCGTCATTCGCTTCGGCGACAAGCTGAGAAAGCCGCTGCACGACCGCAGCATCGCGGGCCTCAAGATCACCGGCGAGGAGTATCAGCGCGCACAGGCGCTGGGACGGAAGTGCCGGCAGGTGTTCAGCGACGTGCTGGGCGATTGCGACGTGGTTCTCACTCCGGCGGCGACCGGAGAAGCGCCCAGGGGCATCGACAATACCGGAGACCCGATCATGAACGGCGTATGGAGCTTTCTGCACACGCCTTGCGTATCGGTGAACGGCGGATACGGCCCGAACGGCCTTCCGCTCGGGATGCAGGTCGTGGGCCGGCTCGATGACGACGCTAGGACGCTCGCCTGCGCGCACTGGGTGCACCGTCATCTGGGTCGCTGAAAAAGCGCGGTTGGAAAGAAGGAACAACGCCGCCCCGCGCGGCAACAGTGCGTCAAGAGGAAGGTGAGGCGCTGCTCAGCGCCCCGGCCGGGCTCGGAAGATCGCTTTGATGCGGTGCCACAGGGCGGACACGAAGAGCCGGCCCGCATCGAGCTCGGGTGGCGGCGAGTCTCGCGCCTGCGCTCGCGTACCGCTTGTATCCTCAGACAGGCGCGTCTGCAGGTTGCGGGCAAAGCCTTCGGTCATGCGCCGCGCGATATCGCGCACGAGACTGGAGCGGCTGAACTGCGCCAGCGGGCCGGTGAGCGTGAATCGGATTTCAACATCGACCCGCGTCGCCGCACCGCTCTTTTCCTCGTGCAACTCGTAGTGAATTTCGCCGCGGGTGGCCGAACGTGAGCGCGCGTCCTGCGCGTGCCCGCGTATGACGCCGGAGCAAGTAGCGGGGTCGCGCACGACGTCAGCCGCACCCTCGAATTCAGCGACGATGGGGCCCGCGCGTACCCGCATGCGCGTTTCCACATGATCTTCGGTGGGCGTCCCGATGAGCGAGGTGCCGGGGAGGCACGTGGCCACATCGCCGGTTCGGCCGAAGAACGCCCACACGCGTTCCCGCGGATGATCGACGGTGAAAGATTCGCGGATCATCGTTCGCGGCTCACTGCCTGCCTGTGCTGGACTTGCCGGGGCGGTCCTCACATCGCTTTGCGCGCTACGCTGCATCGGCGGGCGGCCCCGCGCAGCCATCGGTTCTTCCGCGAGTATTGCGGTTGCATGCCCCGATCCCGCCGGCCCCAGCGCGGCGCGCGGGTTGGCCGGCGCCGCGAGCCTTCTCTTGCGGCGGCCTTCGAGGACGCGCTGTATCGCGCGCACGATGCCCGCGTAGCCGGTGCAGCGGCACAGGTTGCCGCTCATCGCGATCCGGATGTCGCGCTCGGTCGCCTGCGGCATGCGCATCACGAGGTCGCGCGCCGAAGCCAGCATGCCGGGCGTGCAGTAGCCGCACTGCAGGCCGTGCTCGCGCGAAAAAGCCGCGCGCAGCTCGGCCGCGATCTCGTCCTCATCCAGTCCTTCTATGGTGGTGACGCTGGCGCCTTCGCACGCCACGGCATAGGTGATGCACGAGCGGACCGGTACGCCGTCCACGAGCAGCGTGCAGGCGCCGCACACGCCGTGTTCGCAGCCGAGGTGAGTGCCCGTCAAGCCCAAAGTCTCCCGGAGAAAATCGGCGAGGTGCGTCCTCGGCTCGACGCTCGCCGTGACCGATCTGCCGTTGACCGTGAGCGTGATCGGTTTCATGCCTCCGCTGCCTGAACGATGGCGCGCTTGAGGGCGACGATATGCAAGCGTCTGTCCACCACATCGGTCATGCCCGCCGCATCGAGCGCCTGCGCTGCAACATCTTCGTTGAAGCCATCCGCGGCGTGAGGGCCGCCGCGCACCAAAGGAGCGGCGTCGGAAAACACGATGGGAAGGGACTCGGTTGCGCCCATCACCGCCCGGAATACCGCGCGCTCGGGGTCGTGCAGCACTGCGCCGATCGCCTGTGCCATCTCGCCTGTTTTTCGAGCGACCTTGTAATAGCCCCAGCGTGCGCGCTTGGAAAAGCGCGGTATCTTTATCGCCTCGATCACCTCACCGGGCTCGAGTGCGGTCTCGAATGCACCGGTCATCAACGCGGCGGCGGCCAGCGTGCGCCGCCCGGCCGGGCCGCGTATCGATACATCAGCGCCCATCGCCGCGAGGCAGGAGATCCAGTCGGCGGCGGGATCGGCGTGGGCGAGGCTGCCGCCCAGCGTGCCGCGATTGCGCACGGCGCGATACGCGATCTCGCGCGCAACGCCGGGGAGCGCGCCGCGGGTCAAGTCCGGTATGCGTCCGTCCTCGATGTCGGCGTGCGTCACACATGCGCCGAGCGTGATCGCCTCGGCGCGCTCTTCGACGCGCTTCAGTTCGGGGATATGCGTAATGTCGATCAGCACATCGGGTTGTGCGAGCCTCAGGTTCAGCATGGGGCCGAGCGATTGGCCGCCGGCCAGGATCTTGATGGTGAGATCCGAGCGCGACGTGAGCGCGATGACGCCATTCAGGTCGCCGGGGCGCTCGTACTCGAAAGCGGATGCCTTCACCGCGCCGCCCCCTGCGCTGGTCTTGATTCGTTCTCGATGGTGCTTCTCGACGCAATGCTGCTTTGCTGCTTCGCCTGCTCGATCGCCTGCAGGATGCGTCGCGGCGTGGCGGGCGATTGCAGAATTTCGGGTGCGCCGAGCGGGCGCAGGGCGTCGTTGATCGCGTTCGTGATCGCTGCCGGCGGCGCGATCGCGCCGCCTTCGCCGAGTCCTTTCACGCCGAACTCGGTATAGGGCGACGGAATTTCCATGTGCTCGATGCGCAGCATGGGCACTTCCGTCGGCCCGGGCAGCAGGTAATCGGCAAGGGTGGACGCGAGCGGCTGTCCGGACGCGTCGAACGGCATCTCCTCGTAGAGCGCCGTGCCGATGCCCTGCGCCACGCCGCCGCAGATCTGCCCGTCCACCACCATCGGATTGACGAGTTTGCCGCCGTCTTCGACGATGAGGTAATCGAGTATCTCCACGCTGCCGGTTTCGGGATCGACGGCGACCAGCGCGGCATGCGCGGCGTAGCTGAACGTGCCCGAATCGCGCAGCGGCTTGTAGCCGACGGTCGCCTCCAGGCCGGCAGGATTGACGTGCGCCGGAAGGTCCTGCGGGCGCAGGTACCATACTCGCGCGATCTCGCTCAGCTTGATGCTGCTCGTCGGCCCGACGACTTCGCCGTCCTGCACGCGAACGACGCTCGGCTCGGCCTTTAGAAGCCACGCACCGATGCTCGCGGCGCGACGCGCGATTTCCTCGCAGGCCCGTGCCACCGCGCCGCCCGCCATCACCATCGAGCGCGACCCCCACGTTCCCGTCGAGTATGGCGTGAAGGCGGTGTCGCCGTGCACGACTTTGATGCGGGAGAGCTCGACGCCGAGGATCTCGTGCGCGACCTGCGCGAGCGTGGTCTCCATGCTTTGCCCGTGCGAGTGGACGCCCACGCGCAACTCCAGTCCGCCGTCGGGCGTGACGCGTGCAGTGGCCTGCTCGTAGCCCGGCACCATCGGTATGCCCCATCCCGCGTAGACGGAGGTGCCGTGCGCGGCCTGCTCGCAGTAGACCGCGGTGCCGATGCCGATCAGCCGACCGTCCGGTTCGCCTTTTTTCTGGCGCGCTCGCACTGCAGGAAGATCGATCGCGGCGATCGCGCGCCGCAGCGCCTCGGGATAGTCGCCGCTGTCGAAGTGCTTTTTCGTGATGTTGTCGAACGGCATCTGCTCCGGGCGCACCAGTGCCTTCATCCGCACTTCGTGCGGCTCGATGCCGGCTTCGCGCGCGATGGCATCGAGCACGAGCTCCAGCGCGAAGCACACGCCGGTGCGGGCAACGCCGCGATAGGGAAGGATCGGGCACTTGTTGGTGGCCACCGAGTACGTCCGGCACCGATAGGCGGGGAAGTCATACGGCCCCGGCAGGATGCTCGCGACCTGCGCCGCCTCGAGACAGGCTGAAAACGGATACGACGAGTAGGCGCCCGAGTCCACCGTGGCTTCGCAATCGATGCCGATCAAGCGGCCGTCCCGATCGGCGTACCCGGCAATGCGATAGTGGTGCTCGCGGCAGTTTGCGCCCGCGGTGAGGTGCTCGCGCCGGTCCTCGATCCAGCGCACGGGGTGGTCGCAGTGCATCGCGAGCCAGCCGAGCGCGACTTCCTCGGGGAGCAGTATGCCCTTGTAGCCGAACCCGCCCCCGACGTCGGGCGCAACGACGCGGATTTTTTCGTGGTCGAGGCCGAGGCATTCGGAGAGGCCGGTGCGCACGATGTGCGGCATCTGCGTGGCCGAATAGATGACGAGCTGTTCCAGACGGCGATCCCACTGCGCCACCACGCCGCGTCCTTCGATGGGCGCCATGCACTGGCGCGCAGTGCTGATTTCACGCGTCACCTTGATCGGCGCATCGAGTGCCGCAGCGATGTTGATCTCGACATTCGTCTCGAGGAAGATGTTGTCGCCCCACGATTCGTGCAGCAGCGGCGTGTCCGCCTTGCGGCCGGCGAGCATGTCGTAGACGGCGGGAAGCTCTTCGAGATCGACTTCGACGAGCGCGGCGATGTCCTCTGCGCACGCACGCGTTTCCGCCACGCACATGGCGAGAAGTTCTCCGACGTAACGAACTTTTTCGGTAGCGA
This sequence comes from uncultured Pseudomonadota bacterium, assembly GCA_946885605.1. The sequence goes on from CAMPGR010000021.1 coordinate 23,227, forward strand.
GCGCGGGCTGATCCGAGACCTTGAAGCCCGGCAGCCCCGATACCGCGCGGATAGGCTTCATGCCCGCGAGATCGGCCGCGGTGTAGACGTCGTTGCGGTGTTCTTCGGGTTTCCGGATGCCTCGGATACGCGCGTGCGCAAGTGGGCTGCGCACGAACGCGACGTCCTTCATCCCGGCGAGCCGCAGATCGGCCACGAATTGCCCGCGACCGCGCAGAAGACGGTCGTCCTCCTTGCGTAGGACGCTCGCGCCAACGCCTTGATCAGACATAGGTCTGCTCTTTCGCTTCCATCATCAATGCATGGCCCCCCGGCTGCGCACCTTGCCTTTGCGTTTCCGCGCCCGGGATTTCCCGTTCGGTTCAGCATTGGCGGGGGTCGCTGATGCCACTTTTCGCTTGGAAGGCCCCAAAAGCTCGATGTAGAGCTTGACGCAGTCGTTGCGGTAAATGATGTTGGCTACATAGACGGCAGTGCCCGTGTTGTCGATGACGACGCAGCGGCATTCGGCGGTCGGCGCGCCTAGAGGAACCTGCAGCAGCGCGGCGGTATCGGGATCCGCGGTGCCGATGACGAGCGTCTGGTGGGCCTGGCTCACGTTCACGTCTTCGAGGCTCGCGAGCACCGGCAGCGCGGTATGCGTGCGGAATGCCTCCGGATCGCGATCGTAGATTCTGCGGTCGAGGTGTAGATTCACCACCGCGTAAGGCATGTTGTCCTTGAGCTGCACGCTGCGCAGGAAGACGTACTCCGCGGCAGGACTGCCGTCCTCGTCGGACAGCGCCGGCATCGCGGGCGGGTTCTGCACATTGATGAGGCGCGGCACGTTGCTCTTTATCGGCGCGATCAGCGAAGCCCAGGACGTTTCGAGACGCAGCCAATGCTTGTTCTGCGCTTTGTCGGTGACGAAAGTGCCCCGCCCCTGCTGTCGCTGAACCAGGCCTTCCCTTTCGAGCAACTCGATCGCAAGCCTGACCGTGACGCGGGCCACTTCGAACTCGCGCTCCAGCTCTTCCAGTGTGGAAATCTTGTGGCCCGGCCCCCAGCGGCCGCTGCCGATGCGCTGCCGCAGCGCGGATGCGATCTGAATATAGAGCGGCACCGCGCTTCTCGCGTACATTGCCTTCAACTTGGACATGAGTTCGCCTTCACCACTATCACGCGGCATTGTCGCATACGACGTTACGCAGACGGCTGATCTGCTCCTCTATCACAGCTTCCTGGCGTCTGCGCAACCGCTCGGCTTCGAGTACGTCCACGGCGACGAACCGCATCGTCCGGCCCGGCCGGCGCCGTCCCACGACCGGCAGATCGGCTGAAACGACGGTCGCGATCTTCGGGTATCCGCCCGTAGTCTGGTTGTCCACCATGAGCACGATGGGAAGGCCGGTGCCGGGCACCTGGATCGAACCCGACACCACGCCGTCCGAGACGATGTTGTAATCGTTCGCATGCTCGATCGTCGGGCCGTCGAGCCGAAACCCCATCCGATCGGCTTGCGGCGACACGGTGTAGAGCGCTGAAAGAAAAGTGTCGAGACCGCGGTCCGTAAAGTAATCGTCCTGTGGCCCGAGCACGACGCGGACCGGCTGATCGAAACCGGGATCGAACGGTTCCGCGAGTGCAAGCTCGTCGCGTGCGTCCACCGTTGCGGACGCGAGCGGCACGCTGTCGCCTTTCTGGAGCCGCCGTCCCTCGAGGCCACCGATCGCGCCGCGCACATACGTGGACAGGCTGCCGAGCACGGGCGCAATCGCGAGCCCGCCCTCGACCGCGATGTAGGCGCAGGCGGAATCCACGAGCGGGCCGATGCGGAAAACGTCGCCCTGGGTAAGCCGCACACTTTGACCCGCGGGAACCCGCCGCGCGGGATGCGAGCGCATCTCGATGCTGGCGCTGCAACCGACGAGCGCAATTCGCACCGATTCGGCGACGACCTCGCACATCGGGCCCTGGAGCAGCAACTCGAGCCCCGGCGCGTCGGGAAGATTGCCGACCAGCGCATTGCCGAGCCGCAGGCTGACCGGGTCGAGCGGCCCCGAGGCGGGAATGCCGATGTCCTGATATCCGACACGCCGCACGCCCTGTATGGTCGTGTGCGGCCCCGGCGAGATAATTTTCAACGCGGCGGTCATTGCGAAGTGGTTTCGCACGGAATGCGGTAGCAACCGGCGGCCACCGCTGCCTGAATCTCGTCAAACTGCGCGCTGTCGATGGGCTCGAAAATCACTTCGTCGCCTGCGGCAAGCAGCGCCGGCCGCTGCCAGCTCAAGTCGAACAGTCGCACCGGTGTCGCGCCGATCAAATGCCATCCGCCGGGGCTCTCGACCGGATAGATCGCCGTCATCCCCGCCGCAATCGCGATGGAGCCGGCCGGCACGCGCACCCGCGGATCGGTGCGGCGCGGAAGCGCGAGCTGCTGCGGCAGATCGCCCATGTACGGAAAGCCCGGCGAAAATCCCACCATGTACACTTGGTAGTGCGTCCCGCTATGCAGACGAACGACCTCCGCCGTTCCAAGCGCCGTGCGTTGCGCCACTTCTTCCAGATCGGGACCATGACGCTCCGTGTAGCAGGCCGGAATCCGCCACAGCTGCGTCTGCCGCGCTGCTCCGGAAACGTGCTCCAGTAGAGGCCCTATGGCCGCCGTGACGGCGGCGCTGTCGGTCACCAGCGGATCGTAGTGAATCATCAGCGACCGGAACGTCGGCACCGTCTCCACTACGCCCGGTATGCGTGTTGCGCGCACCGCCTCGTTGAGCCGCAGCACGCGCTCGCTCAACACGCGGTCGATGCGTGCGCCGAACTCCACCACGAGCGCCGTATCGCCGCAGGGAAGGAAACGCACGCTCATCGTGTGCGGGAAATGGGATGCCCGGTACGGCCGGCCGGAAAGGATTTCATGTCAGCGTGGCGCGCCATTCAATGATATTGTTATTCCATTCTTAGAACCATATAATTTTGCCACGCGAGGGCCTGCTCGCGCCATCATGGCGCGCATTCGCGCGTCGCGCGGACGGCCGCTGCGGAATCCAACGAATGGGCAAATCATGACGATAACGGTTAACCTGAACGCGGACATGGGCGAGGGCTTCGGCGTCTACGACATCGGCGACGATGCCGGCATCCTCAAGATCATCCGCTCGGCGAGCATCGCCTGCGGCTTCCACGCCGGCGACCCGCTCACCATGCGGCGCGTCGTGGAACTCGCGAAGCAGGAGGGCGTGAGCATCGGCGCGCATCCGGGGTTCAACGATCTCTGGGGCTTCGGCCGGCGCCGCATCGACATGGACCCGCGGCATCTCGAGTATGTCATCGCCTACCAGATCGGCGCGCTCCAGGCGATGGCGGCCTATGTCGGCGAAAAGGTGACGCACTTGAAGCCCCACGGCGCGCTCAACAACATGGCCGCGGAGAACGCGGATTACGCGATGGCGATCGGGCGCGCCATCAAGGCGGTGGACCCTGCCATCATCTACGTCACGAACTTCGGCTCGGAAATGGAGAAGGCGGGGCGGAAACTGGGCCTCAAGGTGGCGCGCGAAGGCTACTGCGACCGCCAGTACGACGACAACGGGAACCTCGCTTCGCGCAAGATACCGGGAACCGTGATCAAGGATCCGAAGGTCGCGGCGAAGCAGGTGGTGGACATGGTGGTGAACGGCGTCATCATCTCGCGCAACGGCAAGCGCATCGAGCAGCGCGTCGACACGCTGTGCGTCCATGGCGATGAGCCGACCGGTGTCGCCACTGCCCGTGCTGCGCGCGAAGCGCTCGAGGCGGCGGGAGTGAAGATCGTGCCGTTGCCGGAGATGAACCTCGGCTAGCCGAGGGGCGGTCAACCCGGCAACATCACCCGCGGGGATCAACCTGGCGCCTCACCGTCCTACGCTTGCTATCATCGGCGGCACCGGCGCGCTCGGCTCCGGACTCGCCATGCGCTGGGCGGCTGCGGGCTACCCCGTGGTGCTCGGCTCGCGTGCCCGGGAGAAAGGCGAAGGCGCTGCGCGCGAAATCATCGCGGGAAACGGTGCGCCGCCGGTGCAGGGCGATACCAACGAAGGTGCGGCGCGCGCCGCGGAAGTCGTGGTGATAGCGGTTCCCTATGCGAGCCACGATACGACGCTCGACGAAATCAGGAACGCCGTCGCGGGCAAGATCGTTGTCGATGCCGTCGTTCCGCTCGTCCCCCCCAAAGTGGCGCGGGTGCAGCTCCCGAAGCAGGGTTCCGCCGCGGAGATCGCCCAGGCGCATCTCGGTGCCCGCGTGCGGGTGGTTTCAGCTTTTCACAATATCGCCGCCGCAAAGCTCAAGGCGGGCGGCACGATCGAGTGCGACGTGCTCGTCTTCGGCGATGATCGCGCCGCGCGTGACCTCGTCATCACCCTCGCTGAGGCGCTTGGCACGCGCGGCATCGATGGCGGGCCACTCGCCAACTCCGCGGCCGCGGAAGCGCTGACTTCGGTACTGATTGGTATCAACCGGCGTTACAAGATCGATGGCGCGGGCATTCGGATTACGGGAGTTCCGGGCGGCACGCCGACCGCGTAAGCATGGCGAGAGTGGGCAAGACCGTCACGTATACCGCGCTACCGGGCGTTCCTTTGATCGAGCCCGGGGACGACCTCGCCGCGGTTCTCATTGCGAGTCTCAACAGCGCCGGGATCGTCCCGCAGAATCAGGACGTGTTCGTGGTGGCGCAGAAAGTGGTCTCGAAGGCCGAAGGGCGCTACCGCGATCTACGGGATGTCTCGCCTGCGCCGCGCGCGATCGAGCTGGCGGAGGCCGTTGGCAAGGATCCGCGGCTCGTCGAGGTGATTCTCTCCGAGAGCGAGCAGGTGGTGCGCTACGGCCACGGCGTTCTGATCGTCGCGCATCGCCTCGGATTCGTCATGGCGAACGCCGGTGTGGATCAGTCGAACATCCGGCATCCGGAGGACGGCGAGCGCGTTCTGCTCCTTCCGGAGAATCCCGATGCTTCCTGCGCCGCGCTCAAGGAACGGATCGACGAGTGCTTCGGCGTCAATGTCGCTGTTCTCATCAACGACAGCTTTGGCCGCCCGTGGCGCAATGGCGTCGTCGGCGTTGCGCTCGGGGCGGCTGGCCTTCCTTCCCTTGTCAGTCTCGTCGGCACGCCGGATCTGTTCGGCCGGCCTCTGCGCATCACCGAGGTCGCCATTGCCGACGAGATCGCTTCTGCGGCATCGCTGTTGATGGGACAGGCGGCTGCCGGCCAGCCGTTCGTGCATGCGCGTGGACTCATGTGGGATGCGCCTGCGTGCAACGTGTCGGCGCTCGTGAGGGCAAAGGAACGCGACTTGTTCCGCTGAAGATGACGCCATGGCAGTGACGACGGGTCGGATTCTGGCATTGTGCGGCGGGGTGGGCGGCGCGAAGCTCGTGCTCGGCCTCAATGCGGTGCTGCCACCGGGTCGCCTCACGGTGATCGTCAATACGGGGGACGACTTCGAGCATCTGGGCCTGCACGTCTCCCCCGATCTCGACACGGTGCTCTATACGCTTGCGGGATTGAGCGATCCGGCGCGTGGCTGGGGGCGATACGACGAGAGCTGGAATTTTATGGAGGCGCTGCGCGAGCTCGGGGGCGAGGCATGGTTTTCGCTCGGCGACAGGGACCTCGCGATCCACGTCGAACGCACGCGCCGTCTGCGCGGCGGAGAAACGCTCACGTCCATCATGACGGACATGGCGCGCCGGCTGCACGTCGAGGCGCACATCGTGCCGATGACCGATGATCCGGTGCGTACGCTGATCCATACGCCGGAAGGGCCGATCCCCTTCCAGCACTACTTCGTCAAGTACGCGTGCAATCCGGTCGTAACCGGCGTCTCTTTCGCGGACGCCAACACCGCGCGGGCCAACCCGGTTTTCCTGAACGCCATCGCCGAGGGCGAACTGACCGCGATCGTGATCTGCCCGTCCAACCCCTATCTCAGCATCGACCCCATCCTTGCCGTCCCCGGCGTACGAGAGGCGCTCCGGCAGACGTCGAGCCCGGTGATTGCGGTCTCGCCGATCATTGCCGGGAAGGCGGTCAAGGGTCCCACCGCGAAGATCATGCGCGAGCTGGGGGTGAGCCCCACGACTCGCGAGATCTGCAAGCACTACGAAGGCCTTATCGATGGGCTGGTGATCGATGAGGCCGACGCGGGCGATGCCGGTTCGGTTGATGTTAAAGTCGCGGTGACGCGCACCCTTATGGAAAGCATCGAGGACAAACGGACCCTGGCGCGTGACGTGCTGGGTTTTGCGGAGCGGCTCGCTCGAGAACGGGAGAGCGCATGAAGGTGCTTGATGGCGGATTGTGGGCACTTGTCCCGGTCAAGTCGTTCGGCCGGGCGAAACAGCGGCTCGTCGGGCTCCTGTCCTCCGAGGAGCGGCAGGCATTGGCCCGCGCCATGCTGGAGGATGTTTTGTCCGCGCTGGTGCGCGCGCCTTCCCTTGCCGGCGTAGCGGTGGCTACAAGCCATGTGGACGCGGCCGACATGGCGCGCGCCGCCGGTGCAGCGGTCATCGCAGACCCCGACGAAGCAGGGGAGTCGGCGGCCGTCACGCGCGCCGCCCGCAACTTCGAGAACATGGGGCATCAGGGCATGCTGGTGATTCCGGCCGATGTGCCGTTGATCACGCCTGCGGACGTTGAAGCGGTTATCGCGGCGCATCGAGCCGCGCCAGCGCTGACGCTCGTGCCCGCAAGCGCCGACCGCGGAACCAACGCCCTGGTCTGTTCGCCGCCGTGCGTGATCCCGTTCGCCTTCGGCGAAGAAAGCTTCGACCGGCATCGGGAAGCTGCGTGGGCGCGCGGCATCGAGCCTGTGATCGTGAATGTCGAGGGGATCGGGTGCGATATCGATCGGCCCGGCGATCTCGCGTCGTTTCTCCGGCGTCCATCAGCGACGCGCACGTATCGCTATCTCGCCGGAATCAATGCCTCGCGGCGCTTGCAGGTTACATGCGAAAAGGCGGGCGATATGTTGTGCACCGAGCAGTCTTTGCACTGACGAGCCATGCCTATCGATTTCATGGACGTAACCGAGGGCCGCCTGTCACGCAATGAGTCGTTTGCGCTCCTCGAGTGCAACGATTTTGCGGCAATGATGCGAGCGGCCGCAGCACGGCGGGATGCGGCCCATAGCAATGTCGTGACGTACTCCCGCAAAGTGTTCATCCCCCTCACGCAGCTTTGCAGGGACGTGTGCCACTACTGCACCTTCGCCCACGCGCCGCGGAAGGGAGAGGAAGCGTACCTCACGCTCGATCAGGTCCGCGCCGTTGCGCGCGCGGGCGCGATCGCGGGCTGCAAGGAAGCGCTATTCACGCTCGGCGACAAGCCGGAACTGCGTTATCGCACAGCGCGTGAGGCGCTTCGTCATCTGGGGCACGAAACCACGCTGTCGTACCTCGCAGAAGCCGCGCGCGTGGTGCTCGACGAAAGCGGGCTCTTGCCGCACGTCAATCCCGGTGTCCTCGCAGCGTCCGACATTGCCGCGCTGCGCAGGGTTTCGGTTTCCGCGGGGCTCATGCTGGAGAGCGCATCCGACCGTCTGTGCGAACGAGGGGGACCGCACTTCGGCTCGCCCGACAAGCGGCCCGCGGTTCGCCTCGAGACCCTGCGGCTTGCCGGCGAAGCTCGCGTGCCGTTCACAACGGGGCTGCTGATAGGTATCGGCGAGACGCGGGCCGAGCGCCTCGAAGCGCTGCTCGAGCTTCGGGACCTCCACGACCGGTACGGCCACATCCAGGAAGTGATCATTCAGAACTTCCGCCCGAAGCCGGGAACGCGAATGGCGAATGTGCCCGCGCCTACGCTCGAGGAACACCTGTGGACGATCGCGGCGGCCCGCTTGATCTTCGACCCGGAGATGAACGTCCAGGCGCCGCCCAATCTGAGCCCCGAATCGCTGCCTCAACTCATCGCCGCCGGCATCAACGATTGGGGCGGCGTGTCGCCGCTGACACCGGATCACGTCAATCCCGAAGCGCCTTGGCCGCACCTCGATGCCCTTGCACGCGTCACCGCTGATTGCGGTAAAGAACTGGTCGAGCGACTCGCGATTTATCCGCGCTACGCACGCGAGATGCAGCGCTGGGTGGACCCGGTGTTGCACAGGACGCTGCTCGATCGCATCGACAGCGACGGTTATCCCCGCACGGACGGCTGGTCGCCGGGAAGGAAGGATATCGTTCCCGAGGCGGATTGCGTGTGTGCCCGTGCTGCTGCAGTGTCGCCGTACAGCGAAGTCGGAGGGATCCTGAAAAGAGCGAAACGCGGCGAAACGCTGCGGGAGGAGGACGTCGTCCGGCTCTTTCACGCGCGCGGATCCGAGTTCTCCGCCGTTTGCCGTGCCGCCGACGAATTGAGGCGCGAGATGAACGGCGACATCGTGAGCTATGTCGTCAATCGCAACATCAACTACACCAACATCTGCGGCTATCGCTGCCAGTTCTGCGCCTTCGCCAAAGGCCGGACGAGCGAAAACCTGCGCGGCAAGCCCTACAATCTGCCGCTCGAAGAGATTCAGTGCCGGGTGCGCGAGGCGTGGGACCGCGGTGCCACCGAAGTATGCATGCAGGGCGGCATCCACCCCGACTACACAGGGCGCACGTACCTCGACATTTGTCGCGTCGCGAAAGCAGCGGCTCCGGCGATTCATGTGCATGCCTTCTCGCCGCTCGAAGTGTGGCAAGGCGCGTGCACGCTCGGTATTTCGCTTGCGGAGTTCCTGGCCGAATTGAAACGCGCTGGCCTCGGAACGCTCCCCGGAACGGCCGCCGAGATCCTCGATGACGAAGTGCGGGCGACCTTGTGTCCCGACAAGATCAAGACCGGTGAATGGCTCGAAGTCATGAGAACCGCGCATCGAGCGGGGTTGCGCGCGACGGCGACCATCATGTTCGGCCACATGGAAGGCCTTGCGCACTGGGCGCGCCACCTGCTGCGCGTTCGCGCGCTGCAGGCGGAGACCGGTGGCTTCACCGAATTCGTGCCGCTGCCGTTCGTGCACATGGAGGCGCCGATTTATCGCAAGGGCAGGGCGCGCCGAGGCCCCACCTATCGCGAGTGCGTTCTCATGCACGCGGTCGCACGCCTCGCGCTGCACCCCCTCATCGCCAACATTCAAGCGTCCTGGGTGAAGCTCGGTCCGGAAGGCGTGCGCACCTGCCTCGATGCGGGCGTGAACGACCTCGGCGGAACGCTCATGAACGAATCGATTTCGCGGGCGGCGGGCGCCGGGCACGGGCAGGAGATGACGCCCGCCACGATGCAGATGCTGATCCGTTCGGTTGGGCGGCACCCGCGCGAGCGCACTACCCTTTACGCCGCCAGCACGCGCGCCGCATGCGAGGCAACGGTTTGTTGAGCGACCCGTTCACGGATAAACGACAGTTGCAGCCCCTGCATCCTGTCGAGATTCCGGGTGAAGCATGACCCACCTCACGTTGATTCGCCACGGCGAGACGCTGTGGAACCGCGAGCGCCGCATGCAGGGACAGACGGATACGCTGCTGTCCGATACCGGCCGCGTGCAGGCGGCGGCCCTCGGTGAGCGCCTCGCCTGCAGCGCGCTCGCCGCGCTCTACAGCAGTGATCTCATGCGCGCGCGCGACACGGCGCACGCGATCGCGAAGCGCACCGGCCACGACATCGTCACCGATCCGCGGCTGCGCGAACGCCGCTTCGGGATTTTCGAAGGCCTCACCTATACCGAGATGGGCGAGCGCCACCCGCAGGAGTGGCAACGCTTTCAGAGCCGAGATCCCGATTACGCGATTCCGGGCGGCGAGTGCGCGCGCGAGTTCCATACGCGCTGCCTCGCGTGCCTCACCGAGATCGCGGAGCGCCACGAAGGCGGCCAAGTGGTGGTCGTGACCCACGGGCTCGTGCTCGACGCGCTCTATCGCACGGCGCACGGCCTCACGCTCGATATCCCGCGCCCGGTGCCGCTGCTCAATGCGAGCCTCAACGGCTTCGGTTATCGCGAGCGCGTGTGGCGCATGAGCTTCTGGGGCGACGTCGCTCATCTCGAAACGGTCGCCGTCACTCGCTTCGAAGGCCGCAACGTCTAGCTCCGCCCGATGGCCGAACCGGAGGCCGTAATACTTGTCCATGGGTTGTGGGTGCATGGCGCAGTGATGTCGCTCATGAGGCGGCGCATTGCGCGCTGCGGCTACCGCGCCCGCTGCTACTCCTATCCAACGATGCAGTTCACACTCAGCGAGAATGCCGAGCGCCTCGCGCAGTATTGTCGCGGCATCGCGGCGCCGAGGCTGCACTTCGTCGGCCACAGCATGGGCGGGCTCGTGGTGCTGCGCATGCTGGAGACGCCTCGGCCTTTCACGACCGGCCGCGTGGTGCTCGCCGGCACGCCGTATGACGGCAGCTACGCGGCACGCCGTCTCATGCGTTTCTCCGGCGGGCGCAAGCTTCTCGGCTGTTGCCTCCCTGAATGGCTCGGCCGTGAGCGGCACGAGCCGCCGGCGCAGCGCGACATCGGGGTTATCGCCGGGCGTGTGGGCATCGGGCTCGGGCGTCTCGTCGCACCGGAAATGACGTGGCCGAATGACGGCGTCGTCGCCGTGTCAGAGACCAAGTTTCCCGAGATGCGCGATCACATCGTGCTCGATGTCAATCACACCGGCATGCTGCTTTCGCGACGCGTCGTGGAGCAGGCTTGCGCCTTTCTCCGCAACGGCGCGTTTGTGCACTGATGCGCTGTCTGTTCCGTAGGGTCGCGCCGGCCCTGCTCGTCATGACGGCCGGCTGCAGCAACTTTGGCTACTACATGCAGTCGGTGAGCGGCCAGCTCGACATCTGGCGGCGCGAGCGCCTCATCGAGGAGGTGATCCAAAAGCCGGAAACGCCCGCGACACTCAAGGAGAAACTCGGGACGGTCATGCAGATCCGGCGCTTCGCGGCGAGCGAGCTCGGGCTGCCACTCGACGGGAGCTATTCGCGTTACGCCGATCTCGACCGCCCGTACGTCGTGTGGAATGTCTTTGCCACGCCCGAGTTTTCGCTGAAGCCGATGCGATGGTGCTTTGCCTTCGCCGGCTGCGTCAGTTACCGCGGATATTTCTCTCGAGACGCGGCGGAGCGCTTCGCCGCAAGCGTGGCGGCCGAGGACAATCGCGACGTGTACGTAGGCGGCGTCCCGGCCTATTCGACGCTCGGCTGGTTTGCCGACCCCGTTCTGAACACCTTCATCCACTATCCCGAATACCGCATCGCCCAACTGATGTTCCACGAGCTTGCGCACCGCCGCGTGTATGCCAAGAACGACTCCGTCTTCAATGAATCGTTTGCCGTCGTGGTGGAGCAGGTCGGCGTGGAACGCTGGCTTGAGCGTTACGGCACGGACGAGGAGCGGGCGCGGCATGCGCGGGAGCAGACGTATCGCGACGACTTCTTGAAGCTCGTGCAAGCCTACCATCGCCGCCTCTCCGAACTCTACGGTGAGGACGACGTCTCCGCCGCAGAGATGCGCAAGCGCAAGGAGCGCATCATCACGAAGATGATGGATGATTACGCGCGGTTGAAAGAGCGCTGGGGCGGTTTCGCCGGATACGATCAGTGGTTTTCGCGCCGGCCCAACAATGCGCAGATCGCGTCAATTGCGATCTATACGCGGCTTGTGCCCGGATTCCGCGCGCTGCTTGGCCGCCATGGCGGCGATCTTCCGCGCTTCTACGACGCAGTCAAGGCGCTTGCCGACCTGTCGAAGGAAGAGCGCAAGGCCGCGCTCGAGCGCCTCGCCGCCGGCTCTTGAGGAGCGGCGCCGAGATTATAATTTCCGCGTTTAGCAACGGAGGCACCTATGCAATTTGCCAGCGCGAGCTTCGGTCACAACTATCCCATACCGTCCGAATACGCGTTCTGCGCGCCCGATCGCAAGACGCGCGTCAAGCTTTCCCAGAACTGCAACCCGCATCTCACCTGGAGCCAGCTGCCGGCGGGGACCAAATCCTTGGCCCTCATCTGCCGCGATTACGATGTCCCGAGCAAGCCGGACGACGTCAACCAGGACGGGCGCACCATACCGGCATCGCTGCCGCGCGTCGATTTCTACCATTGGGTGCTCGTCGACATCGACCCGCAGTGGGGCATGATCAAGGCCGGAGAGTTTTCAAGCGGGGTCACGCCACGCGGCAAGCCGGGGCCCGAGGGGCCGCGCGCCACGCGCCAGGGGATCAACGACTATACGATGTGGTTTGCAAACGACAAGGACATGTCCGGAAATTACTTCGGATACGACGGCCCGTGCCCGCCGTGGAACGACACCATCCCGCATCACTACGTGTTCACGCTTTATGCGCTGGACGTCGAGAAGTGCCCCGTGAGTGGCATCTTCAAGGCACAGGACGTGCTTGCAGCGATAGAGGGCCATGTGCTCGACAAGGCGGCTTTCACCGGCGTCTACAGTCTCAACCCGAACGTGCGCGTTTGAGCTTCGCTTGCGCCAAGAGGGCCGGCGCTGTCCGGCCTTTTTTGTTGGGTAGGGGACAGACCACTAAGGTCTTCGGCCTGACCGCCCTTAGTGGTCTGTCCCCTATTTTTAGTTAATGAGATTCGATCCGGAACTGCGTCTCCGCAATCTGCCGCAGCCGACTTATCCCGACGACCTGCCGGTCGTGGCGAAGCGCGACGAGATCGCCGCCGCGATTGCCGCGCACCCGGTCGTCATCGTCTGCGGCGAGACGGGCTCCGGCAAGACGACGCAACTCCCGAAGATTTGCCTCGACCTCGAGCGCGGCGTAACGGGGTTGATCGGCCATACGCAGCCCCGTCGCATCGCGGCGCGCACTGTTGCCGCGCGTATCGCGGCCGAGCTGAAGAGCCCGCTCGGGCACGCGGTCGGCTATAAGGTGCGCTTTTCCGACCGGCTCTCGGAACACACCTACATCAAGGTCATGACCGACGGGATCCTGCTTGCCGAAACGCAGGGCGACCCTCTGCTGAAGAGCTACGACACACTGATCATCGACGAAGCGCACGAGCGCAGCCTCAACATCGATTTTCTGCTGGGCTACGTGAAGCGGCTCGTCGCGCGCCGCCCCGATCTCAAGGTCATCGTCACGTCCGCGACCATCGACGCGGAACGTTTTGCCGGCCATTTCGACGGGGCGCCCGTGATCGAGGTGTCGGGACGGACGTATCCCGTCGAAGTGCGCTATCGCCCGCTCGATGTCAGCCCCCTCACCCCCGCCCCTCTCCCGCAAGCAGGAGAGGGGGGATTCGTGTCTTCCCCTTCATTGGCGGCGCAGAGGGGAAGAGATGCAGAGACTGACGAGATCGACATGGAGCAGGCGATCCTCGATGCGGCCGACGAGCTCGCGCGGGAGCCGGGAGGCGGCGACATCCTCGTCTTCCTCCCGGGGGAGCGCGAAATCCGCGAGACCGCGGACGCGCTGCGCAAGCACGCGTTCGGAAGGGCCGCGCCCGGCATGCGTGGCGTCGAAATCCTGCCCCTGTATGCGCGGCTCTCGTTCGAAGAGCAGCAGCGCGTCTTCCGGCCCGGCGAGGCGCGTCGCATCGTGCTTGCCACCAATGTCGCAGAAACCTCGCTTACCGTTCCCGGCATCCGCTACGTCATCGATACGGGGCTTGCGCGCGTCAACCGCTACAGCTATCGCAACAAGGTCGAGCAGCTCCAGGTCGAAAAAATCTCGCGCGCCTCCGCGGATCAGCGCGCCGGCCGCTGCGGGCGGGTCGCCGCGGGAGTTTGCATCCGGCTCTATTCGGAGGAGGACTACGCCGCGCGGCCGCAATACACCGATCCCGAGATCCTTCGCTCCTCCCTCGCGACGGTCATCCTGCGCATGAAGGCGCTGAAGATCGGCGACGTCGAGGATTTCCCTTTTCTCGATCCTCCGGCACCGCGCATGATCGCGGACGGCTACCAGCTGCTCGCGGAGTTGGGCGCGGTCAACGAGCGCAAAGAGTTGACGCCGATCGGCACGAAACTCGCGAAGTTCCCGATCGATCCGCGCATCGCGCGCATGATCCTCGCTGCGAAAGAGGAGGGGTGCCTCGCCGAGATGCTCATCATCGCCGCGGCGCTTTCGATCCAGGATCCGCGAGAGCGGCCGCTCGAGCGCGCCGAGGCGGCGGATCGCGCGCAGGAGCAGTTCCAGGACGAGCGATCCGATTTTCTCGCGTTTCTCAAGATCTGGCGTTTCTTCGACGACGCGCTCAAGCACAGGAAGTCGAACCGCAAGCTTCAGGCGCTCGTCCACGAGCACTTCCTCTCGCACCGGCGGCTGCGCGAGTGGCGTGACATCCACACGCAGCTCGCGGCGCTCGCGGGCGAGATGGGCATGCATTCGAACGAGACGTCGGCGGGTTATGCCGAGATCCACCGCGCGCTGCTCGCGGGGCTCCTGGGAAACATCGGCTTCAAGGCCGACGACGGCGAGTATGCCGGCGCGCGCGGCATCAAGTTCAGGATCTTTCCCGGGTCGTCGCTCAGAAAGGCGCAGCCGAAATGGGTGATGGCGGCCGAGCTCGTCGAAACCACGCGGCTCTACGCACGCTGCGTCGCGAAGATCGAGCCGGAATGGATCGAGCCGCTCGCCCGCGGTCTCGTCAACCGCGAGTACCTGGATCCGCACTGGGAACGCGACCGCGCGATGGTCGTTGCGTTCGAGCGCGTTACGCTCTACGGGCTCACCATCGTCCCGCGCCGGCGCGTGCACTACGGGCCGATCGATCCGGCAGAGGCGCGCCAGATCTTCATCCGGCAGGCGCTCGTTTCCGGCGAATACGACACGCGCGCCTCCTTCTTCGAGCACAACCGCCGCCTGATAGGGGAAGTGCAGGCGCTCGAGCACAAGGCGCGCCGGCGCGACGTGCTGGTCGACGAGGAGGCGCTGTTCGCTTTCTACGGTGCGATCGTTCCGGCGGACATCGTGAATGGCGCCGGGTTCGATAAGTGGCGCCGTGAAGCGGAGCGTTCGAATCCGAAGCTCCTCTTCCTCACGCGCGACTACCTCATGCGGCATGCGGCGTCCGATATCACGGAGCGGCAATTCCCCGAGTCGATCCGCGTGGACGGCGCCGACCTCAAGTTGCGGTATCGATTCGAGCCGGGCCATCCGCTCGACGGCGTGACAGTGGCTGTACCGCTGCACCTCCTCAACAAGCTCGACGCGGCGCCGTTCGAATGGCTGGTGCCGGGAATGGTGCGCGAGAAGGCGACGTATGCGTTCAGGGCGTTGCCCAAGCAAATCCGCCGCCATCTCGTACCGGTGCCCGGGCACGTCACCCGCTTTCTCGAGGAGCAGGATCGGAGTGCAGAGGACGGCCGCGGATCGTCGTTCAGCGAAGCGCTCGAGTGCTACGTGCAACGCGTGATCGGCAAACCGGTCGAGCGCGAAGCTGTGGAGCACATCGACTATCCGCCGCACCTCAGGATGAACTTTCGCATCGTCGACGACGCGGGGCACGAGCTTGCGAGCGGGCGCAATCTCGCCGCGCTCAAGAGCAGGCTGGGCGGGGCGGCGCAGCTCACCTTCGGCGCGTGCGCGGACGCCGGCATCGAGCGCGAGGGGATCCGCGCGTGGGACTTCGGTGACCTGCCGCGCGAAATCGCTTTTACGCGCAACGGACGCCGGCTCACCGGCTATCCGGCGCTCATGGACGAGGAGGCGAGCGTCGCCATCCGGCTCTTCGACGTGCCGGATGCGGCGGAGGCCGCGATGCGTACAGGTGTCGTGCGGCTCTTGAGGTTATCGCTCAAGGAGCAGATGAAGCAGCTCGAGAAGGATCTGCGGAAACTCGACCAGGCGACGCTGCCGTTACGCGGTGTCGCGAGCGCCGAGGAACTGAGGGACGACGTGATGGCTGCAATAGCGGATCGCGCGTTCATCGGCGAGGATCCCGTGCCGCGAACCGGGCGCGAGTTCGAGGCGCAACGCGCGCGGGCGCGTGCGCGGCTTGCGGCGGTGACTGAAGCGGCAATGCGCTTATTCAGCGATATCGCAGCGGAATACCGGCGCCTGATGCTGCGCCTTGGAAGCAACGGAAGCGCACTTGCGCGTCCTGCCGCCGACATCCGCGCGCAGCTCGGTCGCCTCATCTACAAGGGCTTTTTCAGCGCGACGCCGTGGGAGCGGCTCCAACACCTGCCGCGCTATCTTAAGGCGATGCAACTGCGCCTCGACAAGTATTCGAGGGACCCGCAGCGCGATGCGAAGCACGCGGCGAGCATCGGCGAGCTGTGGAAGCGCTACGAAGAGCGCCGCGAACGGGAGCGGAAAACGGGCGCCGTCGATCCCCGGCTCGACGAATTTCGCTGGCATCTGGAAGAGTTGCGCGTGTCGCTCTACGCCCAGGAACTGAAGACGCCGTATCCCGTGTCCTACAAGCGCCTAGACAAGTG
>CAMPGR010000022.1 GCA_946885605.1 uncultured Pseudomonadota bacterium
TCCCGTTTTTTGTCGGATGCGGCTCAGGCCGCAGGGCGATCGTCCGTTGTGTTTTCGTTGCGTGCTTCGCACTCGACGGGGCGGCTGCCTTACGGCACACTTAGCGCGGATTGCATAACCGGCGCCCGCGCTTGTCCAAAATCATACTGCTGGTCCTCGTCCTGCTCCTGGTCTACTGGGTGCTGAAGGCGTATCGCAGGCGCGACCGGCACGAGCGCTCGCCAGAGGGCGCAGGAGGGGAGGACATGGTGCGTTGCCAGCACTGCGGCGTGCATCTGCCGCGCAGCGAGAGCTTGACGACTCGCGGCCATTTCTACTGCAGCGCCGACCACCAGCGGCAGGACCTGCAATCCGATTGATCGACCGGGGCTGACCGCTCATGCCGTTCGCCAATCCCGAGCAGGCCGCACCGTGGGCGATCGACGGCGTCGAGCCCGCTGAGCAACCTCAGCCGTTCTGGCGTTCGCTACACGTCTTCAACGCCTACCGCCTGTTCGTGGCGGTATTCCTGCTCGCGATCGTCATGATCTGGGGCAATTCGCTCCAGTTCGGCTCGCGCAACCTGACGCTCTTTGGCATTACGGCCGTCCTGTATGTCGCGTTCAGCATCATCTGCTTCGGGCTCGTTCGGCTTAAATGGCGCTTCACCCTGCAGATCACGGTGCAGGCGGTCGCCGACATCGTCTTCATCGTCGTGCTGATGCATGCGAGCGGCGGTATCTCGAGCGGGCTCGGGCTGCTGCTGCTCGCGACGCTCGCCGCGGTCGGCATGATCAGCCGCGGCCGGCTCGCGCTTTTTCACGCGGCGCTCGCGAGCATCGCGGTGCTCCTCGAGCATACCTACTCGGTGCTGCGCTACGACGAGAACGTGGCGCTGTACGTCCAGGCCGCGCTCATGTCGATCGGGTATTTCGCCACCGCTTGGCTCGCGCACGCGCTCGCGCAGTACGGCGCCGCGAGCGAGCGCCTCGCAGCGCAGCGCGAGGTGGACCTTGCGAATCTGGCACAGGTCAATCAGCTCGTGATCCAGGATATGCAGGACGGCGTGCTCGTGGTCGACGCGAGCGGCGTTATCCGCCAGATCAACGCGCGCGCCGAGCGCCTGCTGGGACCGCTGCGCAATCCGCGCGGCATGCAGCTTTGGGATTACACGCCGGGGCTTGCGGCGACTTTCGAGCGCTGGCGCGGCGGCAGCGGCGCGATCGATGCGAACTCCGGCCCGATCCTCAACAATGCGATCAACGCGCGCTTCGTTCCCATCGGCCGGACGCGGCAGGTCGGCGCGGTGATATTTCTTGAAGACCTGTCGCGCATCCAGGCGCAGGCGCGGCAGATGAAGCTTGCGGCGCTCGGCCGGCTCGCGGCCAACATTGCGCACGAGGTGCGCAATCCGCTCGGCTCGATCAGCCACGCGGCGGAGCTCCTCCAGGAGGAACCCGCGATCTCCAACACCACGCGCCGGCTCCTGAGCATCATTCACGACAACAGCCGCCGTCTCGATCGCATGGTGAACGACGTGCTGCAGTTGAATTATGGCAGCCGCGCGCAGCGCGAGAGCTTCTGGGTGGCCGACTTCGTGCAGACGTTCGTCGAGCAGTTCTGCCAGATCGAGAAGATTTGTCCCGAGATCCTCGCGATCGAACTCAAGGCCAATCCGCGGGTGCTGTTCGACCGCAGCCACCTCGACCAGGTGATGTGGAATCTCTGCCGCAACGCGCTGCGCCACTGCCGGCGTGAGGAAGGCAGCATACGCATAGGCGTGGACTTGGAGGGGGAGGGCAATACGGTAAAATTGGACGTGGCGGACGACGGCCCGGGCGTGGCGCCGGAGCTGCGCAGCCAGCTCTTCGAGCCGTTCTGCACCACTGCCGCCGGGGGGAGCGGGCTGGGCCTCTATATCGCGCGCGAAGTGTGCGAGGCGAACGGCGCGAGCCTCGACTTCGTGGAAACGCCCAGCGGCGCGCAGTTCACGGTAATCTGCCGGGCGGGGGAATAAGGGATGAAGAATCAGGTCCTCGTCGTGGACGACGAAGCCGACATCAGGGAGCTCCTCAGCATGACCTTGAACCGCATGGGGCTCGAGACGCATTGCGCGGCGAGCACCGGAGAGGCGTTCGCGCTGCTGGAGGCGAACACCTACGATCTCTGCCTCACCGACATGCGCCTTCCGGACGGCGACGGGCTGCGCGTTCTCGATCACGTCGCCAAGCACTACCCGAGCGTGCCGGTCGCCGTCATCACCGCCCACGGCAGCACGGAAAACGCGGTTGCCGCGCTGAAAGCGGGCGCGTTCGACTATCTCGCGAAGCCGGTCTCGCTCAACCAGTTGCGCATGCTGGTGCGCTCGGCACTCAAGCTGCCGCAGCCGGGCCAGGGGCGGAAGGTCAGCGACAGTCCGGAATTGCCGCCCAATTATCCGCGGCTGATCGGCGAGTCGGGGCTCATGCAATCGACGCGCCAGATGATCGACCGGCTCGCCCGCACCCAAGCGCCCATCCACGTGACCGGCGAGTCGGGAAGCGGCAAGGAGCTCGCCGCACGCCTGATACACCTCAAGGGCTCGCGCCAGGAAGGCCCCTTCATCGCGGTCAACTGCGGCGCGATCCCCGAAAACCTCATGGAGTCGGAGTTCTTCGGCTACAAGAAAGGCGCGTTCACCGGCGCGGCGTCGGACCGCGACGGGTTCTTTCAGGCAGCGAACGGGGGCACGCTCTTCCTCGATGAGGTCGCGGACCTTCCGTTGCAGATGCAGGTCAAGCTGCTGCGCGCGATCCAGGAGAAGAAGGTGCGCAAGGTGGGCTCGACCAGCGAAGAGCAGGTGGATGTGCGCATCATCAGCGCCACGCACCGCAGCCTCGGCGACGAGGTGAAAAGCGGCGCGTTCCGGCAGGATCTCTACTACCGGCTCAACGTTATCGAACTCCGTATGCCGAGCCTGCGCGAGATGCGCGAAGACATTCCAGCCCTTGCCGAGGCGATATTGCGGCGTCAGTCCGGCGGCAGAGAGCCGCCACGCCTTACGGCGGCGGCATTGCAGGAACTTCAGACGTACGATTTTCCCGGCAACGTGCGCGAGCTCGAGAACGTGCTCGAAAGGGCGCTCGCGCTGACGACCGGCGCCGAGATCGATCGGGGCGACCTCCAGCTCGTGCCCACCGAAGCGGACAAGGTTGCGCCGCCAGACGTGTCGGGGCTGCCGCTGCAGGAGCGGCTCGACCTGGTCGAGAAGAAAGCGATCCTCGATGCGCTCGCGCAGACGCATTACAACCGCACGGCGGCTGCGAAGCTCCTCGGCATCACGTTCCGTGCGTTGCGCTACCGCATGGAGCGCCTCGGCATCAAGGATGAGCTCGAGTCGAAGGGCTGAGCACCGGCGCGTGTCTTCCGGGCTGCAGCTTGGTGGGGAAGGGCGGGTCGAAGGCGTACGTTACATCCCGTCCCCGAATTGCGATGAGCGTCCTCCCGGTATCGCCGTCGAGTTGATCGCGATCCACGCGATCAGTCTGCCACCGGGTGAGTTCGGTGGCTCCGGAATCGTGGATTTTTTCACCAATCGGCTGGATGCCGCCGCCCACCCTTACTACGCCCGGATCGCGGCGCTTCGGGTTTCCGCGCATTTCCTCGTCCGTCGCGATGGCGAGCTGATCCAATTCGTGCCGTGTGCCCAACGCGCCTGGCACGCCGGAGTCTCGAATTGGTGCGGGCGGGAGCGGTGCAATGACTTTTCCATCGGCATCGAGCTCGAAGGGAGCGACGACGTGCCTTTCGAGCCGGCGCAGTATCGGGTGCTCGCAGCACTCACACGCGCACTCAAAAAGCGCTATCCGATCGCGGCCATCGTCGCGCACTCGGAGATCGCGCCGGGGCGCAAGACCGACCCCGGCCCGCATTTCGAGTGGGATCGCTTTCGCGAGTTGATCGCGTAGGCAGGTAGCGGGTCACCAGCGCGAGCCCGCTTCTCTTTTCGACGGCCGGAAAAGCCCTGTTGTGCGATTGGTACTCCGTGACTTTTCCGGGACTTGTCGCGCTTTATCGCCCACGGTTTGGGCAGTGCCGAAAATACTTGGGACGCCCTATTGACGTTCCCAAAATCGCCCCACTAGAATTGGTTCGGAGGACGGTTAGAACCACAATATGTTGTGGTTTAGGGTTAGGGGACGGGTGCCCCTGCAGTTAAGAGCTAGAAATCCAAGGAGTCAGACCTATGCAAGTCGCCACCGGCAAGATCCATTCCGTATCCACTGCGAATTTCGCCGTACCTGAAGCGACGCCTGCCGAGGCGTCGCGCTATGCGCAATACAAGGTGATCCGTCGCAATGGCAGCGTGGTGGTCTTCGAGCCGTCGAAAATCGCGATTGCGATGACCAAGGCCTTTATCGCGGTGAACGGGGGGCAAGGCGCCGCCTCGGCGCGCGTGCGCGAGCAGGTTGCGAATCTGACCGAGGCCGTGGTGAACGCGCTGATGCGCCGCCAGCCCTCGGGCGGCACGTTCCACATCGAGGACATCCAGGACCAGGTCGAGCTCGCGCTCATGCGCGCGGGCGAGCACAACGTCGCGCGCGCCTACGTGCTGTACCGCGAGGAGCGGGCGAAGGAGCGTGCGCGGCAGCGTGAGGCGCAGCAGGCGCCGCATCCCGCCCAGCACGTCCTCAACGTGACCGAGGGCGGCGTGACGAAGCCGCTCGACCTCGCCAAACTCAGGGCTCTCGTGGAGAGCGCGTGCGAGGGCCTGGGGCGCGAGGCGAGCCCCGAGCCCGTCCTGCAGGCGATGCAGCGCGACCTCTATGAAGGCGTGCCGATGGACGAAGTGCGGAAGTCGCTCGTGCTCGCCGCGCGCGCACTGATCGAGCAGGACCCGAGTTACAGCTATGTCACCGCCCGCCTGCTGCTGCACTCCCTGCGCCTCGAGACCCTCGGCGAGGAAGTGATGCACGCCGAGATGGCGACGCGCTACGCCCACTACCTCCCGGAATTCGTGAAGCGGGGCATCGAGGCGGAGCTGCTCGACGAGCGGCTCGCGCGGTACGACTTGGAGTGCCTGGGCGCGGCGCTCGATGCGAGCCGCGACCTCAAGTTCACCTATCTCGGGCTGCAGATCCTCTACGACCGCTATTTTCTCCACATCGGCGGCCGGCGCATCGAGCTGCCGCAGATTTTCTTCATGCGGGTCGCGATGGGGCTCGCGCTGAACGAGCCGGAAGGGAGCCGCGAGGCGCGGGCGATCGAGTTCTACAACGTGCTCTCGTCCTTCGATTTCATGAGCTCCACCCCGACGCTCTTCAATTCGGGAACGCGGCGCTCGCAGCTCGCGAGCTGTTATCTGACGACGGTCTCCGACGATCTCGACGGCATCTACGAGGCGATCAAGGAAAACGCGATGCTGCAGAAGTACGCGGGCGGCATCGGCAACGACTGGACGCCGGTGCGCGCGCTCGGCGCCTATATCAAGGGCACGAACGGCAAGAGCCAAGGCGTCGTGCCATTCCTGAAAGTCGTGAACGACACGGCAGTCGCGGTGAACCAGGGCGGCAAGCGCAAGGGCGCGGTGTGCTCGTATCTCGAAACGTGGCATCTCGACATCGAGGAATTCCTCGAGCTGCGCAAGAACACCGGGGACGATCGCCGCCGCACGCACGACATGAATACGGCGAACTGGGTGCCGGATCTTTTCATGAAGCGCGTGATGGAAGAGGGCGAGTGGACGCTTTTCTCGCCCTCCGACGTGCCGGATCTGCACGAGAAGTATGGCAAGGCGTTCGAGCGCGCGTATCTCGACTACGAGGCAAAGGCTGCGCGCGGCGAGATCAAGCTCTACAAGAAGATTCCTGCGATGCAGCTCTGGCGCAAGATGCTCTCGATGCTGTTCGAGACCGGGCATCCGTGGCTCACCTTCAAGGACCCGTGCAATCTCAGGAGCCCGCAGCAGCACGTGGGTGTGGTGCACAGCTCCAACCTCTGTACCGAAATCACGCTCAACACCGGCCCCGACGAGATCGCGGTATGCAATCTCGGCTCGGTGAACATGCCCGCCCATCTCGATCTCGCCACCGGCCGCATGGACATGGAGAAACTGAAGCGCACGGTTGGCACGGCGATGCGCATGCTCGACAACGTTATTGACTTGAACTTCTACAACGTCAACAAGGCGCGCAATTCCAACTTCAAGCACCGGCCGGTAGGGCTCGGCATCATGGGCTTCCAGGACTGCCTGCACATGCTGCGCGTCCCGTACGGGTCTCCAGCGGCGGTGGAGTTCGCCGACCGCTCGATGGAGGCGATCGCATACACCGCCTACTGGGCTTCGACCGACCTCGCCGAGGAGCGCGGCACGTATTCGACCTTCAAGAGCTCGCTATGGGACCGCGGCATCCTGCCGTTCGACACGCTGAAGCTGCTCGCCGAGGAACGCGGCGGCTACGTCGAGTGCGATATGTCCGCGACGCTCGACTGGGAGGCGCTCCGGAAACGCATCGGGCAGGTCGGCATGCGCAATTCGAACTGCCTCGCGATCGCGCCCACGGCGACGATTGCCAACATCACGGGGCTTTCGCAGTGCATCGAGCCGACGTACCAGAACCTGTACGTGAAGTCGAACCTCTCGGGCGAGTTCACCGTGGTGAACGAGTTCCTGGTCCACGATCTGAAGAGGCTCAATCTATGGGACGAAGTGATGATCGCGGATCTCAAGTATTTCGACGGTTCGCTCGCGCAGGTCGATCGCATCCCGCCCGATATCCGGAGCCTTTATGCGACCGCGTTCGAGATCGAGCCCAAGTGGCTCGTCGAATGCGCGGCGCGGCGCCAGAAGTGGGTCGATCAATCGCAATCGCTCAACATCTACATGGCAGGCGCTTCCGGCAAGAGGCTCGACGAGACCTACAAGCTTGCCTGGCTGCGGGGACTCAAGACTACCTACTACCTGCGCACCCTGGGGGCGACTTCGGCTGAAAAGTCCACCGCGAAGGCGGGACAGCTCAATGCCGTGCCGGCGAACGGCGGGCTCGCAGCGGCCGCGCCCGCTGCGGATCCGAAGTTCTGTGCGATAGACGACCCCGAGTGCGAGGCGTGCCAGTAAAGGCTCGATGAGTACCACCGGTTCAGAGGGGTAAGGATAGAGGCAATCAGGGAAGAGGCAATCAAGGAGACCAGTAAACATGCTGCAATTCGAAGAACAACTGAGAACGGGCGCCGGCGCGAAGGTGGCGCCGCAGCCTGCGGCCGATGCCGGGGTGCCGGTGGAGACGCGCCGGGTCAATATCGCGGACAAGCGCATCATCAACGGTCACACCGACGTGAACCAGCTCGTGCCCTTCAAGTACAAGTGGGCGTGGGAAAAGTACCTTTCCGCGTGCGCGAATCACTGGATGCCGCAGGAGATCCAGATGAGCCGCGACATCGAGCTGTGGAAGAACCCGAACGGGCTGACCGAGGACGAGCGCCGCGTCGTCAAGCGCAACCTCGGCTTCTTCGTCACGGCCGATTCCCTGGCCGCGAACAACATCGTGCTCGGCACCTATCGCCACATCACGGCGCCCGAGTGCCGGCAGTACCTCTTGAGGCAGGCGTTCGAGGAAGCGATCCACACCCACGCCTATCAGTACATCGTCGAGAGCCTGGGCCTCGACGAGGGCGAAGTGTTCAACGCTTATCACGAGATTCCCTCGATCCGGGACAAGGACGAGTTCCTGATCCCGTTCATCAATACGCTGACCGATCCCTCCTTCAAGACCGGGACGGCGGAGGCCGACCAGAAGCTGCTGAAGAGCCTCATCGTGTTTGCATGCATCATGGAGGGGCTCTTCTTCTACGTCGGTTTTACCCAGATCCTCGCGCTGGGGCGGCAGAACAAGATGACCGGTGCGGCGGAGCAGTACCAGTACATCCTGCGCGACGAGTCGATGCACTGCAATTTCGGAATCGACGTCATCAACACGATCAAGCTCGAGAACCCGCATCTCTGGACGCCGGAGTTTCGGGAGGAAGTCCGGGCGCTCATGCTGAAAGCCGTGGAGCTCGAGTACCGCTACGCCGAGGACACCATGCCGCGGGGCGTGCTGGGTCTCAATGCGGCGATGTTCAAGGAGTACCTCCGCTACATCGCGAACCGCCGTTGCCAACAGATCGGGCTCGACCCGTTGTTCGATGGCGCAACCAACCCGTTCCCGTGGATGGCGGAAATGATCGACCTCAAGAAGGAGAAGAACTTCTTCGAGACGCGGGTCACCGAGTATCAGACCGGTGGCGCGTTGAGCTGGGACTGAAGCTTCAGGCGCTTATCGTCAACGAGAGGGAGGCAGGCCTTGGGATCGCGCGTTAGATTTCGGCGTTACCGCAGCCGCAGGCTCAACTTGCACACCGTCACGGAGCTTCGCGCCGAGGACAATTACACCCTCTGGCTGCGATTCGACGACGGGCTGGAAGGCCATGTCTATCTCGGCGACCTCGTCGCGACGACGTACGGCGTGCTTTCCGATGCGGAGATGTTCGGCCGTGTGGCGATCGATCCCGTTTCCAATGCGGTAACATGGGGAGGCGGCATCAACCTCGATCCTGAAGTGCTGTACCGGGATCTGATCAGCAAGGGTGCAGCGGCCTTGCACTAGGAACTGCTGCCCAACCCGGCCGTGCGATCGGCTGGAACGCATCCGGGGCGTGCGGCGGTGGGCGGCGGCTTAAGCGTGAGTTGCGGGCTGCCATCAGGGGTTCGCTGCCTTGACGCAGCGAGTGTGGCAAAACGTTTGGAAGGAGCGTGATATGGCAAAGAAGAAAGCTGCGAAAAAGAAAGCCGCCAAGAAGAAAAAGAAGGTCGTAGCGAAGAAAGCGGCGCGGAAGGCCGCTGCGCGCAAGACTGCTGCGCGCAGGAAGGTGGCGAAAAAAAGGCCGGCTAAAAAGCCGGCCAGTAAAAAAGCAGCCAAGAAAAAGCCTGCTGGCAGAAAGAAAGCAGCGCCCAGACCGGAAGCGAAGCCCACTGAGACGGCAACTCCACCCGTTCCCGAGGCGCCCCGACCGGTTGCAATCCCGGGTGCATGGCCGTTCCCGATGGGGAACGATAAACCATAACCTTTGCGACGCCTGCGGTCGGGCCGCCTCCGCGTGGAAGCGTGCGGGGCCGCGGGCGTTGGATTTAACCGGCTGTCAGCAGAGCGCTAAAGATACAAAAACTCCCCCGCTCCCGCAAGCAAAGTTTGGCTGCCCGCCCGGGCGCTGTGGATACTTCCGGAGATAGTTCCATTCAATCATGACGTTGACCTTGTCCCGGATAGCGGTGGGCGATTTCCGGGCATCGCGGCGCGCCCCGGGAACGCTTATGCCGGTAGCGCGCTGCACTTAGACGCGCCGGTCCATAATAGAACGCATGCTCGCGCTCAGTGCGCTTGTGATGAGGACCGCCATGGAACGTAAACGCGTCAATGCGAGCACACTGCGCTCCGTTGGATATGACAGCCGCAACCGCTTGCTCGAAGTGGAATTGAGGAACGGCACGATCGTGCAGTACTCGGGCGTGTCCGAGCCCGTATACCGCGGACTGATGAACGCGCCTTCACCGGACAGTTACTATCGCGACCGCATCGAAGAGGATTTTCCGGCGAAGCGGTTGCGCTGAAGTTGCAGCAGCCGCTCGGGCGCTCCAGCGCGGCGAAGCCGAACAGAATGTGACATCGGCTCAACCTTCGTGCCAGAGAGCGGCGAATGCACGCACCGCTGCATCCACCTCCTGGTCGCCGATGTGACGGTGAGTGACGAAGCGCAGCGAGTACGCGTCGCACGGGCTTACGAGCACGCCTTTCTCTTTCAGCGCCGTCGACCACTCCGCTGCGCGCCGACCGCTCTTCTTCACTTCAGCGCGCACCAGGTTGGTCTCGACTTCGTCCGGCTCTACGAGACTCGAATCGATGCGGTGCAGTCCTTCCGCGAGGCGCTTCGCGGTGCGGTGGTCTTCGCTGAGCCGGTCCGCCATCCTCTCGAGCGCGACGATGCCGGCGGCCGCGAGCGGCCCCGCCTGACGCATGTTTCCGCCCACCATGCGGCGGAAAGCCCGCGCGCGCTCGATGAAAGCGCTCCCGCCGCACAGCACCGAGCCGACCGGCGCGGAAAGCCCTTTCGATACGCAAAAGCACACGGAGTCCGCGTGCTGCGCGAGCTGCCCGGCCTCCGTCTTCAAAGCCGCTGCGGCGTTGAAGATGCGCGCACCGTCGAGATGCACCGGAACGCCGTGCTCGCGCGCGAGCGCATGGACCTCGCGCATGTGCTCGATGGGCAGCACGGCGCCGCCCGAGCGATTGTGCGTGTTTTCCATCCACACGAGCGCGGTCCCCATCTGGTTGCGCAGCGTCGGGCGCAACGCCTCCGCCAGCATCCCGGTGTCCATCGCCCCGCGCCTGCCGGGAATGCCCCGGTAGAACAGGCCCGCTACGCCCGCAATCCCGCCCAGCTCCGCGTTCAGCGTATGCGAGCCCTGCTCGAGCAGCACTTCGCCGCCGCGTTGCGCGTGCGTGAGCATCGCGACCAGGTTCGCCATGGTGCCGCTCGGCATGAAAGCGGCGGCTTCCTTGCCCATGCGCCCGGCTGCAAGCCGCTCGAGCTCGATCACCGTCGGATCGCCGTCGCGCGAATCATCGCCGAAGGTCGCTTCGCGCATGGATTCGAGCATCGCTTCGGTGGGCCGCGTGACGGTATCGCTTCTCAGGTCGATCATGCTTTGCCTTCCTGTCTCATCGGGTCGCGATGTTACTTGTTATGGAGCAGGAAATCGACACACTCCCGGAACCCTTCGCCGGAGCGCCGCTGCGTCACGTACGCAGGCGCGTGCGAAAGCTCGGCCGCGAAATGGCGCACGTTCGCGACGCCGACCGCATGGGGGAAAAACGCGAACATCGGCGCATCGTTCGGGGAATCGCCTATGAACACATACCGTTCGCGCTCGCGGTCGAGATCGACATCGAAGCATTCGCGCATCATGCGTTGCGTCATCGCGAGCTTGTCGTAATCGCCGATCCATCCGTTCACGTGGATCGAGCTGACCTTCGCGGTGAGCCCTCGCTCTTGCATCACGGCGACGATATGCCGCACCGCGTGCGCGGGCAACGGCCCGACATCCTCGCAATAATCGATCGCAAGGTCGGTTTCGCGATAATGCTGGTCGGCGGCTATTGCGGCGCCGGGTACCGCGGTCACTATGTCGGCGGCGACGCGCATCAGGCGTTCTCGGTGAGCGGCGCGCGTCGCCCCATCGTTCACGAATCGTCGAACCATGACGCGCCGTCCGTGATCGTAGCGGAAATAGAATGCGCCGTTTTCGCCCACCACTCCGGATACCGGCCACATGCGCGCGATGTGGTCGCACCAGCCGGCGGGGCGGCCGGTGATGGGAATGACGCGTCGCCCCGCGTGCTCGAGGCGCTCCATCGCCGAGTAGGCGGCCGCAGTGAGACGCCCATCGGTAGTGAGCGTCTCGTCGATGTCGCACAGCACGCCCCGGATGGCGCGCCGTGCGGCATCGGGCAGATCCTGCAGCGGCCGCATGACGCGTCTAGCGGCAGGCATCGTGTCCTGCGGGCGGCTGGGGATCGGCGACGAAGCCAAACCGCTGCGACACTTTCGCCGACTGAATCGGCGCGATGCGCACGTTCGTCTCGCGCACGCGCAGCCACAACGGCACGTCTTCGTGCCGTTCCAGCGCTTCCATCAGCTTTTCGATGACCTTTTCTTCGAGCGGCGCACCGTTCGCGTCGATGAGAAAGGGGAACACCGTGTCGAGGTCGCGGTCGTGCACGAGCCCTATGCCGTGCTCGGTTTCCAGAAGCAGCGTGCCGGACTCGTCCAGCCATGCGCCGCGTATGGTGCTCACCGGCGCGCCGGTGTGGCTCTCGAGCGCAAGCGGCGCATCACTCGCCGAGGCGGCGCGGT
The DNA here is from genome assembly GCA_946885605.1 of uncultured Pseudomonadota bacterium. The sequence continues at coordinate 11,908 of CAMPGR010000022.1, forward strand.
AAATGAAAGGGGTGTACTCCAGAGTCACGAACACACCCTGCGGGCCGTTCTGAAAGAACCAGCAGCCGGCATCGTCACGCGCGTAATTGCGGCCGATGAAGGCGATCACGGCGGGATTGTGGATGCGCTCGCCCTTGATCCGCCAGTTTCCGCGCCGGTCGAGGGCGAGCCATCCATAGACCGCCGGCACATTAGGCCATTTGGCCATCCCGCGGAGAACGATGTCGTCCACCGGTCAAACCACGTACGCGCCGGCGGTCATGAGAACAATGTCTCCATGTGTCAGACGTCGTTGCGCCTGGAAGGGCGACGTGTGAAGCGCGTTCACTCCTCTTCGACGTGCGCCGACTTGGCGTGTTGCGCGGCGAGATCCTTCTGGATGTTCGGGGGCACCGGCTGGTAGTGAGACAGCTCTATGCTGAAGGAGCCCTGTCCGGCGGTGACCGATTTGAGGCGCGCCTGATAATTGTTCAACTCCGAGAGCGGCGCCTGTCCCTTGATCGAAAGCATCCCGGCCTGTGCGGAATCGGTGCCGCTGATCTGCCCGCGCTTGGCGGAAATGTCGCCGGCGATATCGCCCATGTTCGCTTCCGGCGCGGTGATATCGATGTTGACGATAGGCTCCAGGATGATGGCTTTCGCCTTGCTGATGGCGTCCATGAACGCGCGCTTGCCGGCCGCGATGAATGCGACCTCCTTGGAATCGACAGGGTGATGTTTGCCGTCATAGACGGTCACCCGCACGTCCTGCACTGGAAAGCCGGCGACCGGGCCCGCCTCCAGCACCTGGCGCACACCTTTTTCCACCGCGGGGACGAACTGGGTCGGTATGGTGCCGCCCTTCACCTGATCCACGAACTCGAAACCCGCCCCGCGTTTGAGCGGCTCCACGCGAAGAAACACTTCGCCGAACTGTCCCGCCCCGCCGGTCTGCTTCTTGTGGCGGTGATGGCCCTCCGCCCTTGCCGTGATGGTCTCCCGATAGGGAATGCGCGGGGGCTGGGTGGTCACTTCCACGTGATACTGACTCGCCATCCGGTCGAGGACGTAGCGCATGTGCAGATCCCCAAGCCCGCTGATCACTGTTTCGTTCGAGCTCGTGTGGTGCTCGACTCGGAAAGTCGGGTCTTCGGCTGAAAGCTTGTGCAGCGCGTCCGAGATGCGCTGCTCGTCGCCGCGCCGCTTCGGCTCGATCGCGAGGCTGTGCATCGGGGTCGGGAACTCGAGCGGCACCATGTGAAGGTGATCCTCATCGTGCGAATCGTGCAGCACGGCGTCGAAATGGATCTCGTCCACCTTCGCGACCGCACCGATGTCGCCCGGAGCGAGCGCATCGGTTTCCACGAACTCCTTGCCCTGCAACAGAAAGAGGTGACCGACCTTGAAGGGCTTGCGCCCGTCGCCCACGAAAAGCTGGCTGTCGCGCGTGATCGTCCCCTGGTGCACGCGGAACACGCCCACTTTCCCGACGAACGGGTCGATGACGATCTTGAAAACATGCGCTATGGCGTGCTTCGAGGAATCCGGCTCGGCGCGCATGGGCTGCGCCGCGGCGCCCTCACCTTTGAGCAGTTGCGGGGGATTGCCTTCCGTAGGGTTGGGCATCAGCCGGACGAAGATGTCGAGGAGCTCCGCGATGCCCGCTCCGCTGCGTGCGGAAACGAAGCAGATCGGGACGAGGTGGCCCTCGCGCAGCGCCTTCTCGAAAGGGGCATGGAGCTGCTCAGGCTCGATCTCGCCCTGCTCGAGGTACTTCTCCATCAGCGCTTCGTCGACCTCGACGACCTGATCCACGAGTGCCTGGTGCGCCGCTTCCACCGAGGAGAAATCCGAGGCGCCGGACGGATTGAAAAAACAGTCCACCACACGCGTTCCGCCCTCCCCCGGGAGATTGATGGGCAAGCACTCCTTGCCGAACGCGCCCTGGATCTTGTCGACGAGCCCCGGCAGATCGACGTTTTCGGCATCGATTTTGTTGATGATGATCATGCGGCACAGGTTGCGCCTGGCGGACCACTGCATCATTCGTTGCGTGATCATCTCGATGCCGTTCTGGGCATTCACCACGACCGCGGCCGTCTCCACGGCGGGCAGAATGCCGATTGCGCGGCCGATGAAGTCCGGCAGACCGGGCGTGTCGGCGAGATGAATGCGCGTGTCGCGATGGTGAAGATGAACGAGCGACGCGTTCAAGGAATGCTGGTAGCTCTTTTCGAGCGGATCGAAATCGCAGACCGTGGAGCCTTTCTCGACGAACCCCATGGCGCCGATCATGCCGGCCTTGTGGAGCAGCGCCTCGGCAAGCGTAGTCTTGCCGCAGCCGCCGTGACCGACGAGCGCAATGGTGCGGATCGCTTCGGGTGTAAGCATCGGCATCGTGACCTCCTCCGCCTCGAGTCCCGCTCGAGAATCACAGGGCGCAACAGTCCCAGGACCGGCCATCGGGGGTCAGCCGAGTATAAACGCCGCCCCGCGCCATTTTCAAGCAAGCGCAGACTAACCCCGCATGAGACCCTTGGATGTTTAAGAGAGTGTGTCGCATCGTAACATGCGATGAACGGAGGAGCTTACTCTTACGCGGTGATAAAGGCGGATGTTCCACTCGGGTAGCGCCAGCGGAGCGTCGGTTGCGGCCCGGTCGGGCGTCGCGCATGGCAAAATTCGTGACCTACCTCTACCGCGTCGCGCACAACCGGGTGGTGGACCAGTACCGCAGGTCGGGGCATCTCGTTACTGTCACACTGGACGATGAAGAGATCGAAGAGCCGGCAAGCGAACCATGCACGCAGCCGGACGCGCATTACGAACGCAAGGCGCGTGCGCAGCGGTTGATCGCGCTCATCGACGCGTTGCCGCTCGCGCAGCGCGAAGCGTTTGTGCTCTGAGCACGAGAGCGGCATGACTGTCGAAGAGATTGCTGCAGCGACCGGGGTCAGCCGCGAGACGGCGAAGAGCCGGCTGCGCTACGCCCTCGCGAAACTGCGCGCGGGCATGATGGAATGGCAATGAACGGGCAACCACGCGACGCGCGACCTGCGGATGACACGAGCGATCCGGAAGTCGCGTGCCTCTACCGGGCTGCCTCGCGCGAAGCGCCACCTGCGCATCTCGACGCGTTCTTGCTTGCGGCCGCGCGCCGGCAAGCGGGCGCGCACCCGCGCGCGCTGGACAAAGCGCGCACGCTGGTATCCGGCCGCGAGCGCGCCTGGCGCGCGGCGCGCGCTTGGCGGATTCCATTTGCCGTGACCGCCGTTGTGGTGTTGAGCGTGAGCGTCCTCGTGCTGGACCCGGATCCCGATTCCAGGCCGGAAACACCGCCGACCGGCGCGCGTGAGAGGGCGAGCGCAGAGACGGGAACGACGGCCTTCTCGGCAACGCAACCGCTTGCGGCCAGGGCGCTTGCTCATGAGCCCCCCGAAAAGTGGGGCGAGAACATCGTCGAGCTGCGCCGGCTGGGCCGGGCCGGGGAAGCGGACGCGTTGCTTGCCGACTTCAGGCAGCGCTTTCCCGGCTACAGGGTCCCCGACGAATGGACACGATGATGTCGCAGCGTCCGCCCGACCCGGCACTCGATCCTCGACCCGAACCGCCGCGCGAGCCCGAGCCGGGGGAGTGCTGCCAGAGTGGCTGCGAGCCCTGTGTTTACGACCGCTACTGGGAAGCGCTTGACCGCTACGAACGGGCGCTTCGGGAGTGGCGGGAGCGTCACGGCCGCGACGACCAAAACCGTCCCTGAAGGATGTTCCCCGGAATCGACGACACCGGTTGAATGCGCCCAGTGGACCGCCAATTCAGGGCGAGCGCGGTCTGTGCAGGAGGCTCGAGCCGGCATGCCGTCCGCATAGCCGGTTTGCGGTGGTGCGTCGGAACGTCGCCATGCTGACGTAATTGTCATGAATAATCAATGATGAGTCGGCCATGCTGCTATGCAGTAAGCCGGCGCCTCGGGCGTGTATCACCGCCATCCCAGACTTCCGGCCGATTGCGCGTGACGGCGTCGCCTAATAGAATCGGCCCGTTCCATTCTGTGCGGCCCAACGTGCAGTAGCGTATCCCGGGCCTCTTCGTGGCAGTACCCGTTTCTGCTATCGGTGGTGTAGCTCCCGTAGCGGCAGTCATGCGGAGCCGGCAATACTACGAAGAAAGGAGATTCAGCATGTTGGCAAAATCCACCCGTGCCTTGTTGCAGGTACCCGATGTCGCCAGGCTGCGACGGTGGACGCGCAAGTCGGTGAGCCTATTGGTGTTGTTGGCGAGCCTGAGTGCGCTCGCCCTCATCGTGCGCCATCAGTATGGCGAAGTGCTGAAGGAGGCGCTCGCCGGCGTGCTGCCTCTTGACTTGCTGCGGCCGGCTGCCGCATCACAGACGCCCGTCGACTCCACGGGGCAGCCCGAACACGTGCGCGCGGACCCGAACGAGGGCCGCTACCGCGCCTTGGCGGAATTCGTCGCCCGCCGTTATCGCGTGTCTCAGGACGCGACTTTCGACCTGGTGTCCTTCGCGCACGCCGCAGGGTACCAGCTGGGGCTCGACCCTTTGCTGATCATCGCCGTGATCGCGGTCGAGTCGCGTTTCAATCCTATCGCGGAAAGCGTGGCCGGGGCGAAGGGACTGATGCAGGTCATCCCCAGATACCACGGCGATAAGCTGGAGGAGTTCGGCGGCGAGCAGGCGGTTTTTGATCCGCGCATCAACATACTGGTCGGCTCGCGCATCCTGAAGGAGTATGTCCGGCGCACCGGCGATACGATTGCCGCCCTCCAGATGTATGCGGGCGCTCTCGACGACCTCCAGGAGGGCTATTCGACCAAGGTCATGTCCGAGAAGAAGCGCCTGCAGAGTGTCATCAATCAGTCCCAGCGGAAGGGCACCCGGGTTGCCCAAGCTTCCCTGCAGCTCGACGAGGGGCGGCAGGAGTAAACGCTCGCTCCCGAGAGGGCCTGCAAGCCCTTCGCGCCCAGCGCTTTTCTCCCGCCTTCTACGGAAAAGCGCGCGCCATGCCCGGCGTCCTATAATGGAACGGCACATCCACTTCGTGGAGAGCGCCATGGTGGAACCGGACCTCCCCAAAGACTTGTTCGAATTCATGCAGAAGATGTGGAACCCGCTGTCGTTCCCGTTCCCCGGCATGATGACGCCAAGCGTCGACGTGAAGGAAATCGAGAAGAAGATCACCGAGCTGCGGACGGTCGAATCCTGGCTCAGGATGAACTTGGGCTTCGTGGACATGACGATCAAGACGCTGGAATTGCAGAAATCCGCCTTCGAATCGCTGGGGGCGGGGCAGCCCAAGGAGAAGCCGGACTAGGCCCAGGCTTTGCTTTTGACCGATTCGCTGCTATTTAGAGTAAGGGGGGACATTCCGGCTCTGAAAGGAGGACGCATGGACACGATACGCAAGCTCGATTACTTCAGCATGGAGACACCGAACAAAGTTGGCGAGGGTGCACGCGTGCTCACGGCATTGCGCGATGCCGGCGTCAATCTGATCGGATTTACCGGGTTTCCAAGCGGGCGCCGCGCCCAGATCGATTTCATACCGGCCGACACGGCGCAGTTCAAGCAGGCCGCGCGCAAGCTCAAGCTGAAACTCGGTCCGCGCAAGACGGTGTTCCTCGCGCAGGGCGACGACCGGCCCGGCGCGATAGCGGAAATCTGCGAGAAGCTTGCCAACGCCGACATCAATATGATCGCAATGGATGCCGTCGCGGTCGATAACGGGCGCTATGGGGCGATCTTCTGGGTGGAGCCGCGCACCGTCAACAAAGCCGCCAAGGTGCTCGGCGTCGCTTAACGCAGCCGGCTTTTCAGCGCCTCGGTCGCTTTCACCAGCCGCGCGCAGATGCCCGGCTCCCATGCGGAATGGCCGGCGTCCGGCACAATAATGTACTCCGCTTCCGGCCACGCCTCGTGCACTTCGTCCGCCGTCACGATCGGGCATACGGCGTCATAACGGCCCTGCACGATCACCGCCGGAATGTGACGGATGCGATGGAGGTTGGCGAGCAGCGCGTTCTCCGGCAGAAAGATGTCGTGGCTGAAATAATGTGCCTCGATCCGAGCGAGGCCGAGAGCCACCCCGTCGCTTGCGAAGTAAGCGACGGTTTCCGGGCTTGGGAGGAGCGTTGAGCACGCCCCTTCATAGGTGCTCCAGGCGCGCGCCGCAGGCATGTGGATCCGCGGGTCGGGGTCCGTGAGCTGCCGGTAGTAGGCGGCAAGCAAATCCCCGCGCTCGTCCCGTGGAATCATTCCGGCGAAGGTATGCCATGCCTCCGGAAAAAGGGTGCGCAGCCCGTACAGGAACCAATCGATTTCACTGCGCCGGCACAAAAAAATCCCGCGCAGGATAAAACCGCAGCAGCGCTCCGGGTGCGCCTCTCCGTACGCAAGTGCGAGCGTGCTGCCCCACGATCCGCCAAAGATCAGCCAGCGTTCGATCCCGAGATGGCGGCGCTTCTCGTCGATGTCGGACACGAGTTGCGGCGTCGTATTGTCCTTCAGCTCGCCGAGCGGCGTCGAGCGGCCGGCGCCGCGCTGATCGTAGATCACGATGCGATAGTGCGCGGGATCGAAGAAGCGCCGGTGAGCGGGCGCCGCGCCGGCTCCCGGGCCTCCGTGCAGGAACAATATCGGTTCGCCCTGCGGGTTGCCGCACTGCTCCCAATACATCTTGTGCAGCCCGTCGAGATCGAGCATGCCGCCTGCGTAGGGTTCGATCTCGGGGTAAAGCGCGTTGCGGACAGCGGAAGAAAGGTCGGCCATTACGGTACCGCGGAAAAACAGCCGTCAACATAGCACAATGTTGGCGCGCGGGGGCCAATTGCTGAGGATTGCTAATCGCGGCGGTTTCGGTTCTCGCGCGCGTTCGAACGCGGCGCCGAGGTGCGCTCCTGCCCGCGTGTTTCGGCACGTGGCGGGCCGGCGCGCTTTGGCGACGACGAGGGCGCCGGGTGAAGAGTGGGACGCTGCGATCGCGCATCGTCGCGGGCGAAAGCTCGCGGCGCCGGCTGCGCCTGCGAGCGCGGCTCGCGTTGCTGCGAGCGGCTTTCGCCGGGCGAGGACCTCCGTTCCCGCGGTGAATCGCTGTGATCGCGCGCCGCCGAACGACCCTGCGGTTCGCGCCGCGCGTGGGGTTCTGTTTCCCGTCGCCCGCGCGGCTCATTTTCGAGGCGTGATCGACGCTCGGGCTGCACGTGGGGGGGCGCGGCGGGCGCCTCGGCCGACGGGCGGCGTTGACGATCGGCGTCCGGTTGCCGCTGCACCCGGGGGACGGCAGGCGCGGGTTTCGCGTCCGGCATTCGATTCGGCACATCGCGCGAACGCGTTTCGCGCGACGGTTCTTCACGGCGCTCGTTGCGTGGCGCGGTCGATGCATTCGGCCTGCGATCATCATCGAACGCGCGGGGGCGGCGTTCCTTCTCCTGTTGCGCCCGCGATTCCTTTCGCGCATTGGCTTGCGGGACCGATTGGGTGCCCGGTGCGCCGTGGGCGGCCGTGCCCGGCATCTCTGCGCGTCGTCTCGCGGATGAATCGGCATCGGCACGCTGCCGTTCGATGACGCGCACGCGGGGCGGCGTACGCTCGCCTTCGGTGCGTCCGCCCTTCGGGTCCGCATCGAGGCCACTCGAGTGGCCGGCGTGGGCGCGCGGCGCGCGCGCCGCGATCACTTCACGCCGGACTGCAGTCTCGGGCGGTCGCGAATCTGCGCGGCGCGCAGCGAAGCTGCTCGCGATCGGCTGAGCGGGCATCGACTTTATAAGCGGGGCACGGGTCACCTGCGCGGGCGGTATGTCGACCACCGAGCGCGCCACCGGCCGCGCGGAGACGAACGCTTGCCTGGAGACTACGGTGACCGCGTGCGGCACCGAGTGGTGGACGTAGGTGACGCGCGTCACGTTGCTGTAGATGTTGATGTTCCTCACGTGCGTCGCGTTGACGTTGCGAACGTAATGGGGGCTTGCGCGATACCACGGGAAGAAAGGCTCGCGCCATCCGAGCGGGAACCACCCGACCGCGGGCCCGCTTCGCACTGCAACCGACCAGTTCGTTCCGCCGACGAACGCGACGAGCGCGGGCGCATAGACAGGCCGCGCGATGCGCGGACCCGGCGCCCACGCCCAGTAGCCGTTGAGCCATACCCAGCGCCCGTAATGAAACGGGGCGAAGCCCCACGGGGCATCGTCCACCCACGTCCAACCCCACGGCTCTATCCATACCCAGTGACCGTAGCGGTAGGGCGCCCAGCCCGTTGGCACGCTCGGGACCCATACTGCGCCGTACTCCGGCATCGTGCGCCACGTGCCGTAGGCATCCAGGTCTTCATATCCCGTCATGTGCTGCGACACGTAGCGCGTGGAGAGGGTTGCGTCTTCGCGCCTGTCGAGCTCCGCGCTCCAGCGATCGAATGCATCCATGCCGGCGCGCGAGATTTCAGACGGGACGCCTTCCATACCGCGCAGCGTGACATGCTGGCCCGCGCGCACCGACAAAGCGCCGTGCTCGGCAAGCACGTGCGCGCGGCCCGAATGCACGATCACGTGCGTCATATCGCCTTCCGGCGCCGCGCTGATGCGATAACTGCCCGGTTCCTCGAGCAGCACCGCGCCGTTCGGCGTGTCGATTTCGATGGTGTCATCGCCAACGTCCCGCACGCGGACATTCACGTCGCCCTGTGCGAGCCTCAACTGCAGCGTGTCGTCGTCCAGCGTGAGCACGTCGAGGTTGGTGCGCGGCGCAAGCCGCACGGCGGTGGAGCCGACGTGCAGCTCGGCGTAGCCGTCGCGATCCGTCCACAGCCTGTCGCCGGCGGTGAGCGGCCGGTTGACCACTGCAACGGCCCACGACTCCGGAGCCTGCGCGGTCGCGAGAGAAACCGTGCCATGCACGTAATTCAAACGTCCCGCACGCGGGGGCGGATCGGCATGCGCGAGCCCGCTCAAAAGAGCGAGTACGAGCGCAAGGCCGAGTACTTTGGTCATGGTCATGTCATCTTTCCGTGCACGCGCCGGGAAGCGCCCGCCGTGTCCGTTAGGCATCGGGCCCGTCCGCTTTGTTTCGACACGAAGGCGCAGGTTTACAATGTCTTACAATTCCATGATAGTTGAAACGAGATTTCCGCTTGCGACGCGAAGCCGCGGTGTCGCTTCCCCGTGCGGTATAATCCTTCCCGAAGCAGCCGACTCATCGCGTTCGCGCGATGTATAGCGTGGACCGATGATTCCCGCCACTGACATGGCATTCCTGCATGGATGAACAGCTGCGCAAGGCGGCGCTGGAATACCACCGCTCTCCGCTCCCCGGCAAGATCACCGTTGCGCCGACCAAGGGCCTCATCCATCAGCGCGATCTTGCGCTCGCCTACACGCCGGGCGTTGCGGCCGTATGCGAAGCAATAGCCGCCGATCCGCGCGAAGCGCTCAATCTCACGGCGCGCGGCAACCTCGTCGCCGTGATCACCAACGGCACCGCGGTCCTCGGGCTCGGGGCGATCGGGCCGCTTGCCGCGAAGCCGGTCATGGAAGGCAAGGCGGTGCTCTTCAAGAAGTTCGCCGGGATCGACGTGTTCGATATCGAGGTGAACGAGCGCGATCCCGACAAGCTCGTCGACATCATCGCAAGTCTCGAGCCCACCTTCGGCGGCATCAATCTCGAAGACATCAAGGCACCGGAGTGCTTCATCGTCGAGCGGAAGCTCCGAGCCCGCTGCCGTATACCGGTGTTTCACGATGATCAGCACGGCACGGCGATCATCGTCGGTGCGGCGATCCTCAACGGACTGAAAGTCGTCGGCAAGGATCTGAGGGAGGTGCGGCTGGTCGCTTCCGGCGCCGGCGCCGCCGCGCTCGCTTGTCTCGGGTTCCTCCTGAAGATGGGGTTGCGCCGCGAAAACATCATCGTCACGGACGTGAAGGGCGTCGTGTACAAGGGCCGGAAGGAAGAGATGGATCCGGACAAGGAACAGTACGCGATCGAGACCCAGGCGCGTACACTCGATGAAGTGATCAGCGGTGCGGATGTGTTCCTCGGGCTCTCCGCCGGCGGCGTGCTCAAGCCCGAAATGGTCGGGAAAATGGGGGCACGCCCGCTCATCCTCGCGCTCGCCAACCCCGTCCCGGAGATCCTCCCCGACGTCGCGCGCGCGGTGCGGCCCGATGCAGTGATCGCCACCGGGCGCTCCGATTATCCCAACCAGGTGAACAACGTACTGTGCTTTCCGTTCATCTTTCGCGGTGCGCTCGATGTCGGCGCAACGACCATCACGGATGAGATGGAGCTCGCCGCGGTGTACGCGATCGCCGAGCTCGCGCAGGCCGAGCAGTCGGACATCGTCGCGATGGCGTACGGCGAGCAGAACCTTTCCTTTGGCCCGGAATACCTCATCCCCAAGCCTTTCGATCCGAGGCTGATCGGCAAGATCGCGCCGGCGGTGGCGCAGGCGGCAATGGCGAGCGGGGTCGCCACGCGCCCGATCACAGACTTCGATGCCTATCGCGAACGACTGAGCCAGTTCGTGTATCACTCCGGGCTCATTATGAAGCCGGTGTTCGATGCCGCGAAGCGCGCGCCGAAGCGCATTGTCTACGCCGAGGGCGAGGAGGAGCGCGTGCTGCGCGCGGCGCAGGTGGTCGTCGACGAAAACATCGCGCACCCCGTCCTCGTTGGGCGCCCGGACGTGATCGAGATGCGCATTGAGCGCCTCGGTCTGCGGCTCAGGAGGGACCGCGATTTCGAGCTCGTCGATCCGGGGAACGACCCGCGCTATCGCGAGTACTGGACCGAGTACCTGCGCCTTGCGGATCGCAACGGCGTCACCCCCGAAATCGCGAAGCTCGACATGCGCCGCCTGCCAACGCTGATCGGCGCGATGCTGATCCACATGGGCGCAGCGGACGCCATGCTGACCGGCGTTCTCGGGCGCTATCTCGGGCATCTCAAGTTCATCGACCGGGTCATCGGCAAGCGCCCCGGCGTCAATCACTACGCGGCGATGAACCTTCTGCTCCTGCCGCGCCGCACGGTGTTCATCTGCGATACCTACGTCAATTTCGACCCGTCCGCAGAACAGATCGCCGAGACGACGCTGCTTGCCGCGGAGGAGATACGCCGCTTCGGCATCACGCCGAAAGTCGCCCTCCTTTCGCATTCGAGCTTCGGCGCGGCGGATACGCCCACCGCGCAGAAGATGCGGGCGGCGCGCTCGATCATCGAGAACCTCGCTCCGGGACTCGAGATCGAGGGCGAAATGCAGGGCGACGCCGCGCTCTCCGAGGAAATCCGCTTGCGCGTATTTCCCAATTCCCGGTTGAAGGGCGATGCAAACCTCCTCGTCATGCCGACGCTGGACGCGGCGAACATCGCGTTCAACCTTCTCAAGACCGCAGCGGGCGACGGCATCACCGTGGGGCCGATCCTCCTCGGCGCCGCGCGTCCGGTGCATATCCTGACGACGAGCGCGACCGTGCGGCGTATCGTCAACATGACGGCGCTCACGGTCGTGGACGCAATCAACCACCGCGGCGAACAGAAACGGCTGATCTGAGCGCCGCCGCACTCTTTATTGGAAATCGGAAACATGGCGAAGAAGGTACGTATCGAACACGACACGATGGGCGAAATCGAGGTGCCGGCGGACCGGCTGTGGGGGGCGCAGACGCAGCGCAGCCTGCGCCACTTTCCTTTTCCCGGCGAGACGATGCCGCTCGAAGTGGTGCATGCGCAGGTGCTGGTGAAGAAGGCGTCCGCAGCGGTCAACATGGCGCTCGGCGTGCTGGACAGGAAGAAGGGCGATGCCATCATCCGGGCGGCCGACGAAGCGCTGCGCGGCGAGCTGGACGAACACTTCCCGCTCGTCACCTGGCAGACGGGCTCGGGGACGCAGACCAACATGAACGTGAACGAGGTGCTTGCCAACCGTGCGTCGGAATTGATGGGTGGCGAGCGCGGCGAAGGGCGGCTCGTGCATCCAAACGACGACGTGAACAAGGGGCAGTCGTCCAACGATACATTCCCGACCGCAATGCATATCGCCGCGGTCGTCGCGCTCGAACGGAAGCTCGTGCCGGCGGTCAAGCGCCTGCGCGATACGCTCGATGCCAAGTCCCGGGCGTTCATGCGCATCGTCAAGATCGGCCGGACCCACCTCCAGGATGCGACCCCGCTCACGCTGGGGCAGGAATTCTCGGGATATGTCGCGCAGCTCGACCACGGGCTCAAGCATATCGCCGACGCGCTTCCTCATCTTTACGAGCTCGCGCTCGGCGGCACCGCGGTGGGCACCGGCCTCAACGCGCATCCGGAGTTCGCGACCAAAGTCGCGGCAGAGATTGCGAAGCTCACCGGGCTGCCGTTCGTCACCGCGCCGAACAAGTTCGAGGCGCTCGCATCGTGCGACGGCGTGGTGCATGCTCCTGGCGCGCTCAAGACGCTCGCCGCTTCGCTCATGAAGATCGCCAACGATATCCGGTGGCTTGCGAGCGGGCCACGCTCCGGCATCGGCGAGATCAACATCCCCGAGAACGAGCCGGGCAGCTCCATCATGCCGGGCAAGGTCAACCCCACCCAGTCCGAATCGATGATGATGGCGTGCTGCCAGGTGTTCGGGAACGACGTGGCGATCAATGTGGGCGGCGCGTCGGGCAACTTCGAACTGAACGTGTTCCGGCCGCTCATCATCCGCAATTTCCTCCACAGTGCGCATCTACTCGCCGGCGCCTGCACGAATTTCGACGAGCACTGCGCGGCGGGCATCGAACCGAACACCGAGCGCATTCAAAAGCTATTGCAGGAATCGCTCATGCTCGTCACCGCCCTCAACCCGTATATCGGTTATGAGAAAGCCGCGGCGATTGCCAAGAACGCGCACAAGAAAGGCATCACGCTGAAAGCTTCCGCGCTCGAGCTCGGATATGTCACCGCGGAGCAGTTCGATGAGTGGGTGCGCCCGCAGGACATGGTCGGAAAAATCTAAAGAGCAGGATGGATGCCCGCGTAGCCGTCGTCACCGGTGCCAACCGCGGTATCGGGCTCGAGGTGAGCCGTCAGCTCGCCCGCAAGGAGCTGAGCGTGGTGCTCACGAGCCGAAGCGCAGCCAAGGGGCGCGCCGCGATCAAGGCGCTGGGCGATGCGGGAACGGGCGTCCACTATCACCTGCTCGACGTGACGAGCCCGGTCAGCATCAAGGCGCTCGCTGCGCACCTTGCCGATCGCTACGGCCGCGTCGATGTCCTGGTCAACAACGCGGGCGTCATGCTCGATCCACGCGGTTCAAGGGTCCTCGACGCGCGGCCGCAGATCTTCCGGGATACGCTGGAAACGAACCTTCTCGGGCCGCTGCAGCTCATGCAGGCGCTCGTGCCGATGATGAAGAAGCAGGGCTACGGGCGGATCGTCAATCTCTCGAGCGGGCAGGGGCAACTCGCCGACATGGGGGTCGGCACGCCGGCGTACCGGGTTTCGAAGACGGCGCTCAATGCGCTCACCCGCACGCTCGCTGCGGAGTTGAAGGGCACGGGAATACTCGTCAACGCGATGTGCCCGGGCTGGGTGAAAACGGACATGGGCGGGCCGAACGCGCCGCGTACCGTGGAAGAGGCAGCCGACACTGCCGTATGGCTCGCGACGCTTCCGGATGAGGGGCCGACCGGCGGTTTCTTTCGCGATCGCCAGCCGATCCCGTGGTAAAAAAATCCCCGCGCCTCGCCGCGGGGATCTCTCGAGGCAGAAGCCGCGTCAGATGCCGAGGATTTTCTCGGCCTTGGCGAGCGCTTCCACGGACTCGCTGTGCTTGCCTTCCTTGTGGAGTTTCTCGCCGTCGACGCGATATTTCTTCACTTGCGACATCTGCTCTGCGCTCAGCTTGGGATTCTTCGCGAGCGCGGCGTCGATCGCCTTCATGTGTTTGGGGCAACTGCTGGCGAAGGCGGTGGTGCTGCCTAAGGCCAGCGCTGTAGCGACGATGAGGCTGCTGATCTTCATGGACTGCTCCTTCTTCGAGTGTTTGACCGGGCTACCGCCCGCTAGTGTAGGCCGCGCAAATGCCGTTCACAACCCGTCACGCCTGCCGTCCCGGCCATTCGGTCGGCGGGTAAAATGCCGGGAAGGGCGGCAAACGCGCTGATTCGCTTGGCTACAAAACGATTAACACACGGCTTTCGGACCTTATTCCCGCTATCGCGGGAGGCGATCGTCGAGCGTCTTTTGCGCCCGGCACTGCCGCCAGATCCCCATGACCTCCATGTCCTCGCTCTCCCGGAAGGCGCGGAGGCAACCGATGCGGCCGTACTCGTCCCGCTGGTTGCCCGGCCAGGCGCGCTCAACGTGCTCTTCACACAGCGCACGGCGCATCTGTCCGATCATGCCGGTCAGATCAGCTTTCCCGGGGGTCGCGTAGAGGCGACCGATGCCGGGCGCGAGGACACGGCGCTGCGCGAAACCGAGGAGGAAATCGGGCTCCCCCGCGCTCGGGTGGAGGTACTGGGACGTCTGCCGGAGTACCCGATCCCGTCGGGCTTCCGCATCACTCCCGTGGTCGGCTGGATCGAGCCTCCATTCGATCTCGCGCTCGATCCCTTCGAGGTGGATTGCGTGTTCGAGGCACCGCTCGAGTACTTCCTCGACCCTGCCAACTATCAGCGGCGCGAATACCATTTTCGCGGGCGCCATCGGCACTATATGGCAATCCCGTACGATGGACGTTACATCTGGGGCGCGACGGCCGGTATGCTCTACAGCCTATGCCGCATCCTCGAGGACTGACCCGGCTTTGCTCGAGCTCATGTTCGTAATTCTGCTCGCCGGGCTCGCGTGGTTCTGGTTCGAAAGCCTCGGGCGCCGCGAAACGGCAGTGGATGCGGCTCGACGCGCTTGCCACGCCGAGCGCGTCCAGCTCCTCGACGAGACGGTGGCCCTTGCGTCGGTCTCGCCGCGGCGTGCCGAGAGCGGCGCGCTCGCACTGCAACGCATCTACCGTTTCGAGTTCAGCGACACCGGGAATAACCGGCTTGCAGGCAGCGTCACCCTGATCGGCTCAGTCGTCCAGGCGCTTTACCTGGAACCTCACGGCGGTGAAGCAGGCGACATCCAGAGGCTGCGGTGAGCCATAGCGGGCCGTCGGCCCTTGTGGCACCATAAATTCCCAGACTTGGGGAGGGCAGTGGACACGAGCCCGCTTGAGTTCCATGCTTCGGCGCGGGGCCCGGTTCGCCCCGGCATGAAGCGAGCCCCGACGACGGGGCTCATCATGACGGGTGGCGGCGCCCGGGCGGCCTATCAGGTCGGCGTGCTGAAAGCGCTATCCGAAATCCTGCCTCGCCATACCCGTAATCCCTTTCCCATCATCTGCGGCACATCGGCGGGTGCGATCAACGCCGTAGTGCTCGCCGCTGGCGCCGACAATTTCAGGCGCGCCGTGCGGCGGCTCATCGCCGTGTGGCAGAACTTCCGCGTCGAGCAGGTGTACCGTGCCGATCCCCTGGGCGCCGCCCGCAACAGCCTGAGGTGGATTTTCACCGCGCTCACCGGGGGAGCGTTCTCGCGTACGCCGGTATCCCTGCTCGACAACTCGCCGCTCCTCGCGCTGTTGAAGCGCCATCTCGATTTCGCGGCCATCGCGCGCTCGATCGAGCGCGGGGACCTCGCGGCCTTCAGCGTCACCTGCTCGGGATACAGCTCCGGGCAATCGGTGACTTTTTTTCAGGGCTGCGCCGGATTGCAGCCATGGAAACGGTCGCGGCGTGTCGGCATCGCGATGCCGATCACTCTCGAGCATCTCGTCGCTTCCAGCGCGCTACCCTTCATCTTTCCGCCCGTTCACATCAATCGCGAGTATTTCGGCGACGGTTCGATGCGGCAGATCGCTCCCGTGAGCCCGGCGCTGCACTTGGGCGCGAACAGGCTGCTCGTGATCGGCGTCGGACGGCAGCTCGGCGGTCGCGCGGTCGAGCGCACGCTGGCTCAATCCTCTCCTTCGCTCGCGCAGATCGCCGGCCACGCGTTGAACAGCATCTTCCTCGACACGCTGGAAGCCGATCTGGAACGCCTGCAACGGATCAATCGCACGCTGGAGCTGATCCCCGGCGAGGTGCTGCAGCGTACCGACTATCCGCTGCAAAAGGTGGAATTCAGACTCATATCCCCGAGCCGCGATCTGGAGCAGATCGCGGTGCGCTATGCCGACGAGTTGCCGCGCACGATAAAGCTTCTCCTCGCTACGGTGGGCGCAACGGGTCCGGGCGGCGCCAACCTTCTCTCCTACCTCCTGTTCGAAAAATCGTACTGCCGGACGCTGATCCAGCTTGGATACGAGGACACCCTGGCGCGGAAGGAAGATCTGGCAACCTTTCTCGCCTGCGGTTGCTGAAGCGGCGCGTCCGAACGGTGCTCGGGCACGTCGGGGGAACTTCGACAGGCGGCCGCTGTCGCCTCCGCGCGGTGCTTGTGAGAGTTGCCATGGTGCGCGGCTCTGGGTATAAAGAAGCTTCCACTTGCGGTTTGGCTGTGACGATGAGCCGTGCTTTCGTAAAGGAGAGCGACGAGGATCTGGCGGCGGGAGAACTGCCGGAGCGGCCTCTCGGCGCGCATGCAAATTACGTGACTCCGGCCGGACTGGAGCAGCTGCATGCGCGCGTCCGCGATCTGCAAGAGCGGCGGGAGCGGCTCAACGCGCAGGTGGGCGAGGATCCGATGGGCAAGCAGCGGTTGCGGGAAGTGGAGCGCGACCTGCGCTACTTCAAGGCGCAGCTCGAGCGCGCCGTTGTCGTCGATCCGGCGGGCCAGCCGCAGGAGGAAGTGCACTTCGGCGCCGTGGTGCGTATCATCGACGAGGAGGGTCGTAAGCACCAGTTCAGCATCGTCGGCGACGACGAGGCGGACGTTGCTGCGGGCAAGATCAGCTGGGCCTCGCCGCTTGCGAAAGCGATGATCGGTTCGAGGGTCGGTGATGTGGTGGTCTGGCGGCGTCCTGCCGGGGACACCGAAGTCGAAATCCTCGAGATTCTCTCCCCCAAAAACCCGTGACGTTCCTGTCCCTGATCGCGACACTGCTCCTCGAGCAGGTGCGCCCGTTGCGTCCGGGGAACGCCGTACACACGCTCTTCCAACGCTACGCGGCGAGCCTGGAGCAGCGCCTGAACGGCGGGAAGGACGAGCAAGGTGTCCTCGCCTGGGCGCTCGCCGTGCTGCTGCCCGTCCTTGCGACGCTCGGCATCTCGCTCCTGTCGTATCGCGCGAGTCCCGCGCTCGCCTGGCTCTGGAACGTCGTGGTGCTCTACTTCACGATGGGGTTCCGCCAGTTCAGCCATTACTTCAACGAAATTCAGCAGTCGCTGCAGGAGGGGCACCCGGAGCGGGCGAGGGAGTGGCTTGCGCAATGGCGCGGCACGCCAGTGCCAGAATTCGGCAGCAGTGAAATTGCGCGCGTGGCGATCGAGCTCGGTCTCGTAAGCGCTCATCGCCATGTGTTCGGTCCGATCGCGAGCTTCATCGTGCTCGGGCCGGCGGGCGCGGTGCTGTACCGCACCGCCGCGATGCTCGCAGACCGCTGGGGCGGGCGGGCGGAGGCCGAATCAGGGACGTTCGGCCGGTTCGCCGAGCGCTTTTTCTACTGGCTCGACTGGCTGCCGTCGCGCATCACCGCCGCGAGCTTCGCCATCGTCGGAAATTTCGAGGACGCGGTGTACTGCTGGCGCACCCAGGCGCAATCGTGGGCAATGCGCACGCACGGCATCATTCTCTCGACCGGCGCCGGAGCGATCGGGGTGCGGCTCGGCGAGGCTGTCCATTCTTACGGCGGCGCCGATTTTCGCGCCGAGCCCGGCACGGAGGAGGCGGACGTCGATTACATGCAGAGCGCAGTGGGTCTCATCTGGCGTGCGCTCGTGCTCTGGATGTTCCTCGTGCTGCTCGTCACGGTCGCGTACTCGCTCGGGCGCTAGCCCGGCATCGCGCGTTTCACATCGCGTTCCCGCGCGAGCGCGCGGTATGCCGCGAGGCGGCGCGCCGATACCCCTCCTTCCGCGGTGGCAGCTTCGATGGCGCAGCCCGGCTCGCCGAGATGGTGACAATCGCGGAAGCGGCAGCGACCGATGTACTGCCGGAATTCGACGAATCCTTGCGCCAGCGCGTCGAGGTGGATGTGATGCAGGCCGAACGCCTGCAATCCGGGCGAGTCGATGATGCTGCTCTCCGCGTCGAGGTGGTAGAGGCGTGCGTGGGTCGTCGTGTGCCGTCCCGCGCCGAGCGCTTCGGAAATTTCATTGGTGCGCGCGAAAGCGTAGGGCAGCAGGGCATTGACGATCGTGGATTTGCCCACCCCCGACTGCCCCACCAGCACGCTCACCTTACCCTGCAGCCTCGGGCGCAGCGGCGCGACATCGCTTCTGGCGCTGAGCGCGACGACGGGGTAGCCGAGCGCTGAGTAGAGTGCGAGCCGCTCGCTCTGCGCGGCGTGTTGCGGCAGATCGGCCTTGTTGAGGCATATGCATGCCGCGATGCCGGCGTGCTCGGCGGCGACGAGGCAACGGTTGAGGAGCGCTTCATGCGGCGGCGGCACGGCCGCGACGACGATGGCGACCTGCGTTACGTTCGCTGCGATCAGCTTTTCGCGGTACGCGTCGCTGCGGTAGAGCAGGGCACTCCTCGGGTACACTTCCTCGATCACGCCCTGGCCGGGAGCGCTCGGCTCTATCCTCACCCGGTCCCCGCAGGCAAAATCGCGGCGCTTGCCGCGCGCGACGCAGTCGAATTCGCCGCTGCCCGGCACCTCGACTCGATAGCGCCGTCCGTAGCTTGCGACGATAAGTCCTTCCAAGGGAGCGGATTCGCGGGAACCTCGCGTCGCGGCCGGCATCAGCGAAACGCGCGCATCACGGCAGGGTAACGCCGCCGCGCGCTCGCATCAGTCACAGCGCAAAGAGGGCATCGACCTTCGCCGCACAAATGAAATCGTTCTCGGAGAGCCCGCCGATCGCGTGCGTGGTGTATTCCACGCGGCACTGGCGGTAGCTCACGGCGAGATCCGGATGGTGATCCTCGCGGTGCGAGAGCCAGGCGACTGCGTTCACGAATGCCATGGTCTGGTAATAGTTCTGAAACAGGTACGTTTTGCTGATGGCGCCATTGGCGTGCGTCCAGCCGTCGAGCTGCTTCAGCAGGTTTTCGATTTCCCCGCCTCTGAGGGGCGACACCCCGCCCTCGCACGGGCGGCACTTCCTGGCAGCAAGATCTTCGATCTCCACGGCGGTCTCCTGTCCTGGGCCTTGCATTTCGTTCGTGTCCCCTCACGCGTGTTCCGCAGCCGCAGACTTGAGGCGGGCGATGCGCGTGATCGCGGGCGGATGTGAATCGTAGAACGCCGAATGTGCAGGGTCGGGCGTGAGCGTCGAAGCGTTATCGCGGTAGAGCTTGACGAGCGCCGACACGAGATCAACCGCCGACGCGTTCTGCGCCGCGTAACAGTCCGCTTCGAACTCGTGCTTGCGCGAGTACATTGCGCCGAGGGGCTGCACGAGAAAAGCGAAGCTTGGAGCCACGAGAAAGAAAAGAATGAGGGCGAGCGCAGTGGATCGAGCGTGCACGTTGAGTCCCTCGTAGAACCACTCCTGCTGCGCAAGGTACCCGAGGAGCCAGAGTACGCCGAGGCTCGCGAAGAAGATCCATGCCATGCGCTTCACGACGTGGCGCAGCTTGAAGTGACCGAGTTCGTGCGCGAGCACCGCTTCCACCTCCGCGGGGCTCAACCGGGAGAGCAGGGTGTCGAAGAACACGATGCGCTTCGACTTGCCGAAGCCGGTGAAGTAGGCGTTGCCGTGGCTGCTGCGGCGC
This sequence comes from uncultured Pseudomonadota bacterium, assembly GCA_946885605.1. The sequence continues at coordinate 31,727 of CAMPGR010000022.1, forward strand.
GAGCCGTCCATCACCATGAGCCCCCTCACCCGGAATCCGCAGCGCACGAGCAGCCGCTCCACGCGTTCGCGCAGCTCGGCATCCTGCATCGGGGAGAAGCGGTTGAAGAGCGGCGCGATGACCATGGGGTAGATCGCGAGCATGAAGAGGTTGAAGGCGACCCAGACGAGCCAGGCATAGAGCCACCAGTACGATCCCGACTTCTCCATGAGCCAGAGCACGCACGCGGCGAGGGGAATGCCGAACAAGGCGGCGAGCAACAACGATTTTGCGAGATCGATGAAGAAGAGCCGCGACGTCATGCGATTGAAACCGAATCGCTGCTCGATGCGGAAGGTGCGGTAATAGTTGAACGGCAGTTCCACCGCGGTCATGAGGAGCGTCACGAGCGCAATCAGCAGCAGCCCGCGCCCGACGCCTTCGGGTAGCCAGGAGCCGCTCAATTCGTGCAGCACCTGCAGGCCGCCGCCGAACGTCAGCGCGAGCACGATCAGTGCCTCGACTGCCACGCTCGCCATCGCGAGACGCGTTTTCTCGCATGTGTAGTCGGCGGCGCGCTGATGCGCTTCGAGCCCGATCTCCCCGGAGAACTCGGCGGGGACCGCTCCGCGATGCAGCCGGACGTGATCAATGTGCCGATGGGCGAGCCACAGCCGCAACCCGGTGGCGAGGGTCAGCGCTGCGAGGAAAACGAGGCCGAAGGCGGTCATCCGATTTCAAACGAGGCCTGAAAACTGTGACACAATATCGGCCTCCACGATTCCAACAATATTATGGCACAGGACCCGAACAGCCTGATCTGGATCGACATGGAGATGAGCGGCCTCGAACCGGAGGTCGACAGGGTTCTGGAACTTGCCATCGTCGTCACGGATTCCGCGCTCAATCCAGTGGCCGAGGCGCCGGTGCTCGTTGTGCATCAGTCGGACGCCGTGCTCGGAGGAATGGACGACTGGAACAAGTCTATGCACGGGAAATCCGGTCTGATCGAGCGCGTGCGTGCCTCTGCCCTCTCAGAGGCGGGCGCGGAGCAGCAGATGACGGCTTTCCTCGAGCGGCACGTGCCGCCGGGGGTCTCACCCATGTGCGGCAACTCGGTGCATCAGGACCGGCGCTTCCTCGCGCGCTACATGCCCCGGCTCGAAGGCTATTTCCATTACCGCAATCTCGACGTAAGCACTCTGAAGGAGCTCGCGCGGCGCTGGAAGCCCGAGATCATGGGCGGGCTCACCAAGCACGGCAAGCACGAAGCGCTCGCCGACATCTACGAGTCGATCGAAGAGCTGCGGTACTACCGCGAGCATTTTTTGAAGGTCTGATTTGCCACCTATCCGAGCTTGATGTCGCCGTCGAACTTCACCTCGAGGGCGAGCTTGCCGACCGTCAGCGTCATCGTCGCCGGGAACGATTCGCTGCCGCTCAATTTCCCTTCCTCGATCGCCTTGCGCACCGCCTTTTCGATCGCGAGCTGCGAGTTGACTCCGACAGTCTTCAAAAACTTGCGGATGCTCATGTTCAGCGTTTCGTCGTTCATGCTTCCTCCTTGTGCTATCGGCAGTGCGCCTTGAAATGGTTGATGAGCCCGTTGGTCGACACGTCGTGCGTCGCGACCGGTGCATCGTTTTCCAGCTCGGGCAGCACGCGGCTCGCAAGCTGTTTTCCGAGCTCCACACCCCACTGGTCGAACGCGTTGATGCCCCAGATCACGCTCTGGACGAATGTCCGGTGCTCGTAGAATGCGATGAGCGCGCCCAGAGCGTGCGGCGATAGCCGGGGAAGCAGGATCGACGTGGTGGGACGGTTGCCCTCGAAGACCCGGTGCGGCGCGAGCCTTGTGATTCTCTCTTCGGACATGCCCTGCTTCGACATCTCGGTTCTCGCTTCGGCCTCCGTCTTTCCGAGAGCGAGCGCTTCGGTCTGCGCGAAGTAATTGGCGAGCAGCATCTCGTGGTGGCCGGGGAGTCCGTGGTCGGCCCGGCAGCAGGCGATGAAGTCCGCCGGAATCACCTGGGTGCCCTGATGGAGCAGCTGGTAGAAGGCGTGCTGCCCGTTGGTGCCCGGTGCCCCAAAGATCACGGGCGCTGTTGCAGAGTCGACCGGCCCGCCATCGCGGCGGACGCGCTTGCCGTTGCTCTCCATTTCAAGCTGCTGGAGATAATCGGGAAGCCGCTCGAGACGTTGGTCGTAGGGAAGCACGGCGTGTGCGCGGGCACCGAAGAAGTCGATGTACCAGACCGCAAGCAGCCCGGAGAGAACGGGCGCATTGCGGGCAAGGGGTGCGGTGCGGAAATGCTCGTCCATTTCCCGCGCGCCCGCGCGCAGCGCGTTGAAGTGCTCCATGCCGAGGGAAAGCGCGATCGGGAGCCCGATTGCCGACCAAAGCGAGTAGCGTCCGCCCACCCAGTCCCAGAACTCGAAAATCGAGTCGCTCGCAATGCCGAACGCTCGGGCGGCGGACGGGTTGGCGGTAACGGCTGCGAAATGCGAGCCGGCTGCGGCGGCGCCCAATTTCCGGGCCACCCATGCGCGGGCCGACCGCGCGTTGGCAAGCGTCTCCTGCGTGGTGAAGGTCTTGGAAGCGACGATGAAGAGCGTCGACTCCGGATCGAGCCCGCGCAACACGCCGGCGAGGTGCGCACCGTCCACATTGGAAACGAAATGGGCGCGCGGGCGCGCGCGCGTGTAGCCGGCGAGCGCTTCGGTCACGAAAAGCGGGCCGAGGTCGGACCCGCCAATGCCGATGTTCACCACATCGGTGAACGTGCGTCCGCTGCCGCCGCTGCGCGTGCCGTTCCATACCGCTTCGCAGAAGCGCTGCATCGCAGCCAGGGTATTGGCAACGTCGGCGACGACGTCCCGCCCATCCAGCATGACCGGTTTGTCTGCGCGCAGTGCGGTATGCAGCGCTGCGCGCTCCTCGGTCGTGTTGACGCGCTCGCCCGCGAACAGGCGCTCGATCCAGGCGGGCAGCTCGCACTCCTCCGCGAGCCTCACCAGAAGTGCGAGGGTGTCATCGGCGATGCGGTGCTTGGAAAAATCAAAGAGGAGGCCGGCGCAGGTGAGTGAATACTTGAGAAAGCGCTGCGGGTCTGCCGCGAGCAGCTCGCGCAGGTGGCGAGCCGCCACAACGCGGTGATGACGTTCGAGCGCCTGCCAAGCCGGCAGCCGGGTCGGGGAGCCGTTCATTGAACTGCGGCCGCCTTGCCGCACGGATTCGTTACGTTCGGCATTCTACCTTTTCGCCTCGTGCCGCTTGCGCTCCCGCTAAAATGCAGAGCGTCAACTTTCCTGAAAGTTCGCCGATGCGTACGCAACACGCCTCTCCTGGTTACCGCTTCGCCCTCGACGACGCGAGGCGACGCCTCCGTGGGTGACATCATCGTGGCGCTCGGCGCCGCCATGCGCGACCTGCGTGCGCCGCGCATCGTTGTGGTGATGCTGCTTCCCATGCTGGGCGCGATCCTGATCTGGGTGATCCTCTCCATCATCTTCTGGGATACCTGGTCGGCATGGCTTGCGTCCTTCACGGCCAGCACTGCCGTCGCCCGGTGGCTCGAGAGCGTGGGGGCCGGCTGGCTGCTGCAGGCGCTCACCGCGCTCGGCGTCATTGCGCTCGTCATTCCGGCTGCGTTCATCACCGCGCTCGTCCTGAACGAACTCATCGTCATGCCCGCAGTCGTCGCGCACGTGAGCTCGCGGTATTTCCCACACCTCGAGCGCCGCGCCGGCGGCACGCTCGTCGGGAGCCTCGTGAACGCAGTGATCGGGATAGCGGTATTCTGCCTGCTTTGGCTTGTCGGCCTGCCGCTGTGGCTCACTGGCGTCGGTGCAATCCTGCTCCCCGCGCTGATCTCGGCGTATTTGACCCAACGCCTGCTGCGCTACGATGCGCTTTCCGAGCATGCAGCGCGCGAGGAGTATTCGGCGATCATTGCGGGCAGCAAAGGCAAACTCTACGTGCTCGGGCTGCTGGTCGCTCTGCTTTATTACATCCCGCTCGTCAATCTGGTAGCGCCGGTTGCCAGCGGCCTCGCCTTCACGCACCTTTGTCTCGCGGAGCTCGCGCGTTTGCGGCGCGGAGCGTGACCGCGCTTTTAGCGCATGCGCTCGAACACCGCTGCGATGCCCTGGCCGCCGCCGATGCACATCGTCACCAGCGCGTAGCGCCCGCCGATCCGCTGTAGCTCGTAGAGCGCCTTGACGGTCAACACCGCGCCGGTTGCGCCGATGGGGTGCCCGAGCGCCACGGCCCCGCCGTGTGGATTGGTCTTCGCGGGATCGAACTTGAGGTCGCAGGCAACGGCGAGCGCTTGCGCGGCGAACGCCTCATTGGACTCCACCACGTCCATGTCCTCGACCTTGAGCCCGGCTTTTGCGAGCGCATTCTGGACCGCGGGGACCGGCCCGATTCCCATCATCTTCGGATCCACGCCGGCCAGTCCATAAGACACCAGGCGGGCCATCGGCTTCAATCCCGCCTTTTCCGCCGAGCTCTTCTCCATCAACACCACGGCCGCGGCGCCATCGTTGATGCCGGACGCGTTGCCTGCCGTCACGGTCCCTTCCTTCTTGAACACCGCGCGCAGCTTTGCCATGCCTTCCAGACTGGCGTCGGCGCGCGGGTGCTCGTCGCGGTCGAAAACCGTCGTGCCCTTGCGCGTTTTCAGCTCGATCGGCACGATCTGGTCCTTGAAATAGCCCTTCTCTATGGCGTTGACGGCACGCCGATGGCTTTCCACGGCCAATTCGTCCTGCTGTTCGCGCGTGATCTTCCACTTCTCCGCGATGTTCTCCGCGGTGATGCCCATATGGACCGTGTCGAAGGGATCGGTCAGCGCGCCCACCATCATGTCGATGACGCCGCCGTCGTTCATGCGCTGCCCCCAGCGGAGTGCCGGAACGATATAAGCCCCGCGGCTCATCGATTCCGCGCCGCCGCCGACTGCCACGTCGGCGTCGCCGAGCTGAATCGCCTGGCCGGCGCTCACGATGGCCTGAAGCCCGCTGCCGCAGAGACGGTTGACGGTGAGCGCGTTCGTGTCCTGCGGCAGGCCGCCCTTGATGCACGCCACGCGGGAAAAATACATGTCGCGCGCTTCGGTGTGTATCACGTTGCCGAAGACGAGCTGGTTCACCTGCTGCGGGTCGATGCGCGCGCGCTTCACCGCTTCGCGCACCACTTGTGCCGCAAGCTCGGTAGGCGCGACGTCTTTCAGTGCACCGCCATAGTCTCCAATAGCGGTGCGAACGCCGCTCAGCACCACGACTTCACGATCGGAGCTCATGCGTTTCTCCTTGATAGCTTGGGATTCAACCGGCAACACGGCAACAACACGGACAGGCGCGCTTCAGGCAACGACGACTGGGAGACGAGTTTACGCCGCGCCTCGCGACGTTGTCGAGCCCGGTCCCGAAGGAATCAGTGCCTCGCGGTGCGTTGATACAGCCGGTAGCGCTCGTCCTTGTCGCCGGGCCGGCCGCCCTCCCAGATCTTGCGCCAGTTCCTTCCCGGCGACGTCTCCTGGCGGGGATGTCCCTGAACGAGCATGAGATCGCAGTTCCGGCGCCGCGTTTCCACCTCGTCGCGATAGGTGATGAGGCCGGCGTAATAGTGAAGCATGGCGCGTTGCGATTCGCCGAGTTCGCGGCTGGAGATGCAGCGGTGCTTGGGGGGCAACGCCTGCTCCAGCGCAAGCACCATGGAACGGTAGCTCTTTCCGGTGTTGATGTATCCCACGAACAGGATGGCGAGCAGAGCCCACACGGTTGAAATGCCCGCAGCCCACGTGTAGAGCGGCCGTTCCGGACTGCGCCGCAAGGCGCCGAGCGCCGCTAACCAGGCGAGCGTGTAGAGCGCACCGAGGAAGAAGGGCAGCGACTTGAATCCCGGTTCGTATCCCGGCTGCATGCGGTGAAGGTGCGCGTGCAGGCGCGCAGGCAGTCCGAGCTCGAGACCGCTCCAGTAGAACCACGCGACGAGCACGAAAAAGGTGAAACCCATTATGCTGAACCAGTACCAGGCGTTGGCCGCGCCCCGGCGCAACGCCGTGGCGGTCGGCGTTGCGAGGAGCGTGAGCGGGACGAGGAGCGGCAGTGCGTACAGCTCGCGAACTTCCGGAGCGAAGCTCAACATGGTGAGCGTGACGAGGAAGCTCAGGACGGGCAATGCGACGGCGGGCCGGACGAAACCGGTCATGCGCGCGCGCCACAAGGTCCACAAGGCGATGGCCCACACTGGCCACGCGTACCACGGGAGGATGCGCGCGTAGTACGTGAGCCCTTGCTCGATATCAGCGGTGAGCCGTCCGAGATTGTTGGTCCATAACCATTCGGCAAAGAGCGCCGACGACTCTTTGTAGAGCAGCCACGGCCATACGACGAACAAAGGTGTCGCGACGACGAGCGCGATTGCAAGCGCGAGGGCGTAGGGGCGCGTACGCCAGGCCGGCACGATCGGCAACAGGAGGGCGAGCACGACGAGGATCGCTGATTCGAGCGGCCCCTGCGTCATGAAGACGATTCCGGTGCCCGCGCCCAGCCACGCCCCGCCGCTAGCGGGACGGCGCAGGGCGAGGGCCAAGCCGTAATGCGCGATCACGAAGCCGCAAAGCGCCGCGACGTCGGCGATCAGCTGATGGCTGCGCAGCACCAGTCCAAAGCAGCCGAGGAGCAGCAACGCGGCGACGGTGCCATACCGTGGACCGTTCAACTCGCGTGCGGCCAGCGCGCAGAAGAGGAAAGTGAGCGCCATATAGAAGCCGCTCACGAGACGCGCCGCATCGTGGAGCGGCAGCAACGGCGAAAAGAGCCGGGCGCTCGCCGCTGCCGTCATGTGGAAGAGCGGCGGCTCGTGGAGGAAGACTTCGCCCGCAAGATGCGGGACGATCCACGAACCGCCGTTGAGCAATTCGTACACGACTCCGAAGGTGTACGCCTCGTCGGGCTTCCACGGGTCGTGGCCGATGAGGCCGGGCAGGATCCAGGCGAGGCAGAGTCCCGCAAGCAGGATATGGCGAGGGGAAATCATGACTGATGCTGCGCAGCGTGTCTCACACGTCATTCTTCTTGTACGCGAAATGGCGCAATTATCGCATTTCGCGCGCGCGATCAGCGAAACCTGGGATTCGTGCGACCTGCAC
>CAMPGR010000023.1 GCA_946885605.1 uncultured Pseudomonadota bacterium
GTTTCCCGTCGGTTCCGACCTCGCGCGCCACCCGCGAGACTTCCGACGCGAACGCGCCGAGCTGCCCCACCATCGTATTGACGACTTTCCCGATGCGCAGGAATTCGCCGTGCAGCGGTCTGCCGTTGATTTCGAGGGAGAGTGTCTGGGAGAGGTCGCCTTTCGCGACCGATTCGATGACGCGCGCAATTTCAGCCGTTGGCTGCACGAGATCGCCGATCAGCGTATTGATGGAGTCCGCACCCTCGCCCCACAGGCCGGTCGCCGTGGGCAGCTTCATGCGCTGATGTATCCGGCCTTCCTTGCCCACCTCGTCCCGGATGCGCGCGATCTCGTCGGCGAACATTTCGTTCAACTCGACAACGTCGTTGAACGCGGCAGCGATTTCGCCATCGACGCCGATGAGATCCATCGGCAGCCGCACGGAAAAATCCCCCTTCCTGTATGCCCGAAGCGCCTGCAACAGCACGCTGCGGTCGAGCACCCCCGGCGCAAAGTTCATGTCCGTCATGGTCCCGCCTCCAGCACGTTTGTTCTCGGCCACTCGCCCGCCGGCCGCCTTCTTATCCCGAAGCCCCGGAAACGCCTTTCTTCTCGGTATCAACGATTGAGAGTGCCCCGCATGCCCGCTCCTTCCTGTTACTGCCCGCCACCGCGAATCTCCGCACGCTCGCCATTGCACAACGCAACCCACTCATCCGGGCCGATGAGCGCGGGATGGATCTCTTCGTAGTACTGCAAGTGCACGTCGTACAGCGCCATCTCGACATGCCTCGTGCCGGCGGGCCGCAAGTCGCGCGCAGCGAGCCCCGTCGCAAGCATGCACACCAGAGCCATACCGACGAGCACCAAGGTTCTTTTCATGTGCGGTTCCCCGGAACAGAAGAGCATTCAGGCGCCACGTGGCTGTGCGGGCATATCGCTCAGCACCGCGACCATCTCCTGGTACTCGGTGGATTTGTCGAAAAAGTAATCCGCGCCCTCGGCGATGCAGCGGTTTCGGATTTCGGGGTACGCCTCGTTTGTCAGCACGATGATCCGCGGCGGCGGATCGATGTGCTTCATCTCCTGCAGCGAGCGTATGCCGGCGCCATTGCGCATGTGCACGTCGATGATGACTACGTCGGGCTTGAGCTGCCTCGCGAGCGCACCGCCTTCTTCTGCTTGCGCGGCTTCGGCCGAGATTTCCACGCCCTGGATTCCCGCGAGCAACTGCTTCAGTCGTACCCGCACCACTGCAGAATCATCGACGATCAGGACCTTGCTCATCCGAATGAAGCAGAACGGGAATTCGCTTCATGATAACTCGCGGCATGCAAATGCAATATCGCCGAAACCGGAAGTTTTTGTCGTGATTCCGCGAGTCGGTGTAGCGATCCGGCGACGCCGCCCGCTGCCATCCGCGGACAGCGTGTCGATCAAGCGATCAATCGATGGCGTATGGCGTAGCGAACGAGTTCCGCGTTGGTGCCGACGCTCAATTTCCGGAGAATGCGCGCGCGGTAGGTGCTGACCGTGCTCGGGCTCACGAACATCTCCTTCGCAATCTCGTGTATCTGCATGCCGGATGCAATGAGCCACATCACTCGGTACTCCCTGTCCGACAGCGTTTCGTGCGGCGGCTGCTGAGTGTCGCCGATGGTGTCGAAAGCGAGTTTCTCCGCCAGCGCGGGACTTACGTACTTCCCGCCCTTGAGCACTTTCCGGATCGCCGCGGTGAGCTCCTCGGACGCGCTCTGCTTGTTGATGTAGCCCGCGCCGCCCGCCTTCAGCACGCGGGTTGCGTGCAGCTCTTCCGGGTAGATGCTGAGGATGAGCACGGGGCGATCGGGAAACTCGCGCTTGATGTCCTTCAGCAACTCGATGCCGCTACGGCCGGGCATCGAATAATCGAGTATGGCGACATCCCAGGCATTGCGGCGCGCGAGTTCCAGCGCCTCGGCGCCGTTCTTCGCTTCCGCCACAACCATCAGCTCCGGGTCGGTGGCAAGAATCTGCTTCAATCCGTGTCGGACCACGGGATGGTCGTCTGCAATCAGAACTCTCACGGCTGAGTATCCTTCGTTTTACAACGCTGACGTATCTGCGAACGGTGAAGCAGAACAACTCCGAGCCGAGCGCAAATTATACAAGCTGTATCATGGAAGGCCTGTGCGTTGCAGGCATGCGACACTTCGCGTTCGCTTCGCAGAGGAAAAGGCGCTTTCGTGTAGCGGGACCGCTACACGCCGTCGCGCGGCACCGACAAAAAAATCGCGATTGCCCGATATTTCGCGTTGCGCGCGCAGGTTTATCATTTTCCCACTTCATGGCGGCACATGAGCTGCCGCAGGAAACCAGTTCCACCTTGCACACGCACGCCCCTCCCCTGTGCGTTTGTGAGTAGGAAGCCCCGGCGCCCGCCGGGGCTTTTTTTTGGATCACGTTCACGCATCATGCTTCGCGGCGCCGCCAGCGGCGTGGGTATAATTCGTCTCGCTGCACGGCTCGACTTCTCCTGGTATTTACCACAACACAACAGCACGACGATTCGTGATGCCACTTCCTGCTGAATCGGGCGCCGGTCCTGCACGAGACGCTCAGCGGTGGCGTGCGTGGAAGATTCCGGCTGCGCTCGCAAGACCGCACGCCCTCTATGTCCTGCAGCTCGTGCTGGTTGGCGCCGCCTATTTCGCAACCGCAAAGATCGCGCTGTTGCTCGCCATCCCGCCCGGCTATGCCACCGCCGTGTGGCCGCCGTCCGGCATCGGGCTCGCTGCAATGCTCATGCTGGGCAACAGGATGTGGCCCGCTGTGTGGGTGGGCGCGGCGCTCGTCAACTACTCGATCAGCGGCTCTGTGCTTGCGGCAGCCGTCATGGCCACTGGAAACACACTCGAGCCGGTGCTCGCGGCTGCGATCATCCGCCGCTTCATCGGCGTGCCGTGGCATTTCGAGCGCGGCGAGGATGTCGCGACGTTTGTCGCGGCCGCGGTGTTGGGCGGCGCGCTCGCGGCAACGGTCGGGCTTGCGCCCCTTGCTTACATGCACGCCCTCGACCTGTCCGATCTCTTCTGGAACTGGCTCACGTGGTGGCTCGGCGACGCGGTCGGAATCGTGCTGGTCACGCCGCTGGTCATGAGCTGGTCCATGCGCGGCACCGTGACATGGACGCCGGAGCGCCTGCTGGAAGGCGCATGCCTCGCGGTCCTGATCATAGCGGCCGCGCACACTGTCTTCAGCTCGCAGAACCCGTATGAAGCGTACGCTTTGAAGTTTCTGGTCGTGCCGCTCGTGATCTGGCTCGCCTTTCGCTTCAGCCAACGGGAAGTGGTGACCGCCGCCTTCGTCGTGTGCCTTTACTCCATATGGGAAGCGTTTTCCTTTGGCAGTCCGTCAACCGGGGCGGCCAATCAGACCCTCCTCATTCTCGTCACCTTCAACAGCACCGCCGCAATCACGGGTCTCGTGCTGAGCGCCATCCTGAGCGAGCGCGGCCGCAACGTCACGGCGCTCAAGGCGAGCCGCGACGAGCTCGAAACGCGGGTGCGCGAGCGCACCATGGAGCTGCAGCGCGCGAACCGGGCGCTGCAGCTCGACATCGCCTCGCGCATGCGAACGGAGAAGCTGCTGCTCGAGAGCGAAGAGCGCTTCCGGCAGATGGTCGCAAGCGTCGTGGACTACGCGATCTTCATGCTGGACACCGACGGCCGCGTCGCAAGCTGGAACGCCGGCGCCGCGCGCATCAAGCGTTATACCGCCGAGGAGATCATCGGCCAGCATTTCTCATGCTTCTATCCGCGCGCCGACGTGGACAGCGGCAAGCCGTGGCGCCACCTCGAAGTGGCCTCGCTGGAGGGGCGCGTCGAGGACGAAGGCTGGCGGCTCCGCAAGGACGGCTCCACGTACTGGGCGAGCGTCGTGCTGACCGCGGTGCGTGACGCCTCCGGCAAACTCATCGGCTTCTCGGAGGTGACCCGCGACCTCACCGACCGGATGCGGGCCGAGGAGGAGCTGCGCCGTGGCGAAGCGCGATTCGGCGCCCTGGTGAACAGCGTGGTCGATTACGGCATCATCATGCTGGATCCGGACGGCCGCGTAAGCAGCTGGAACACCGGCGCCGAGCGCATCCTGGGCTACCGCCCCGACGAGATCATGGGGCGGCACTTCTCGCTTTTCTATTATCGCGAAGACGTGGAGCGCGGAAAGCCCCAGCGCGAGCTGGAGAGCGCCGCTTCCGCCGGCCGGCACGAGGACGAAGGCTGGCGCTTGCGCAAGGACGGCTCACGGTTCTGGGCGAATGTGATCGTGGCGGTGATACGCGACAGCACGGGGCAGGTTTTGGGTTTCTCCAAGATCATGCGCGACCTGAGCGAGCGCAAGCGCCTGGAGGTGGAACTCATGGACGCGCGAGCCGCCGCGGAGCAGTCGAACCGCATGAAGACGGAATTCCTCGCGAAGATGTCGCACGAGCTGCGCACCCCGCTCAACAGCCTCCTCATTCTCGCGCGGCTGCTCGCGGATAATGCCGGCGGGAACCTCAACGCCAAGCAGGTGCAGTACGCGCAGACCATACATGCCGCGGGCACCGATCTGCTGGAGCTCATCAACGATTTGCTGGACCTTGCCAAGATCGAGTCGGGGACCGTCACGCTCACCATGGAGCCGGAGCGCTTCACCGACGTGCGCGACTACACGCGTCACACGTTCGAGCGGACGGCGCACGACAAGGGGCTCGAGTTCGACATCACGATCGACGAGCGCCTGCCGCCTGCGCTGGTAACGGACGCCAGGCGGTTGCACCAGATCCTGCGCAACTTGCTCGCCAATGCGTTCAAATTCACGCACCAGGGACGTGTCGCGCTTGATATAGCGCTCGCAACTTCGGGATGGACACCGGGACATCCGCGCCTGGAAGCCGCGGACGCCGTCGTCGCGTTCTCCGTCTCGGACACCGGCATCGGCATACCGCCCGACAAGAAGGAGACTGTGTTCGAGGCGTTCCAGCAGCTCGACCAGGGCACGAGCCGCCAGTACGGCGGCGCCGGCCTGGGCCTGCCCATCTGCCGGGAGTTGACGCGCCTGCTGGGTGGAGAGCTGCAAGTGCAGAGCGAGCCGGGACACGGCAGCACGTTCACGCTCTATCTTCCGCTCACGACGCCGGCCGCAGCGGGTTCGCAGCAGAACCAGGAAACGGAACGGCGCCCGCGTTCGTACAGCATGCAGCGATGAGGCCCCGCTTCGCACCGGGGTTCGTGCGGCTGCAGCGGAGTGCATGGTGAACGGCGGCGCGCTCCGCGTACTCTTCGTCACGCCGGAGTGCGCGCCGCACGCGAAGGTCGGCGGACTGGCGGACGTCTCCGCCGCCCTGCCGGCCACGCTGCGTGACGCCGGACTCGACGTGCGGATGCTCCTCCCCGGCTATCCCGGCGTTCTCGCCGGCGCTGATGGCGCGCGGCCGGTTGCCGAATTTCCATCATTCCAGCCGTCTCCCGCTTCGCGGCTGCTCGAAGGCACGCATGCGAGCGGCGTGCCGCTGCTCATCCTCGATCATCCGCCATACTACGTGCGCGATGGCGGGCCGTACCAGGACGAGAGCAACCGGGACTGGCCCGATAACGCGTTGCGTTTCGGTCTTCTTTCCCGAGTTGCGGCAGTATTGGGCAGCACGGCAACTCCGCTTTCCTGGCGCCCGCAGGTGGTCCATCTACACGATTGGCCCGCCGCGCTCGCCGCGGCTTACCTCCGCTATTCACGCGGCCCGCGTGCAGCGACCGTCCTGACCATCCATAACCTTGCTTTTCAGGGCAACTTCGAGGCCGCGGTGCACGGCATGCTCGCGCTGCCGGCGCAAACCTTTACGCCGGAGGGCCTCGAGTTCCATGGAAAGCTCTCCTTCCTGAAGGCCGGCCTCGTGTACGCGGACGCGGTCACGACGGTGAGCCCCTCTTATGTGAGGGAGATTCAGACAGAAGCGCACGGTGCGGGGATGCATGGAGTGCTGCACGCGCGACAGGCGGTGCTTCATGGCATCCTGAACGGAATCGACGAACGACAATGGAATCCGGCCACGGATGCGTACCTTCCGTTCCACTACGACAGTGACGCGCTTGCAAACAAGGTGCAGGTCAAGCGCGCGCTACGCGCCCGCGTCGATCTTCCTCCGGGCGAGCAAGACGTGCCCCTACTCGGGATGGTCGGCCGGCTCACGCATCAGAAGGGGGCGGATCTCCTCATTGCGGCCGCGCCGGAGTTGACGACCATCGCGCAGATCGTGGTCCTCGGCGCCGGGCAGCGGGAGCACGAGGAAGCGCTCTGCGAACTTGCGGCGCGCTATCCCGATCGCATCGCGGTGAAGATCGGTTTCGACGAGGCGCTCGCGCACTGGATCGAGGCCGGCGTCGACATGTTTCTCATGCCGTCGCGCTTCGAGCCGTGCGGCCTCAACCAGATGTACAGCCAGCGCTATGGCACGCCGCCCGTTGCGCATGCCACCGGCGGCCTCGCCGACACCATAGTGGATTGCACGCCTGCCACGCTTGCGGCCGCAACGGCGACGGGGTTCCTGTTCCGCGAGCCGAGCGCCGCAGCTTTCGCCGAGGCGGTGAGACGGGCGGTCGCCGCGTACCGCATGCCCGGCACGTGGCGGGCGCTGCAGCGAAACGGAATGACGCGCGATTTCAGCTGGGGTGCATCGGCTCGGCAGTATGCCGATCTATACCGGCAGCTCGCACGCGTGCCCGCTCGGGGCTGATCCGGTCGTCTGCGCGCGCGTTCCATTCGCTCAGTCCGCGGAAAAGCTCCGTGCGGGCCTCTCCGTGGATGGGCCACCGGCGGTTCCACAGATCAAAGCGCGGGTGCGGCCCGATGACGTCATTGCGCGCCGCTGCGAGGCTCGCGATCGTTCCCACGTCCCGCCAGTAACCGCGCTCCTCGTAAGGCTTCAGGCCCGGCACCTCGTTCCGCGTGAAGTCATACGCGAGGACGCGGTAGCGGCGTGTGAGGCCCGGCATGACATCGCTTCCGAAATCGACGGCGCCGCGGCGCTGCGCCGCTTCCAGCACGTTCACCAGAACGTCGGGCGCAAAAAGGTAATTGCCCATTGAAGCATGGGCTCGCGCAGGATCGTGCGGGGTCGCGACGGGGCGCTCGGGTTTCTCCTGGAATTCGCGAATCGAGCCGTCGGTGTCGGTCACCAGGACGCCGAACGATGAAGCCTCGTCGATCGGCACGGGTATCGCTGCGACCGTGACCTCCGCATTGCGCGCCGTGTGAAAATCGACCATCTGCCGCACGTCCATGCGATACACATGATCGGCGGCGAAAATCGCGACGAGGTCCGGGCGATGCCGCTCGATCAAGCTGAGGTTCTGATACACCGCGTCGGCCGTTCCCTTGAAACGCTCGCCCTCGCGTTCCTTCGGCAACACGATGCGGATAGCGCTCTCCGGGCCGTCCGACCACCGCGACCACGCGGTGGCGATGTGGCGCACCAGTGATTCCGGCTTGTACTGCCCCACGACGTAAATCGGCGCGATCCCCGAGTTCACGAGGTTGCTGAGGACGAAATCGACGATGCGGTAACCGTTCACGAACGGCACCACGGGCTTGGGACTGTTTGCGGTCAGCGGGTAGAGGCGCGTGCCTTCGCCGCCGGCCAGGACGATCGCGAGTATCTTCATCGGTATCCTGTTCTGGAGCTGCTGGGTTAGTGGGAAGCGCCGCCTGCAGGAGCTTCTTTCTCGTGACCCGACAAGGGGAAGCGACGCATGCTCACTATAGTGCGCGCGACCGCTCACCCGCTATCGGAGCAGCTTGATCTTTTTGTCGCGATGTAGCGTCGCGCTGTAGCGCCTGCACGACAGCGCGAAGCGTAGGACAGAAGACTCGCGGCCTTTGGTGGCCGCGGCAGTTCAATCGACCAAGCGGTGCTTGATCGCGTAGTGCACCAGCTCCGCGTTGGTGCGCAAGCGGAGCTTGCGAAAAATGCGCGCGCGGTAGGTGCTGATGGTGCTGGGGCTCACGAAGAGCTCGGAGGCGATCTGGTGAATCTGCTTGCCGGAGGCGAGCAGCCACATCACGCGGTACTCGCGGTCGGAGAGCGTCTCGTGCAGCGGCTTCTGGCTGTCGCGCGCGAGCTCGAACGCGAGCTTCTCGGCAAGCGAGCGGCTCACATAGCGCCCGCCGTTCATGACCTTGCGCAAGGCGGAGGTCAGCTCCTCGCCCACGCATTCCTTGTTGATATAGCCCGCGCCGCCGGCCTTCAGCACCCGTGTTGCATGCAGCTCCTCGGGATACATGCTGAGGATCAGCACCGGACGCTGCGGGAACTCGCGCTTCAGCTCCTTCAGCAGGTCGAGGCCGCTTCGTCCCGGCATCGAATAATCGACGATGGCGACGTCCCACGGCACCTTGCGCGCGAGCTCCATCGTCTCCGTGCCGTTCTTCGCTTCTCCGACGACTTCCACTGCGGAATCCGTCGCAAGGATCTGCCTCAGGCCGTGACGCACGACCGGATGGTCGTCGGCAATCAACACCTTCACGATCTCTTTCCCCTTTTCAAGAATGTCATGCACGGACCGCGACGCGGTCACATGTCCTCTCCCTGCCCGGCATTTGCGGCGGGCGCCGGCGTCCCGAGCGGTATGCGGATCGTCACAGCGGTGCCCCTGCCGCGCTGGCCGCGGATGTCGATCGTTCCGTCGAAAGGCAGCACGCGCTCCCGCATGCCCAGAAAACCCAACGATTTCGAGCTGTTCACCTTGCCTTCGCTGATACCCCTGCCATTGTCCTGAACCTGCAGCCACATGGTGTCGCCGTCCACGCCCAGGCGCACGTCGACACGCGTAGCGTGCGCATGACGGGCGACGTTCGTCAGCAACTCCTGGAAGATGCGGAACAGCGCCGTGGAGCGCGCCTGGTCGAGCGCAGGCCCCTCCGGCGGAAGCTCGACATTGCAGCGTATGCCCGAGCGCACCTGGAAGTCACGGGCCTGCCAGCTGATCGCGGCGGCGAGACCGATCTCGTCCAGCACTTCGGGGCGCAAGCCCGACGCGATGCGCCGCACCGAGCGGATCGTGCTGTCGATCAAGCGGAACATCGCACCGGTTTTCTCGAGCAGGGCCTGCTGATCGGCTGTGAGGCCGCTGGCGAGCCAGGTGAGGTCCATCTTGAGCCCCGTCAGCGCCTGCCCCAGCTCGTCGTGGATCTCCCGCGCGATGCGTATCTGCTCCTCCTCGCGCACCGACTGGAGGTGCGCCGCGAGCGCGCGAAGGTTCTCTTCCGATTGGCGCAGCCTCTCTTCGGTCACGCGGCGCTCCGCGATCTCCCTCTGCAGCGCGACATTCTTCTTGTAAAGGTCCACGAACACCGCGATTTTCGATCGCAGGACTTCGGGGATGAGCGGCTTCACGATGTAGTCCACCGCGCCCACCTCGTAGCCCCGGAAAATCGACGCGAGGTCTTCATAGGCCGCGGTGAGAAAAATGATCGGCGTGTGCCGGGGGTCGGGGCGCTCGCGTATTTGCCGTGCGGTCGCGAATCCGTCCATCCCGGGCATGCGTGCATCGAGCAGTATCACGGCAAATTCCTCGCGCTCCACGCAGGCAAGCGCTTCTTCTCCGGAGCGTGCGAGGACGAGAGACTGCCCGGGCGCCTGCAGCAGCTCCTGCAGCGCCAGCAGATTTCTCTGGTCGTCATCGACGGCGAGTATTTTTGCCGTCGTCTCGGCCGAAGCCGCCCCTGCCACCGTGCACCCCACCTTGCCGGATCTGCGTAACGCAGCCTCCTATTATCCCGGGAAGCGCGGGTCAAAGCCAACCCCGCTAACGCGCCCGGGCGACACTGGCCGAAGCCACGCGTGCCCGCCGCGCGCATCCTTGGCATATAGTCTCACCGGACCAGCCCCGCCGCTTGAACATTCACCTTGACCGTCAGATATTCGCTACTTGGGTGTAGCACACCCGCTACATCGGAACAGTTACGATGGCC
Organism: uncultured Pseudomonadota bacterium; assembly: GCA_946885605.1. Next base: position 9,970 of record CAMPGR010000023.1, read on the forward strand.
AGCCCGCTGTTATCAGCCGGCCGACGGCCAAACAAAGTGCAGTCATCGGCTGTTCCTCGTTGCCGGCCGCGCCGGCCTTCCGATACCCTCGCTTCCCGACGCTTCGTATCCGTCTCTCCGCGCGGCCCGCCTCGACGACCGATTTGAACCCGCGCGCATTGCGCGATGACCGCGCATGAGACGCGTCGATTCCATGAGCCGGTTAGCTCAATGTTTCGGCGCGAGGCGACCAAGGAAATTCTTCGCTGCCGTCTAGCATCGATCGGTGCACGGTTCCACGAGGTGAGGATTCCAGTATGTCAGACGCGGCGCCCATCGCAGGCCTCAAAATATTTTCCACCTGCCCACCTTCCAATTTCTCGGCGCCAGGCGAGTACCTGCGTCGCGTGCAGGACATCGCGCGCTGGAGCGAGAAAGCCGGATGCGAGGGCATTCTTGTATATACCGACAACGGCCTCGTCGATCCGTGGCTCGTCTCGCAAGTCGTGATCGGCGCGACACGCCGGCTCGCGCCGCTCGTCGCGGTGCAGCCCGCGTACATGCACCCGTACAGCGTCGCGAAGATGGTTGCGTCGTTCGGCTTCCTCTACGGGCGGCGCCTCTATCTCAACATGGTTGCCGGCGGGTTCAAGAACGATCTCAAGGCAATCGACGACAACACGCCGCACGACGAACGCTACGCGCGGCTCGTGGAATACACGACCATCGTGCAGAAGCTGCTGCAATCGGGGGACGCGCTCACGCTTGAAGGGCGCTATTACCGGGTAACGAACCTCAAGATGACGCCCGCGCTGCCCCCGTCGCTCAAGCCCGGCGTATTCGTTTCCGGATCGTCCGAGGCCGGCATCGGGGCCGCGCGCGAGCTCGGCGCAACGGCGATCGAGTATCCGCGGCCGCCGTCGGAATACGCGCGCGCCGACGTCGACAGCAACGGCGGGCACGGCGTGCGGCTAGGCATCATCGCGCGCAGCGATGAAGCCGAAGCCTGGAGCATTGCGCGCGCGCGGTTCCCGGAAGACCGCAAAGGTCAGCTCACCCACCAACTCGCGATGAAAGTGTCCGATTCGTCATGGCACCGCCAGCTTTCGGAGCTGGGCAAGAACGGCGTCAGTTCCGAGAACCCGTACTGGCTCGTGCCTTTCGAGAACTACAAGACCTTCTGCCCCTATCTCGTGGGCAGCTACGACCGCGTGGCTGACGAGGTCGCACGCTATGTCGAGGCGGGATACCGCACGTTCATCCTCGACGTCCCGGCGAGCCCGGAAGAGATGAGGCACATCGGCGAAGTGTTCGAGCGGGCGGTCTGCACCTTCGCGATCGGATGAGCATGCGGCTGCAGGACGGCGTGACGGCGCAGGCGGAAGCGCGTCCCGAAGCGCTTGCGCTGACGTTCCGGGAAGAGCGCCTCTGCTATGGAGACGTCGAGCACGCAAGCAACCGGCTCGCCCGCATGCTGAACGAGCTCGGCTGCGACCGCGGCGATCGCGTGGCGCTCATGGTGCCGAAGATGCCGGCGGCGATCGTCGCCATGCTGGGCGTGCTGAAGGCAGGTGGGATCTATGTTCCCCTCGATCCCGCCGGGCCACCGCAACGCATTGCACGCATGCTGGAGATCGCGGACTGCACGGGCGTGCTCGCCGCCGGTCCTGTGGCGGCCATGCTTCGTGACACGCTTGCGACGGCGCATCTCCAGCGAAGGCCGTTCGTCGGATGGCTGCAGGACGAGGCGCCCGGCGCCGACGCAATAAAGTACGCCTTCGCCCCGCGCGATCTCGAAGCTTTTCCCGCGACATGCCCCGCGTCCCCGGGTGCCGATACGGATGTCGCGCACATTCTGTTCACCTCCGGTTCCACCGGCCTGCCCAAGGGCGTCACGATCACTCACCGCAACGTCGCCCACTTCATCGCGTGGGCGCGGCGCTACTTCGGCACGAAACCGGGCGAGCGCATTTCGCAGCATCCGCCGTTTCACTTCGACCTCTCGACTTTCGACATCTACTGCACCCTCTCTTCAGGCGCCGAGCTGCACCTCGTGCCGCCCGAGCTCAACCTGCTGCCGCACAAGCTCGTGCAGTTCATCCGCGAGGCGCGACTCACGCAGTGGTTTTCGGTTCCCTCGGTGCTCAACCTGATGGCGAAGTACGAGGTGGTCACGCCGGGCACGCTGCCCGACCTGCAGCGCGTTCTGTGGTGCGGCGAGGCCATGCCGACGCCGACTTTGATCTACTGGATGAGCCGGCTGCCGCGTTCGCGCTATACGAACCTCTATGGCCCCACCGAGGCGACAATCGCGAGCAGCTATTACACGGTGCCGCAATGTCCGCGCGATCCACGCGAACCCGTCCCCATCGGCAAGGCATGCGACGGCGAGACATTGCTGGTGCTCGACGAACGCCTGCAGCCCGTGCCGCCGGGTGAAACAGGGGACCTCTACATCGCCGGCGTGGGGCTGAGCCCCGGTTACTGGCGCGACGCGGAGAAGACCGAAGCCGCGTTCAGGAAGCACCGGGGCGCGGACGGCACCGAGATGCGCATCTATCGCACGGGTGATCTCGCACGAGTCGGTGACGACGGTCTCATCTATTTCCTGGGGCGTGCCGACTCGCAGATCAAGAGCCGCGGCTACCGCATCGAGCTGGGTGAAATCGAGGCGGCAGCGAACGCAACAGGGTGGTTGCGCGAATGCGCGATCGTCGCGATCGCGAGCGAGGGCTTCGAGGGGCACGCGATCTGCTGCGCGTACACGCCGCTGCCGGGGCAAGGCGTGACGCACGCGCGGTTGCGGGATCGCCTCAAGACGCTGCTCCCCGCATACATGCTGCCCACCCATTGGCGCGCGTTCGATGCCCTGCCCAAAAACCCGAACGGCAAGATCGACCGCCCGGCGCTGCGGGAAGCATTCCTCGATCGCGCGGCCTGTGTAAATGCCTGACGTGCGGCGCCGCAAAGGTGTGAATGTCATCCTCGTTGCGGAAGAAGCGGCGGGCGTGCAGACGCTGCGCGCGATTCTGAAAACCCGCCATCGTATCCTCGGGGTGGTGACCTCGGCGGACGCGCTTACACACCGCGGTGCGACGGTGCGCGGCGTGGCGGAAGCTGCCGGCTGCCCGATATGGCCCGCGACTACAGTACGCGACCCTCGCTTCGGCGACCGCCTGCGCGAAGCGGGCGTCGAAGTGTTGCTCAACGTTCATTCGCTTCGCCTGATCGATCCCGCGGTATTGCAGGCGCCTGCTATCGGCAGCTTCAATCTGCATCCGGGGCCGTTGCCGGAATATTCGGGCCTCAACGCACCGAGCTGGGCTATATTCAACGGTGAGTCGCGCCATGCCGTGACCGTACACTGGATGGCTCCCGAGATCGACACGGGGCCGGTGGCGTTCCGCGAAGAACTGCCGACGGACGAGAGCGATACCGGGCTCACGCTGAGCGCGAAATGCGTGCGGGCCGGCGTGCCGCTCATGCTGAAATTGCTCGATCTCGCAGACGACAATCCTGCCTCGATTCCGCGGGTGCCGCAGGACCGGACGCGACGCCGCTACTATGGCCGGGAAGTCCCGGACAACGGACGTCTGTGCTGGTCACAGCCCGCGGAGCACGTCGTGCGATTCGTACGCGCCTGCGATTATTCGCCGCTGCCTTCGCCCTGGGGCTATCCACGCACCCGTTTCAAGGGCGAACCGTGCGAGATCATCAAGGCATCCAGAACCGCCCGGCGCTGTAATGTCCCGGCGGGCACTGTAGGAACCGTGGAGCAAGATTCCGCCCATGTCGCGGCGGTTGACGAATGGGTAGCACTCAGCCGTATCCGTATTGCCGGCCGCGTCGTTCCCGCGTCCGAAGTGCTGACCGCAGGCGCACGCCTTGAGGATTGACGCCGAGCTGCCCGATCTCGCATGGCATGGGGCAATCACGCCTTCACCTTAGCAGACCTCCCGCAAACCGGGGCACTCGGGCCACTCCACGTTCTCGGGCGCCTTTCGCGACCACAAGCCAGCACGCTTGCACTGCGACGCTTGCGGGTACTGAAGTTTCCAGAGGCTAAAAACCCCGTCTTTCCTGGAGCATCCGGCATGCATGGACCGATAGGATCATGGGCAAACTGGACCGCGGACAAAGTCTCGCTGCTTGAATGGGAGAGTTGAACCGGCGTGGACGATGACTGCGCAGCGATCTTGCGCGTGCGGGCGCAGCCACGCCCCGGCGTGCCCACGCTACAGTCGGAAGAATGGATGCAAGCAGCCGCATCAGTGTTGCCGGCGCGCCGTGCGCGCAGCCAAAGTATTGACCTGAGGAGCACGCCTTGAGGATAGACGCCGAGCTGCCCGATCTCGCCCTCTACGATGAAATCATCACCGTCTTCCTGGAACGCCTCAATGTGACGGTGCCCTCGCTCGATGCCGATCTCATCGCAAGCGGCGTGCTCGACTCCCTTGCGCTGGTCGAGCTCCTGCTCCAGCTCGAGTCGCGTTATGGGATTCAGATCTCGCTCGAAACGCTCGACTTCGAGGACTTCCGCAGCGTTGCGAGCATCGCTGCGTTCGTCGCGCGGGAGGGCACTGCCGGCAAGGCACAGCGGCACGTCCAATGACGTCTGTTCGCGAACTGCGGGCCGAAGACATTTCCCACGTCGCAGCGCTGCACGGTCGGGTCTTCGGAACGACGCCTTCACGCACGCCGGGGAAGCTCGCCGCGTACTTCGAGGAGATAATCTTCAGAAACCCGTGGCGGGATAACTCGCTGCCCTCTGTCGTCGCCACCAGGAACGGCCATATCATCGGCTTCCTCGGCGTCGTGCCGCGCCCGATGACACTGAACAATCGCACGATCCGGGTCGCGGTCTGCACGCAGTTCATGGTGGATCCGCAACATCGGGGCGACCTCGGCGCAGTACAACTCCTGAAGGCGTTCTTCTCGGGACCTCAGGAGCTTTCGCTCGCCGACGGCGCGAACGAGAACGCGCGGCGCATGTGGATCGCGCTGGGCGGCGCGGCCCCTCTGCTCTACAGCCTCCATTGGGTGCGTCCGCTGCGGCCGGCGCGTTACCTGACGTCGCTCGTAGAGCGGCGGGCGCGCACGCTGCGCTCCCTCGCGGTGATGGCCCGCCCCGTCGCCACATTGGCCGATGCCGCGTTCGCGCACGTGCCGCTCGATCATCTTCACGAGGAGCGAAACGGACACTTCATCGAGGAACCGCTGCAACCGACCACGATGCACGCCTATTTGCCGGAAGTCATGTCCGGCACGGCATTGCAGCCGAAGTATGACGCGGAGACGTTGCGCTGGCTCCTCTCCCAGGCCGCGCGCATGACGCGTCACGGGACGCTGCGCGCGCGCGCCGTGCGGGACCACGAGCACCGACTCCTGGGGTGGTTCCTGCATTACGTGCGGGCGGGCGGGATAAGCGAGGTCGTGCAGGTCGCGGCCCGCAACGGCGCCTTCAACGCCGTGCTGCGGCGCCTCATGCTCGATGCCTGGCGCGAGGGCGCCACCGCATTGCGCGGACGGCTCGATCCGCGCTTCACGCAGGAGCTTTCGGAGCAGCACTGTTGGTTGAAGCGGGACTGCAACTGGACGCTGGTGCATTCTCGCGACGAGAGCGTGCTTTCCGCGATCCACCAGGGAAAAGTGTTCCTCACCCGTCTCGAAGGGGAATGGTGGATGCGCTTTCTGGAGGCCTAACGGCAGGCGAAACCTTGCCGATGGACCAGCCGGACTAGCCGCGGGGAAGCTGCATGCCGCACCGTTTAACCCCGGGTCCCTTATGTTGCGGCATGGCATAAACTGTTCCCATTGCACGCTGAAAGCGCCGGTTCCTCCTCATCACACCTCGAGCGATGAAGATCTGTTTTGTCGGACTGGATAATCTGCCCGTGCTTGCGCCCGAATTCGGGCATGTGCGCATCGGAGGCGAATCCGTTCAACAGACACTCCTGGCATGTGCCATGGCGCGGCGTGGCCACCAAGTATCCATGGTCGTCGCAGACCTCGGGCAGGCGGACGGGAGGGATTGGAGCGGCGTAAGCGTATTCAAGTCGTACCGACTGGATGCTGGATTGCCCGGCCTTCGCTTTGTGCACCCGCGCTGGACACGCACGTGGTCCGCGCTCGCGCGCGCCGATGCCGACATTTACTACACGAGCTGCGCCGGCACGCAGGTTGGGCTCGTCGCCATGTTCTGTCGCAGGCACAACAGGCGTTTCGTATTTCGCGCCGCGAGCGACCCGGATTGCGACCGCGCCCGGCTTCCCCTCCTGGTGCGCCATGCGAGAGATCGCTGGCTCTACGTATACGGGCTGCGCAGGGCGAATGCGATCCTCGTGCAGAGCGCCGCACAGGCGGATGCGCTCCGGCGTAGCTACGGGCTTTGTTCCCGCGTGGCCGGAATGCTCGTGGACGCGCCGCCGCCCGCAACGATGCGAGACATCGATGTGCTGTGGGTCGGCAATATCAAGCGTGTGAAGCGGCCCGACCGCATCCTCGCGCTCGCCGCACAATTGCCTGGCGTGCGGTTCCATGTCGCCGGCGGGGAAACGCTGGGAGAGGCGCCGCTCTTCGAGTCGTTTTCGAACGGCGTGGCGGCAGCGCCCAACGTACGCTATCACGGCCGCCTGCCGTACGCGGCGGCAAGCGAGCTCTACGGGCGCGCCCGGCTGCTATTGAACACTTCCGACGTCGAAGGCTTTCCCAATGCCTACCTCCAGGCATGGGCGAGTGGCGTTCCGGTGGTCACATTGATCGATCCCGATGGCGTAATCGCGAGAGAAGGACTAGGCATCGTGGCGCACTCGGAAACCGGGCTGCGCGGCGCGGTGCAGTGCCTGCTCCATGATGAAAGCATGTGGCAGGCGGCAAGCGCTCGCTGCCGCGCCTACATGGCGCGCCAATACAGCGAGGAGCGCATTGCGAAGGATTATCTGGAGACTTTCCAGGCCGTCATGCGCATCGATTCCATCACCGAGCCCGGGTTCGCAGCGAGCCGCCATCATGTCTGAGACTCCGTTCATCATCACCGTCGATACCGAAGGCGACAACATTTGGGCCCGGCCGCGCGAAATCACGACGCGCAACGCCGCCTTTCTGCCCCGCTTCCAGTCGCTCTGCGAGCGCTATCGCTTCAAGCCGGTTTACCTCACGAACTACGAGATGGCGATTTCCGACGCCTTCTGCGAGTTCGGGCGCGATGTCGTTGCGCGGGACGCGGGCGAGATCGGCATGCACCTCCACGCCTGGAACTCTCCGCCACTCTACCCGCTCACCGAAGACGACTTTCGATACCAGCCTTATCTCGTCGAATATCCGGCGGCTGTGATGAAGGAGAAAATCAGAATACTTACACGCCTCCTCGAGGACCGCTTCGGGCGGCGGATGGCGAGCCACCGTGCGGGTCGGTGGGCCTTCGATGGCCGCTACGCGGCGATGCTGCTCGATGCGGGATATCGCGTGGACTGCTCGGTGACGCCCGGCGTGGACTGGAGCCGCAACCCCGGCGCGCCGGGCGGGCACGGCTCGAAATACTCCGCGTTCCCCGACAGGCCGTACTTCTTCTCCCCCGCGAACATATGCGAGCCTTCGGCCGGCCCGCTCCTCGAGGTCCCCATGACGGTGCGCTCGGGACGGCTCTACCGGGAGATCCCTCAGGCGTATCGCTTACCGCTCGTGCGCTGGCTGGTGAAGAAAGTGTTTCCCGCGCCGACCTGGCTCTGCCCCACCCCGTTGCAGGAAAGCCGCAACCTGAATCTTATGCTCACTCTCGCACAGCAAGCGCGGGTCGACGGCGCGAGCCACGTCGAGTTCATGGTCCACTCCTCGGAGCTCATGCCCGGCGGCAGCCCCGCTTTCCGCACCGAAAGCGACATCGACCGGCTCTACGCGCATCTCGAAATGCTGTTCGGGGAGCTTTCCGCCTGGTGCCGCGGCACCACGCTTGCGGAGTACGACCATGCCCTGAGGAGCGCGGCGGCCGCTATGCAGCCGACTGTGGTTACGGCGCCGCCCCAGCCCGAACAGGACCGTTGCCGGCATGACGCTGCATATGGCGAAGCGTGATCGACGTTCCGGCCTGTTCGACCGAAGTGAGACATTCCTATGATTCGCTATAAAGGTCTCGCAGCAACCTATGGGGAAGTGTGGTACGACGAGGACTTGCCGCTTGATTGCGGTATCGATGTGGCGCTCTACCGTCAGCGCTCGGCGCCCGTGCCCGGAAGCCACGCCACACCCCTGCTGTCGCTCGTAGTGGACCTCGCCCGCAGCGAGGATGAGATCATGGAGTCCTTCGGTAAGGACTGCCGCTACAAGGTCAAGCGCGCGGACTCGCGCGATCAGCTTCGCGAGGAATTCATAACGGAGCCGGAGGCGCGACTCGGTGAATTCCGCGCCTTCTACGATGCGTTCGCCGCCGAGAAAGGGCTGCGGCCGTGCTATCACGAGTGGCTGCTCGCCGCCTGCGCCGCGCATCAGCTCGTTCTCACGTTGGCGGCCCGGGATGGCGAGCCACTGGTATGGCATGCCTTGCTGATTGCGCGCGGAAGCGCGTGGCTGCAGTACACGGGCTCGTGTTACAGGAATCGCGACAACGCGTATCGCGCGCTCGTCGGCCGTGCCAACCGCTGGCTGCACTGGAAGGAAATGCTGTACTTCAAGGCACAGGGCCTTGCGCACTACGACTGGGGCGGGCTCTTCGCGGACGAGTCGCTGCCCGAGCGCGCCGGCATCAACCGCTTCAAGAAGGAGTTCGGCGGGCAAACGGTGCGCGCCTACGACTGTGTAGCGCCGATCACGATCAAAGGCCGTGTATGGCTGCCCTTGCGAGCCGCCTTTCGCAATCGGCACACCCTAGGCCGGGTGCGCAACCTGCTTTCCGGGCGGCGCGCGCTCAATACGGGCTGAGGGTGCCAGGATGTCCAAGAGCCGCTTGACAAAGGCGCTGTTCGCGCTGGGCATAATGCTGCTGGCCTTGAATGTGCCCGGTCTTTTCACATCGCTCAGGAACCCGGACATCTACAACGAAGCGGGCACGCTGTTCCTTCGCGACATTACACTCACGGAAAAGCGGCTCCACGAGCTGCTCGATGCGAGCCCGGCTGACAGGAAGGCGTACGTCTCCCTGGTGAACGAGGCGGCCAACCAGGGGATTGCGCATTACTGGCTCGACGAAGGCATAGACAAGTACAACCTGAGAGTGCCCCTCACCGAGAACTATCTGCTCTACGCCGCGAGCTACGTGCATCCGAAGCGCTTCCTCAAGTACGAATTCGCCGATTACAGGAAGGCCGTGGAACGCGGGGTGGGGCTCTGCTCGCAGCACGCCATCGTCGCCGCCGAGATCCTGAGGCAAAAAGGCATCTCCACGCGCATCATAGGGCTCACCGGCCACGTCGTCGCGACGGCCCGGGTGGACGACGGGAAGAACGAATGGTGGATCCTGGACGCCGACTATGGCGTCGTCATTCCACATCACATCGAGGACATCGAGAAGGCTCCGGGCATCGTCGCCCCCTATTACCGCGCCCGCGGCTACGACGAGGACGTCGTCGCGACGCTCGTTGAGATCTACGGAAAGGAAGGCAACGTCGTTCACCCCGGCGAGGGTGCGCCCGGCTATACGCCGAAGAAATATTGGGGCGAGAAATTGATCTACGTGCTCGTGTGGCTGATACCGCTTGCCTTGATGCTCCCAGCGCTGCGACAGATATTCCGCAGGCGGACGCCCGCTACGCCGGACAGTTCGGTGCTACCCGCCGTATCGCCATGAGGTTTGGGCCATCGTGAGCGGTTCCATCTGCTCGCGGCACTCGGCCTCGACGACGCGCAGGATCACGATCGCGTGATCGCCTTCCGTATCGACGATGCGGTCTATCGTGCACTCCACATGGGCCGGCAGGCGGCTGAGTACCGGGCCGGAGATCGTCCCTTCGCCATAGGGCTCGCCGTTGATCGTCTCCTCCGTCGCCGCCGTCGGGAAAAAGAAGCGGCGCGCGATTTCCTGCTGACCGATGCCGACGATATGCAATACGGCCTTCCCGCTTTTCTCTAGACATCTGAACACATTGCTGTCCCGGCGCACGGCCGCCATCACGAGCGGCGGCTTGAAGGATGCCTGCGAGACCCAGGTCACGGTCGCCGCCCCGTAGCGGTCTTCGCTCCGCGAGGTGAGCACGTACACGCCATGCGACAGCATGCGGAGTGCTCTTTTGCGGGTCGTCGAATCCATGATGCGGCAGCTGAGCTCTTCGTTCACCTCGCCTCACCGCGCTCCGATGCCGCGCGGAGCAGGCGATACGCCGGGCGCACCCCATAGCGCCTCGTAGGCTGCAATCAGCTTCGGAATTTCGTGCCGCCATTCGAGCTCGTTCTCGACGCGCCGCCGCCCGAATTCCCCCATCCGCGCGCGCTGCGCGGGGTCCGCAAGGAGCTCGAGGATCTTGTCGGCAAAGTCGAGCGGATCGTTCTTGCGCGCGTAGAGGGACGCCTCCTGGGCGGAGTAGCGGCCTTCGGCCAGATCGAATTGAACGATGGGCTTGCCGAGCGCCATGTATTCCATGATCTTGTTCATCGTGGACTTGTCGTTCATGTCATTCACCACGTCGGGATTCACGCAGACGTCCGCGGTATTGAGCATCGCTAGCATCTCGTTGTCGGGCACCCGGCCCGTGAACGTCACGTAGTCCGCGATCCCGAGCTCGGCGGCCATCTGTTTCATCCGCTCGAGCGAGGTGCCGCCGCCGACCAGGCCGAAGTGAACGTCGGTGCGCCCGTGATGGATCACGATCGCATGCGCGGCTTGCAGCAGGTAGTCGATGCCCTCCTGCCTGCCCATCACCCCGACGTAGCCCACCAGATAGCGGCGCCCGCGCTTCAGCGCCTCCCGCGGAGGCAGGATGTGCATGCGCTCCAGGCTCGGCCCGCTGCGCACGACGAACACGCGTTCCTCCGCCATGCGGCCGCGCTCGATGGCGATCCGCCGATACGAGTCGTTCGTCGCCACCGATATGTCCGCGAAGCGGAACGTCCAGTACTCGAGCTTGAGCAGCAGCCGGTAAAGCAGGTCGCGGCGCCCGAACTTCGCCTCGTAGAGCTCCGGGTTGAGATCGTGATGGTCGAACAGGAATCTCTTGCCGAGGAGCTTGAAGAAAGCGCCGATCACGAAGAAGAGATCCGGCGGATTGCAGGCGTGGATCACATCGAAGCCACGCGTGAAATACACCCTCCATGTGAGGACGAAGGTCCACGCCAGCGCCGCCGCGTACTCGATCGCGTAGCCCTTGGGGCCTTCGCCCTCAAGGGGCAACGCATAGCGCCACACGTGTATGCCGTCGATCGCCTCGAATCTCTTCTCGCAGCCGCGGCCGGTGGGGCAGATGATCGAAACCGTATAGCCGGCATCCCTGAGCGCCGTCGCTTCCTGCCACACCCGGCGATCGAACGGGCTGGGCAAGTTTTCGACGAGTATGAGGACGCGTCGGCGGTGATTCAACTTGCGCTCTCCTTCCTGGCTGTGTCCCGGCATGCGGGCCCCGCGCATCGCACAACCGAGGGCGGCTCTTCGTATCGCCGCCGCGAAGAATGATTACCAGCAGATACCCTCGTACACCCCGGCGACGCTGCGCGCAGCGCAGATGCGCACGAAATCGATCACGGTCTGCCCGTCCGTCAAACGTTGCGGCACGTCGCGAAACTCGGGCGCCGCGTTGCCGATGACGATGGTGCGGGCGTGCGCCAGAATTTCCTCGATGCTGTGAACCATGAGGCGTGAGATGTGCGGGATGTGGTTCACGATGTAGTTGCGGTTTGCGCCATGCAGGCTCGCGAGCCGTACGTTGCTGTCGTACACGCGAAGGTCGTAACCCTTCCCGATCAGGCGCTCCGTGAGCTCCACGACCGGGCTTTCCCGCAGGTCGTCGGTACCCGCCTTGAAGCTGAAGCCGAGTATGCCGACCTGCCGGTTGCCCTTTTCGATCACCGCGCGCACGCCGCGCTCGATCTGCTGCTCGTTGCTCGGCAATATGGCGCTCAGTATCGGCAGCGCGAGGTCGAGCGTCCTCGCCTTGTAGAGCAAGGCGCGCAGATCCTTCGGCAGACACGAACCGCCAAAAGCGAAGCCCGGCTTGAGGTAGTAGGCAGAGAGATTGAGCTTCGTGTCCTGGCAGAAGATGTCCATCACCCGATGGGCATCGACATCGAGCGCCTTGCACACGTTGCCGACCTCGTTGGCGAAGCCGACCTTGAGCGCGTGCCAGGCGTTGTCGGCGTACTTCACCATCTCGGCGGTGCCGATGTCGGTTCGCACGAGCGGGCCAGGCATGCCGTCATACAGACTGAAAAGCAGGTCCCCGCTCGCCGGGTTCAGCTCGCCGATCACCGTCTTGGGCGGGTTGTAGTAGTCGTGCACCGCCGTGCCTTCGCGCAGGAATTCGGGATTGATGCACACTCCGAACTCCTCTCCCGCATGCTTTCCAGAGCGCGCTTCGAGCGTCGGAATGACGAGCTCACGCATGGTGCCGGGCAACAGCGTGCTGCGCATCACCACGACCGGCGCGCCCTCGTGCCCGCGCAGCACCGAGCCGATCTGCTCGCAGACGCGCTTCACGTACTGCAGGTCGATACTGCCGTTGCGCTGACCCGGCGTACCGACGCAGACCAGCAGCAGATCGCTTTGCCGCACCGCGTGCGCCACGTCCGTCGTGGCGCGGAGCCTCCCTGTCGTAACCTGCTCGGCGATGATTCCGCCCAGCTCGGGCTCGACGATGGGCGCCCTGCCCTTGCTGATGAGATCGACCTTTATGTGATCGGGATCGACGCCGATCACCTGGTGACCGTCTCTCGCGAGACACGCCGCCGATACCGCGCCGACATAGCCGAGTCCAAATACGCTGATTTTCATGCATCTTCCATTCTTCGACAGCCTCGCAATGCGCCGGGCCTTGCGCAATCGGACGCGTCACCGCTTGCGCCCGCCACACGAGTCAACGCGATCATCCAGCGCTCCAATGACATACGTGGCATCGTGCCCGCGCCTCCGATAGTCCGGTCAGTTCGTTTTCGGTAACTGTTGCGTCACAGGGCGAGGGGGCGAGAAATTCCCACAGTGAATCCGTGGGCTACGTAGGACGCTCGCGCTCGGCCCGCTGCACCCATCCCGAGGTACGCATGGCCTGCTGGTATGCGTTGTCCAGTATCGGGAGGATCCGGCGCTCGGTGTAGCGCTCGAGAACGCGTCTCTGGGCCGCGGCGCCCATGCGGGCGGTGGCATCGCGGTTCTCCGCGAGATCCGCGATGCGCGCGGCCAGCATCTCCGCGTCGCCGACCACGACGATACAGGCGCAGTCACCATCCGCACCTACCACTTCCGCCACGGCGCCCACCGGAGTCACTATGGAAGCGCAACCGAGAGCCATGGCCTCCAGCAGCATGTTCGGAAACCCTTCGCTGCTGGAGATCTGCAGGAACACGTCGGTGCTGCGCAGCGCCTCGAGCGTGTCCTCGTGCGAGCAAAAGTCGAGCATGTCGATGTGGCCAGCCAGTCCACTGCGCGAAATTTCCTCGCGCAGCGGCTGCGGTACCGCAAGCAACGTGACCCGCAATTTCACGCCACGCTCCAGCAGAATGCGCATCGCCGCCAGCAGCGTGTACGCACCCTTCAGGCGCGGCACTTCACCGGAACAGAGCAGGAAGCGGGGAATGTCCGGCACCGGGGCGGACCTCTGCTCAACGAGGCGCTCGGGGACGAAGTTGTTGAGGACCACCGTCGGCAACGCGCGGGCGAAACCCGACACGTAGCGCTTCCAGTATTCGGACTGCACGACGAGCAGCGACGGACGCCGCAGGGTCCAACGGATCGCCGCACGCGCGAAGCCGTTCGACGCCTCGTAGAAACGGTCGAAGGAGCCGCCGATGCGGAGCACGATCAGGCGACGCAGCGCCTTCCCCATGAGCACGTACAGCGCGGCTTCCCAGAACGCCTGAAAATCGCTCGCCTGGATCTGGACGACGACGGGCCTGTGCTTCAACACGACCCACGGGTAGAGCATGAGGTGCCACAATGTGATGAGTACGCCTTGGGCGACGCGCTTGGCGCCTCCGCGGAAGACCGCGCCATAACCGTAATTGTCGTGCCTGATATTGCGCTTCCCGGGACGCGACGTCGTGAAGCGTATGAAGTCATATCTGCGCGCGAGCTGCGAGTTCACGACGTTGCACATGAACGTCGTGACACCGCCTTTCGTCGGGGGCCACGGACCGACCATCAATACTTTAGGACGGCTCGCGTTCATTCTGTAATTGCCGCCGGCAAAGAGGCGCAGTCACGCGGCAAGGGGCATGCCCTCGTCTACGCGTCGCAGCACCGCGTAAACATTGTGCACGAAGTAGTCCTGCAGCAGCGGCGTGCGCGTCAGCCTGCCGGACAGCGCGCGCAGCGCAGGCTTGTTTCTGAGAAACGTATTGACGGCCAGGTAAGCGAATGCCCATCCCGTCTGGCGGACATAGCGCAGGAATTCCGAATAGCGCATGAGGTTCAGGCCGCCCGCGATCTCCCGGTAGCTCTTCGCCGTGTCGGTCGGGCGGAAGCACTCGGCGCGAACACGGAGCAACGCCTGCTCCGAGAAGAGCACGCCGCGCCAGGGAATCTGCAGCCGGAAAAAATCCCACATGTGATCGCCATACGGTGAATGAAACAGCGGGCCGAACGCGAGCACGGCGACACCGCCTGGCGCGATCAGCTCGCCCATCCTGCGCAGGGATGCCTGGGGATCGTCGATGTGCTCCATCGCATCGAACGACAGCACGACGTCGAATTTTTCCTCGGGGACCCAGGTGCGCAAATCGCGGCAAAGGAACTGCACACGCTCCCCCATGCCAAGGAGCGAGGCGTAGGCGCGCGCTCGCTCGATGTGGCGTGGCATGAAGTCGACGCCCGTGATCCGATTGACGCCGAGTTTGGCAAGCGAAAGGGTGAGCCCGCCGCTGCCGCATCCCATGTCGAGATAGCTGAGCTGCGGATCGAGCGGGAAACGGCCTTCGAACCGGCCGAGGATCTTGCGCAGTTTCGCCGTCTCCTGCACGAACGAAGCGGCCGAAACCCCGGTTGCGCGGCGGTTCAGTTCTTCCTCGGTCGCCGCATTCCGATCGTGGGCCAGGGTTCTCAAGATGAGGTAATCGAGTGTGGCGCCCAGCATCTTTCTTTCTGCGGAAAGTTGCATCCTGCGATCATTTCCCGGATGCGCATCATCCACGAGGCGCATTGAGCCTCGTGAGACCGCTAGCCGGGCCGCGTTAGTCTTCTTGGATCAGTCGCAAGGCATGACGCCGGCCGAGCGCTCTACCGCGACTTGTCTCGATTCCCAGAACCATTCCTCCGCAAAGCGATTCAGCTCCGGCGCGAGCGGCAATGCCGCACTTTGATGAAACGGGCCCGATCTCGGGAGCGACCCGCCGTTCGCTCGGGTCAACAGGCGATTTCGGTGCGAAGCACCGCGTTGCCCGAGAGCCGGCAGCGCCAGGCGATGGTCGGCGACGGCGCTCTTTCGTCGAAGCGCCGGGAGATCCATCCGAGAATAGGTGTCACGCGCCCGCAGTGGACTGCGTGCTCGGCGCCTTGCGCTTGCGGAAGGGCGAGGCGAATGCACCTTGCCCCGCAGCAAACGGTGTATCCCGACGGCGCGGGCGCGACGCGGCACGTTTCACTGCAATGGAAAAAGAGCTCGACGATGTGCGCGCCCCTCATCTCGAGCATATCCTCCACGACAATGCGACGCATGCGCTTCTCCAGCATGATGCGGCGACGGTGCACGACCGGATCGGCGAGACGCAGATACCCGTCATGCCAGCCTGCGAACACGTCACGCTCGTCGTCGGCTGACCAGTCGACGCAGTGCGCGCGCGCCTTTCTCGTCCACATGAAATTGCCGCCGGCCTCCGACTGGTCCGCGGCGTCGATGCGCACGGTGTTGTGCGCGGCGGTGCCGCGAAAATACCGGCGCCATGGCGCGTGAGTGTGATACGCATAGGTTCCGGGGTCGATAAGGAACTCGACTCCGCCGACGGAAAGCGAGAATGCGAGCGCGTCGGCGTGCCCGTGCGCAGCGATCGTTTGATACCCGAGAGCACCGGCGTCCGCGATAAGCCGGATTTCGCGCGGCGTCTCGAAGTCGCATCCGAGTATGTAATACCCGCCATCGGGAAAGGCGCGTCTCACCGGCAAATGGACGTCCGACGAGTCGAGCGCCGCGAACGCACGGTCGGCGTCGGGCATCAGCCACCGCGTGCGCTCGTCCAGCCCACCTGCCTTGACCTTGAAGTCGCCGCGCTGGAAAAGCAGCGCACCGGTCGCAAGCAGGGCGCGGTAGCCGCAGAAAGCCGGACGGTGGTCGAGCCGCACGGCGATGGCATCGTCGGAATCGCCGATCATCGGCACGTTGCCGGCGACGTCCATGACGGAGGCAAGGTATTCGAGCATCGCTTCCAGCCGAGCGCGGAAGGTTGCCGAAAAACTCTCCCCGCTCGCCCCCGCAGCGAGCCAGCAGAGCAACAAGAGCTCCAGCTCGAAGCGCTGATACGCCGTGGCCTGTTCCCGGTTGACGCCGTCCGGTGCGTTTTGCAAAAGCGCTTCCCGCTCCAGTATCGCTTTCGCCTCGGCGCGCCAGGTGGCAGAGTGCGGCCAGCAGGGCCACGTCAGGGCCGCGACATAAAGCCCCGCCGCTTCGCCAATGAGATGATTGTTGGCGGAGGAGTACAGCGAAAAGTAGCCGTGCACGAAGCTCGCGTGGTCGAACACCGATGCGAGCCAGCGCTCCCGCAGGCGCGCGTTCGATGCTGCCGCAAAAATCGAGGAATCGCGAGCGCGGAGGAGCTGCCACGCCGTGGACCAGCTCACGAGCCTGAGCGCGGGCTCGAGCGCACTCGACCAGTTGGGCCCGAGCGGACACGGGCAGGCGGAAAACCAGCTCTCGAGGTGATCCCGTATGACACCGAAATAGCGCGCATCCCCTGTCACCGCATAGGCGTGCGCCAGCGTGACGAGATGCAGATGGCGATTGAGTTCCCAGACATACTTGATATCGCCAACCAGCCCCGGATCGCGATAATCGAGAAGCTTTCCGAAGCGCAAGGGCCCTTCCACTCCGGTCTTGGGATCGCGGTTCCAGCGCGGCGGCGTGCCGAGCGCAACGTCGCGCAGCGCGAATAACTGGTAGCGGCCTTCGACGATGCGGTCCGCCGCCCGCACACAGGCCCCGGCATCCGGGCTGGCGGGCATGCGCAGCCAGGGATGGCCGCGCGCATCGGGTTGTGCGGGCGGGGGGGACGCGCGGCGTGCAAGCCCCCAATGTTCAGCGCGCACCTGCGCGGCTTGCAGCACGCGGTGGCGCAATTCGGCCGGTGTCATGCAGCGCAGGCGGTTGAGATACCAGCAGAGGCGTCCGCGGCCCCCAACCGGCTTGGGCTGCGGTTCCGTCCATGTCCCGTCCACCGTTTCACCCTCAAGCATACTGACGATGCCAGATTTCGAGGTTGAGGAGCGCCCACAGAAGCTTTTCGTGGTTCTGGCGCCCGTCCAGATGCTCGGCAAGCACAGCATCCAGGACGGCGGCGTCGTAGTACTGCCGGGTAAGGGAATTCGCGCTCTTCAGATGTTCCAGCAGGTAGTCGCGCATGTCGGCACGGAACCATTTGTTGACCGGCACCCGGAACCCCACTTTCGGCCGCTCCAGTATCCGCTGCGGAAGAAGATCGCGGCACGCCTCACGCAGGATCCACTTGCTGCGCAGGCGGCGCACGCGGTAGTCGTCGGGGAGGCTCGACACGTATTGCGCGAACTCGTGATCGAGAAACGGCACGCGCGATTCGATGGAAGCGGCCATCGTCATGCGGTCGCCGCGCTCGAGCAGGTTGTCGGGAAGCCAGCTCGTCTGATCGAAATACAGGATGCGCCTCAGCGCGCTGCTTTCCGGGTCCGCGTCGAACGGCGGCGCATCCGTCCGCGGCGTGCCGTTGAGCCGCAGCACCGAGAGGCGATCGCGCTCCGCGCGGTTGAGCGCGCCGAACCAGCGCACGTAGCGCTCGCGCCAGTCCTCGATATCGAGACTGGTGACGGCAGTCTTGGCGCGGCGAAAGCGGTAAGGCAGCGCATGCGTGATAGGCCCGATCAGCGCGCGACGCATCGCGCGCGGCAGCTTCTGATAGCCCGAGGCGAAGCGCTCCGCGATGTGCTTGGGATACCCGCCGAGCATCTCGTCGCTGCCCTCTCCCGTCAACACCATCTTCACGCTGCGTGCCGCCTCCCGGGCCAGGAGGTAGATCGCGATATCGGAAGGTTCCGATACAGGGGCGTCGCGATAGGCGACGAGCCGCGGCAGGTGGTCCATGATATCGCGATGCTCGACCACGATTTCACAGTGCTGCGTGCGGAAATGCGCCGCGACTTCCGCGGCATAAGGAAGCTCGCTGTAGCGATCCCCGCCGAAACCGACCGAGAACGTGCGCACCCGCGAATTGTGCCGGCTCATGAGCGCGACGATAGTGGATGAGTCGATGCCGCCGGAAAGAAACGCGCCGAACGGCACGTCGCTCACCATCTGCGATCTCACCGCATCGTCGAGCCGCGCCAGAAACGTGGCGACCGCGTCACTGCGCGCGGGAGAGGAATGCCCCGGGAGACGATCCGGCGGGTGCCAATAGCGGCGCTCGGTGAAACGCCCTTTTTCCCATGTCGCGACCGTGCCGGGCTGCAGCTTGCGAATGCCCGCGAAAAGCGTGCCGGGACCCGGCACGTAGCGATAGGCGAGATAGTCCCAGACCGCTTCCAGGCTCACCGCAGGTTTGCCGCCGGGAATCTGGAGCAGCGCTTTGATCTCGGATGCAAAGAAGAGTCCGCTTCCGTTCTCGTAGAGGAACAGAGGCTTTTCACCAAAGCGGTCGCGCGCGAGAAACAGACGCTCTTTGCGCGCATCCCAGATCGCAAAGGCGAACATGCCGCGAAGACGATCGACGGCATCCTCGTGCCAGTGCTGGTAGGCGCGGAGCAATACTTCCGTGTCGGAATTCCGCGTGAAGCGGTAACCGAGGCGCGCGAGTTCCTCGCGCAGCTCGCGGAAGTTGTAAATCTCGCCGTTGAAGGTTAGGGCGAGGCCGGCTTCCCCGTCGCACATCGGCTGGTGTGCGCCCTCGGGATCGATGATGGCGAGCCGCCGATGCCCGAGAAAGACGTGCTCGCCGCCGCTCGCGCGGAAATACGCGATCCCTTCATCGTCGGGCCCGCGATGCGCGATCGCACGCAGCATCGCGACCAGCGTGTCTTCCGCGAGCGGGCTCTCCGCTTTCGCCACCCATCCCGCAATTCCGCACATGGCTTACAGCCGCCACACGTGCAGGCCTTCGCTTCGCAGCAGCGCGGCGTCGAATACCGATTTGACGTCGATGAAGCAGCCGCAGCGCACGATCTTGCCGGCATATCGGGAGGCCCCGATATCGAGAAACTGTCGATGCGCGACGGCGAGCACGAGCGCATCGGCCGCCGGCAGCTCGTCCCAGGCGCGCAGCCTGATGTCATACTGGCGCAACGCCTCGCCGGCATCCGCGACGGGATCGTGCACGAATGTCTCGACTTCAAATTCGCGCAGCCCGTTGATGATGTCCACCACCTTGGAATTGCGCACGTCGGCGCAGTTCTCCTTGAACGTGAGCCCGAGGACGTTCACGCGCGCGCCCTTGATGTTGCGTCCGGCATGGATCATCTGCTGAACCGTCTTGCGCGCGATATGGAGCCCCATGCCGTCGTTGATGCGGCGGCCGGCCAGGATGACCTCGGGATGGTAGCCAGCGAGCTCCGCCTTGTGCGTGAGGTAGTACGGATCGACGCCGATGCAGTGCCCGCCAACGAGGCCCGGCCGATAGGGCAGGAAGTTCCACTTCGTGCCCGCCGCCTTCAACACCTCCATCGTGTCGAGCCCGAGCTTGTCGAAGATGATCGCAAGCTCGTTCACGAAAGCGATGTTGAGGTCGCGCTGCGTGTTCTCGATGACCTTCGCCGCTTCGGCCACGCGGATCGATGAGGCGCGGTAGACCCCCGCCGTGACCACCGAGGCGTAGAGATCCGCGATTTTCTCCAGCGTTCCCGCATCGTCGCCGGACACGACCTTCGTGATCCGCGCGAAGCTGTGCTCGGGGTCGCCGGGGTTGATGCGCTCCGGTGAGTAGCCGACGTGGAAGTCGTGCCGCCACCTCATGCCGGAATGCTTTTCCAGCATGGGCACGCATACTTCCTCGGTAGCTCCGGGGTAGACGGTCGATTCGTAGATCACGATCGCGCCCGGCTTCATATGCTTGCCTACCATCGCGCTCGCGGCTTCGAGTGGCCCGAAGTCGGGCTGGCGCGCCGCGTTGATCGGCGTCGGCACTGCGATGATGATGAAGTCCGCCAGCTCGAGCTCCGTTGGATCGTCGCTGATCTGCAGGTAGGGCGCTTCTCTGAGCTCCGCGACCCGCACCTCACCGGTGGAATCGACTCCGTGCCGCAGCTCGTCCACGCGCCTGCGCGATATGTCATAGCCCAGCGTCGGGCGCCGTTTGCCGAACTCGACCGCCATCGGCAACCCGACGTAGCCCAGGCCGACGACAGCGAGCCGCCCGGTTTGCTGCACGCCGCGAGCGGCGCGCTCCGACTGGCGTGCGGCGTCCGGGCGCTCCAGCACTTCTTGCGCCGCTGTCGCCGGTCCCTTTGCCCGCGTTCCGCGCAGTAAAGCACGATTTCTTCCGTCGAACATCGTTCTTCCCTGTAGTGCCGTTTATGAAAGCGCCGCCACACCGGCCCCGATTTCCGCCGGCGCTACACGTCGCGCCGCGAGGCTTGCCGCATACCACTCGATCGCCTGTGCGAGGCCCTGCCGCACATTCCATCGCGGCTCGTAACCGAGGAGGCGCCGCGCCTTGCCGATATCCGCCTGCGAAAGGCGCACGTCGGCCGCCCGAAAGGCGCGATACGTCGGGCGCAGGCTACGCACGTGCGGGCATATCGGCTCGAGCAGGGAACGAACAAGCGCGAAGAGCTCGTTGAGCGTCGTCCGGTTCCCCACCGCGATGTTGTAGACCTGGTTCACCGCGGCCGGATCGTCGGCGGTCGCGGCGAGCAGGTTCGCCTGCACGACGTTGTCGACGTAGCAGAAGTCGCGCGCGGTTTCGCCATCGCCATTGATGTAGACCGGCTCGCTGCGCATCATGGCGGCGATCCACAGCGGAATGACAGCGGCGTAAGGGCCGTTCGGGTCCTGGCGCGGGCCGAACACGTTGAAGTAACGCAGTGCGATCGTCGGAAAGCCATAGCAGCGCGCGAAGGTCTCGGCGTACAGCTCGTTCATGTACTTGCCTGTGGCGTATGGCGAGAGCGGCCTGCCGAGCTCGGATTCAATCTTGAGCTGACGAGATTGGTCGCCGTAAACCGCACTCGACCCCGCATACACCATGCGCACCACGCCCGCGTCGCGGGCGGCAAGCAGCATGTTGAGGAATCCCGTCACGTTCACGGCGTGCGCGGTGAGCGGATCTTCCATCGAGCGCGGCACGCTCCCGAGCGCCGCCTGGTGCAGCACGAAATCGACGGCCCGGCACGCCTCGTGACAGGTTTCGAGCGAGCGGATGTCGCCCTCGATGAAGCGAAACCGCTTCCAGCGCTGCTCGCCGACCGCTTCCCTCACCTGCTCCAGGTTGTGCCGGTGCCCCGTGGATAAATTGTCCAGCCCGACGACGGTCTGCTTGAGGCGCAGCAGGGCTTCCACGAGATGCGAGCCGATGAACCCGGCGGCGCCGGTCACGAGCCAGGTGTGCGGATTGCGGCGCAGCCGGGCGCGCTGCTCGTCGTATAGGGTCATTCCGGTTCGCTCCTTTTCCGATGAAGGAAGGCCGCCCGCATCACGAGGTCCGCCCGCATCACGAGGTCGCGACGCTGCTCTCTCTACAGGGAGGCGGGAAACGCGGGGCATTGTCGGCGTGCACTGTGTACCGCGGTTGCTACCGCGGTTGTGCCCGGAATAGTCCAGTTGGTCCGTATCACGGGCGCTACCCAAAGGAACTATGGAGAACGCGAAGCCGGCTCGCCGAATTTAATGCGGCAGCCATAGAGTGAGACGAGCGCCTACGTTCGGGAGGTCGATTACATTGGACGTCAACGCCACTGCACAGCTCGAAACGCGGCACGCGACTGCGCCGCGGTACAGCTATCGCCGGCTCGACATCAGCGAGCTCGCCAAGGTGAACGAGCTGTACAACGCCTGCCATGTCTCGAGTCGCCCGCTGGCCGAGGCGGAGTGGCTCTACAAAGACAATCCCAATGGCACGGCCGTGATCATGGCCGCTTTCGACGAGAACGGCGAACTGGTCGGCGTACGACCCGCGCTTCCATGGAAGTTCTGGTGGCGCGGCACGCAGCGCAGCGCGTACGAGTTTGCGGATGCGATGGTCGCACCCCAGCATCGCAAACGCGGCATCTTCACCCGGCTCGTACAGCAACTGCACGACTTCGCCGCCGAATCCGATGCGCTCCAATTCACGATCCCCAACGGCAACTCACTGCCGATCTACCAGCGCATGCCGCTCGTCACCGTGATCGGCTCCAGCGAGACCCGCGTGAAGCCGATTTCGTGGCCGCGCTACCTCGGCTATCGGATGGGCCTGAACGGCCATGAGACGCGGCGCGCCGCGGATCCCGCCGTAGGTTCTCTGCTGAAGGCAGGAGACGTCCGGCTTACGCCGGTCGAGCGCTTCGACGCCGAACTCGAACGGGTTCATTCGGATCTCGTCCAGAGCATCGCCGGGTTCACCGTCCGCGACAGTCGTTTTCTGCAATGGCGTTATTTCGGTTCGCCGGTCCGCTCGTACCGCGTCGCGCTGATCGAGCAGCGCGGCCACGTGCGCGGCTATTTCGCCGTGCGCATGATCCACCGCGTCGCGCATCTCCTCGACGTCTACATGAAGCCCGATCGCGCACTCGCTCACGCAGCTTTCGGGCTGCTGATCGACTGGGCTGCGCACCTCGGCGCGATCGCAATCCATTTCAACGCCTCGCAGGGCAACTTCTTCCATGGCGTGGCAGCGCAATGCGGGTTCTGGCTCAAGAAAACATCCGGCGCTCTCGTCGTTGACAGCAGAAGCGCCGCATGCTTCACCCGCGACTCGAACGGTCGCCTCGATATCGCGGATCTCTACTTCGTGATGGGAGACTTCGATTTCTTCTGATCACATCCGCGCGCGCCGGGCAAAGGCATCGAGCACGCTCAGCTCGCCCGCGCGGTTGACCGTATGCACGCCCAGTATGCCGGAATCCGCAGCCGGAACAATGCGCTCGACTTCCTCCTCGACATAGGCCCGCGCAGAGAGCTGAACGACGCGGTTGATCGAAACACCCGAGCCGTATAGCGGCGCACAAATCTGCCCCGGGCGATAGAGTGCACCGTCACGCCGGAAAAGGCGACCCGCAGGCCGCGCCGAGCGCACGTCGGATTTCACCGGGTTCGCTGCGTGAGGGCGCCACTCTCCCGACAGGCTATCCGCGTGGAAGGCGTGCAGCTCGTCATAGGCCTCCGCGCCTTCGAATCCCATATTGACGAACATCCACCACGTCCCGCCTTCCCGGTGGAAAGTCGCGTCGGCGTAGCGCGCGTTACGCATCAGCACGCGCTCCAGGCGCCAGCGCAGCGGAAAATCGACGCAGCGATAGAGCTCGACGCTGCGGTTCTGAAGCGTCTCGGGGACCATGTAAAGCGCGCCATGGAGCTCGATCAGGAAGGGATACGAAAGATGGTAATCGCGCTCCAGCACGCGCACGGGACTTGAGTGCGCGCCGTCCGGACTGAGCTCCACCATAGCGATGTGCCCTTTTCCTGCGGCGAACGGCAGCTCTTCGAAAAAAACGAAATAGCGCCCGTTGCGCTCGATCGGAAAGGGATCGGCCCAGATGCGGTCCTTGGGTGGCATCAGCTGCCGATATTGCCGGATGTCGCCGCTCCATCCTTCGCCGCGGCCGAATCGATAGGCCAGAAACCACTGGTCCACATAGCACAGCTTCTGCAGCGCGCGCTGCGCGATCCGCACGCCGAGCCTGGGCAGTGCGCCGATCCGTCCCGTCCCGTGTCGATCGTTCACGATGGGATGCATGGGTTTGTCGTGGAGAGTGGCTTCGTGAGCGCACTGGAGCGCCCGCAACGCCCTCAGCGGAAATTCAGCAGCCTTGTGCACGACGTTGCAGCGATTGCGTGAAACCGAGTAAGGATGCGTGCGCGACCACGATCGGTACACGACGCGTTCGTCACCCGATCCGCGTCGCGCGACCAGGCTGCATGCGGTGACTGGTTCTCCGTTCAGCGTCTCCACTATGCCGGCCCAGCCTTGCGCCTGATCGCCCCGTGTGCCGAAGGCGTAGCGCCACACGCCATGCTGCGCGAGACCCTCGACGACCCGCACATCGAGATCACCGAGCACGAACGCGACGTCAAGATTCAGGCTGCTCACGGAGGCGCGCCACGTGGCCAGCGCGGCGAGATCGGCATGGCAATCAGGGATGGTGAACCCGCGGGGCGCGGCAACCCGCGTAGTGAGATCGACGAGTGTCGCGGGATCGGCGCGGGCGCCGAAGCACCATGCATCCACGCGACTATAGAGCCGCCACCACCACGGCACTTTCGATGCCCGGGCATCGGTGTAGGCTACGAGTTCGATGCGGGCGACACCTGAAGCCACCACCTTCTCGAATGCCGAGACAAGCCAGTGCGGTTGCAGTTTCGAATCCGCGAAGAGGGCGATGCGCAGCGGTCTCCGATCCGCCGCTTCGGCACGCTGCGCCTCGCCGTGCGCTGGCGATAGCGCAACAATCCCGTCCCTCTGCCCGGCATTACCGTTCACGAGTTCCATGCCTTGCCTCACGTTGCCTGTGCATCAGCGCTTTCCCGCCATTGCGAGACCGTTTCTCATGCTGGCGAGCCCGAAGAGCGCGGTATAAGCGACGCCAAGCACCGCGCCTCCGAAAAGAAGCTTGACAAGCGGCCCGCTTCCCGCGAAGTAGTGCTCGACGAGCCATTCCGCCAGCGCCGCGCAGATCACCGCGTACACCAGGAGCCGCCCGAGCGTGCGCCAGTCCTGGAGACGGCGCATCGGAACGCCGGAAAGTCGGGAGATATGCCGCAATGTAGCGAAGCGATCGAGGTAAATCGCGATGACGCTGCCCGCGGCCGCGCCGGCAAGGCCGAAGTGCTGGGCTGCGAACCAGCTCGCCGGCACGGCGAAGACGAGCGCCACTGCATTGACGCCGACGACGAACGGGCCCTGCCGCAGGAGCAGCGTGATGCTGGCAAGCTCCACCACCAGCGGCAGGAGACCGACGATGTAGACCCTCATGACAGGCGCCGCAGCGACATAGGACGCGGTGTAGATCGTGGTCACCACTTCTTCGGCGAATACGAAGGCGTACGCCGCGAGCGGGCACACCAGCGCGCCGACCATGGCATTGGCACGGCTGTTGAGCTCGAGCATCCCACGCAGGTCGCCCGCCGCCTGCAGCTTGCTCATGCTGGGCAGGAACGCGGTGTTGACCGACTTGCGGAGCACCGACACCAGCATTCCGATAACGGTACCGACCGAAAAAGCCGCAAACAGCTCCAGCGAAAAAATTGCGGCCGCAACCCATTGATCGGCCTGGGCCCGGAGGTCGTAGAGCGCGCCCGCCGCGCCGAACGGCGTCGCGTGCTTCACCTGATCGACGAATGCTCTCCAGCGCAGGATCGGCCCGCGGAGCCCATGGTGCCGCGCGATGTAGAAAACCAGGACGCCGATCTTGAAGGTCACGAACGCGATGAGCACGATCAGCACCGGCTCGAGTTGACGCGTCACAATAGCTGTCGCCGCAAGGGCGAGGGTACGCAACAGAGCGAGACCGACGACCGACTTCGTCTGCCACATCACGCGCTCCTCGATCGCCGGCAGCATGTCGAGGAGCGATGCGATGACCCACAGCAGCACGAAAAGCGGCACCAGAGCGCCATGCTGCTCCAGCGCGTACATCGATTCAGGCAGCCAGGGGTTCCAGCTGCTGACCGCCCATCCCGAAACGAGCCCGGTCAGGCAGAGAAACAGCAGCGTCTGGTTGACGTAGAGCCGGCGGGTGTTGCGATCGGAGCGGGGAAGGAAGTAATAAAGGCTCGTCGGCATGGCGAGCGGCGCAGCCGCCATGGCGGTTCTCGCCGCGAGCCACACGAGCCGGTACTGGCCGAAGGCCACCGTGTCGAGACAGCGCGCGAGCACCACCGGAAGCAGGAAATGCGTGAGGTAATCGAAGCCATGCGCGCCGCCCAGCGACAGCGCCCGCTGCCGCAGCCGGCGCAGCATCACGCCTGCATCGCGCTCCTCCGCGCTCACCGTTCGTGCTCCATCCGCGTGGGAGCGGCGGCGCAGGCGATCTGCTCGACGACGGCGCGCTTGTCGATGTACTTAAGATAGACGCCTTCCAGCAGCGCGGCGGCCCTTTCAATCGTCGCGTGGCTGCGCACCCATTGCTTTTGTTTCGCGGCGATGGCCTCACGCTTCGAGTGCGCCCACATTATGGCGCGCGCGATGTCCTCGGCTGCCCGGTTCGCGACCACCTGCTGCGGGAACGGCAGGATGCGGCGAATATCGGAATACTCCGTGCTGACGACCGGAACGCCGAGCGCCATCGCCTCGAGCACCGAATTCGGAAAACCTTCATAGACGGAGGTGCTGTAGAGCACATCGCTCTGCCGTGCGATCGCTGCGGCATCGGCCCTCATGCCGCACAGGCGGATCTTCTTGGGGGCGCCGAGCCGCGCATAGTGCGCGAGCACTTCCAATTTGTAAGCGCCGGAATCCGACGAAGTGCGGTCCCCGATCAGCAGCACGCGCCACGCCGGATCGAGCACAATGAGACGTGCCGCGGCCTCCAGCGCGAGGTGGTAATCCTTCGCGGGCCGGATCGATCCCACGAGCGTAGCCAGGCGAACGCCGGGGTCGCCGAAAAACTCGATTCGGTAATCCGTAGTCGCGACCGTCTGGCGCTCCAGATCGGCGAGCCGTATCCCGTTCCACACGACATGCACGTCGTCCGCCGGCAAGTCGAACAGCCGTTGGGCAAACGCGCGGCCGGCATGACTGTTGGCGACCACCGCGCAAGCGCCGCCGCGGGTCATCCGGTGTGCCAGCCTCTGCAGGCCCGATAATCGGTAACCGTTGCTGCGTTCCGAATTGAGCACCGGGACCGTACGCCCAAGCGCTGCAAGCCGCGCGTAGAAATTGCCGTCGAAAAGAAAGCTATGGATCACGTCCGGCGACCAGCGGTCGATCGCCTTCCGCAACCGCAGCAATACACCCACGTCGAATTTCCTGCGCTTCTTGTCGTAGTACTCGCCGTCCCCGGTACCGGCACGGTGGCGGGGGGGGGGGCCCTAGGCGGGAGAGGGGGGGTGGGGGTGGGGGTCCAGACGCGCGGGGTCTTGGG